>CAZKJW010000057.1:7247-14345 GCA_964553125.1 uncultured Oscillospiraceae bacterium
TGCTGCGGGCGCGGCCTGCCAGCATGAAATCAGGAGAGCAGCTTATGAGCCGCTTCTGGGCTGGAGGGTGCAGCCGCCGTCAGCCATGTGGCGGTGAATGCGCACCTGCGGGAGGCGGGCGCGCCGGAAGATGCGGTAAGCCGTGTCCACACACCCATTGGCACGGCCATCAGGGCCATAACGCCTGAAGAAATCGCCGGCAGCATTGCGGGTGAAATGATCTGTGAGCGCACATTGCGCCGCGAGGCGGCGGGAGATTTTGCGCACGGCTGTCCTATGCGCTGAGGCATTATATTTCGGGCGGAAAAAAATACGAAATCATCCGCCTGATTTTCAAGGCTTTTCAACCGGAATAAAAGAGAAAGGTTTTGCACTGTTTACAGAGCAAAACCTTTCTGGTGAGAGCGGTATATGTGTTTCGTGTCTGCAAGGCGCGGATTGTTCCACGCTGAAATCATCAATGTGGAATGAGAGCCCTTTCTGGGCGGCAAATTTCGTAACGGACTCTATGATCTTTTCCTTGTTTTTGTTAACAAGCATTGCTGCAATTTCATCCTTGGTATCCTGCGGCAGCATATCGATCATTTTTCCGGCAAGCATTGGCGGCATTCCTGCAATCTTCGTCAGGATTGCTACGGTGGCGCCGTCTTTTTCTGCCAGCTTATCATGAATCAGGGGCAGGAACAGTTCTGCCAACGCGCCATAGTCGATATTGTCGATATCAAGGGTGATTTTCATTTCCGTTTTCCTCTCTGCCTTCTTGACGCCAGAGCCTTTTCATCCTGCATTTTTTGAAAATTTAAGAAGCTCCCGATTTTGTCGATATGTGCGGAAATATTTTTCGCGCGTTAAAACAGCACAGCCATCAGCCGGTTCCTGCGGCAACGGCAGCAAAGCTGCGATTTTACAGGCTCCCGCCCCGCATTGCCCTGATGCGCGGCTGCATCGCTTTGAGCAGCAGCGACATCAAAACCCCCTCCGGCAGGAACAGCGCGGCGTTTTTGACGATACGGCCGACCATGTAGACCGACGCGGCTTTTCCGTACATCAGCGAAAGGAAAAGCGACGTCAGCAGCACGTTGCAGACGAGATTGAGCAGCCCTTTGCACAGCGCGCAGCGCGCGAAGGACGGCTTTTTTTCATATAAAAACAGCCCGTACAGGAACGAAGAAAGCATTTCCAGCAGCGTAAACAGCGGAAAAAACGGCCCCTTTGAAACGAGCAGCCAGCTGGCGACATCCGTCACCGCGCCGGACAAAAGCGCAAGCACCGGGCCGTACACCATCGCGCCGAGCGCGTTGGGAAGAAACGCCAGAGAAAACTCAAGGTTCGGGCCGAGCGGCACGCACAGATAGCTTTCCAACACGATGCGCAGCGCGCAGAGCATCCCCGCCAGCGCGAGCATACGCACATCCTTGGTCTGGCGCAAAGCTTTGCGCCAGTAATCGCGTCCAATCGCCATAACAGCCACCTCCCCGGCGAAGGGGAGTATACCATAAGAGGAAGAATCAATCAATCTCTTGCAATTTGGCCGCGATTCGGCTATGATAGTTTCTGTAAAACTGGGATCATATGGCCGGAGGGAAAGTATGTCCGAACGGATGGATCATATTCGCAATTTCTGCATCATCGCGCACATCGACCACGGCAAGAGCACGCTGGCCGATCGTCTGCTGGAACGCACCGGCGTTTTTCAAAAGCGCGAAATGGTGGAACAGATTCTCGACTCGATGGAGCTTGAGCGCGAGCGCGGCATCACCATCAAGTCCAAGGCCGTGCGCATGGAATACAAGGCGCAGGACGGCGAAACCTATATTCTCAACCTGATTGACACGCCCGGCCACGTGGACTTCGCTTATGAGGTTTCGCGCGCGCTGGCCGCGTGCGAGGGCGCGCTGCTTGTGGTGGATTCCACGCAGGGCGTGGAAGCGCAGACGCTGGCAAACGTCTACATGGCGCTTGACCATGATCTGGAGATCATTCCCGTCATCAACAAAATCGACCTGCCCAGCGCGCAGCCGGAAGAAACGCGCCGGGAGATCGAGGACATTATCGGGCTGGATGCAAGCTATGCGCCGCTGATCAGCGCAAAGAACGGAATCAACATCGACGAGGTGCTGGAGGATATCGTCAAGTATATTCCCGCGCCCAAGGGCGATGCGGATAAGCCGCTCAAGGCGCTGGTGTTCGATTCGTTCTACGACAACTATCGCGGAGCGATGTGCTATGTGCGCGTGATGCAGGGCGTCGTGCGCGCGGGCACGCGTATCCGCATGATGGCTTCCGGCGCGACGTTTGACACGGTGGAGGTCGGTTCCTTCAAGCCGGGCTACGTTGCAATGGACGAGCTTCGCCCCGGCGACGTGGGCTATATCGGCGCGTCGATCAAGGATATTGTCGATACCCGCGTGGGCGATACGATCACCGACGACGAGAACCCCGCGGATGAGCCGCTGCCGGGTTACCGCAAGGTCAGCCCCATGGTCTATTGCGGCATTTATCCCGCCGACGGCGCGGACTACGAGCCGCTTCACGAGGCGCTGGACAAGCTGCGCCTCAACGACGCTTCGCTTGTGTATGAGCCGGAAACGTCCGCCGCGCTGGGCTACGGCTTCCGCTGCGGCTTCCTCGGGCTGCTCCACATGGAAGTCATTCAGATGCGCCTTGAGCGCGAGTTCGACCTGAATCTCATCACCACCGCGCCCAACGTCGTCTACGAGCTGACCAAAACGGACGGCACGGAGATTCGGCTGGACAACCCCACCAACATGCCCGACCCGGCCGGCATTGCCGAAATGCGCGAGCCGTTTGTGCTGGCGCACATCCATACGCCGGAAGCGTATGTCGGCCCGCTGATGGATCTTTGCCAGCAGAAGCGCGGCGAGTTCCGCGATATGCAGTATGAGGGCAACCGCGTTGTGCTGCGCTATGAGATGCCGCTCAATGAAATCATTTTCGATTTCTTCGACACGCTCAAGAGCCGTTCGCGCGGCTATGCGTCGCTGGATTACGAGCTTTCGGGCTATCGCAAGAGCGATCTGGTCAAGCTGGATATGCTGCTCAACGGCGACGTCTGCGACGCGCTGTCTATGATCGTTCACCGCGACCGCGCCTATACGCGCGGCAGAATGATGGCCGAGCGCCTCAAGGACGTGATCCCGCGCCAGCAGTTTGAAATCCCGATTCAGGCCGCCATCGGCGGAAAGATCATCGCGCGCGAGACGGTCAAGGCCGTGCGCAAGGACGTTCTGGCCAAGTGCTACGGCGGCGATATCACGCGCAAGAAGAAGCTGCTGGAAAAGCAGAAAGAGGGCAAAAAGCGTATGCGCCAGTTCGGCACGGTGGAGATTCCGAGCGAGGCGTTTATGCAGGTGCTGAAGATGGAGGACTCCTGATGGGCGTTGGGCTGTATCTGCACATTCCGTTTTGCAAGCGCAAGTGCGATTACTGCGATTTTGCTTCGTTTGCCGGCAGGGAGGCGTTCTGGCTTCCGGTCGTGGCGGGCATGAAAAAAGAAATCCAGTTCGCGCACGGGCTGGACGTTGAGACGATTTACTTCGGCGGAGGCACGCCGACGGTGCTTCCCGTCGCGCTCCTGCGCGAATTGATGCGCGAAATCCGCAAGAACATGAACGTCGCCGACAACGCCGAAATCAGCATCGAGGCCAATCCCGGCACGGTGGATGAGGATACGTTTTCGGCGCTGCGCGCCATGGGTTTCAACCGCCTCTCTATCGGCGCGCAGGCCGCGCAGGATTCGCTTCTGGAAACGCTCGGACGCATCCATCGCTGGCCCGATGTGGAAAAAGCCGTGCGCGACGCGCAGGCCGCCGGGTTTGAAAACATCAACATCGACCTGATGTACGGGCTGCCCGGGCAGCGGCCGGCCGATTTCCGCGAATCGCTCGAAAAGGCGCTGGCGCTGGGCGCAAAGCACCTGTCGCTTTACAGCCTGATCGTCGAGGAGGGCACGCCGTTCTATGAGCGCTATCACGATCATCCGGAGCTACTCCCGAACGAGGACGAGCTCGCCGAGATGGACGACGACGCCCATTGGATGACCGAGGACGCAGGGCTGGAGCGCTACGAGATTTCCAATTATGCCGTGCCCGGCTATGAGTGCCGGCATAATCTCATCTACTGGACGCGGCGCGATTATCTGGGCATCGGCTGCGCTGCGGCTTCGCTGATGCACAACCGCCGCTGGACGAACGCGGCCACGCTCGAAGGCTACATGCACGGCGAGAAGAGCAACCTGCAGAAGATCGGCCCGGACGAGCAGCGCTTTGAGCGGCTGATGCTCGGCCTACGGCTGGTGGACGGCGTGGACTGGGGCGACCAGGAAACGTTCAACATTTACGAAGAAAAGCTCCATAAGCTCCGCAATGAGGGGCTGTGCGAGTGGGACGACGAGCATCTGTGGCTGACGCCGAGAGGGCTGGACCTGCAGAACCGCGTGCTGACCGAGCTGATGGAGTGACAAAGGAACAAATCTTGCTAACGGCTTTGGCTGCGTTTTTTGCGCAAACAGAGCCGTTTTTTTTATGCGCAATGCGGCGGCGCTGTGTGGTGAGCCGCAAAGACCGCAGAGTTTCGCGCAAAGCAGAAAATTTTTTCTTTTGACTATTGACAAGGAAAGTCAAACGTGCTATTCTGTCACCGTTGGATTAGCACTCAATCAGTTTGAGTGCTAACAAAACGAGATTGGCGAAGGGAGGGCTGAAAATGACGATGGACGAGAGAAAGCTGCGGATTTTGCAGGCGATTATCGACGACTACATCATGACGGCCGTTCCTGTGGGTTCGCGGACAATCTCCAAGAAATACGACGTCGGCGGTCTGAGCTCGGCCACTATCCGCAACGAGATGAGCGATCTGGAGGAGCTGGGCTTCCTCGATCAGCCGCACACGTCGGCTGGCCGCGTGCCTTCCATGAAGGCGTACCGGCTGTATGTTGAAAACTTGCTGCACGGCTTGCCGCAGCTTTCGCCGGAAACGGCAGACCAGCTGCGCAGCCATTTCGACAGCCGCACGCATCAGGTGGAGGACGTTATCCGCAGCGCGGCGCAGGCCATTTCCGATGTGACGCAGTATACGGCGGTCGTTACCGCGCCGCAGTCGCGTTCGCCGAAGGTGCGGCACATCCAGTTTGTGCCCGTCACGGAGGGGGCGGCGCTGATGGTGATGGTCACGGATGCGGGGATCATCCGCGACAACGTCATCCGCGTGGACGCGTCGCTGACGCCGGAGGATCTCTTTGAGATTGGCCGGATGCTCACCGAGCAGCTCAGAGGGCTTTCGCCCGATGAAGTCCGGCCGAAGCTGATGGACATGGCGGCGCGCTATCGCGACAGGAGGCTGATGTTCTCCGACGTGATCGAGGCGGTGGAACGCGCGGACGTGAAGGAAGTGATGGTCGGCGGGCGGTCGAACATCCTGCATTACCCCGAGTATTCCGACACGGAAAAGGCGCGCGCGGTGCTGTCCGTGCTGGAGCGGCGGGATAAGCTGATGCAGCTGATGCGCTCCAAGCCGCAGATGGTGTTCACTATCCGCATCGGCGAGGAGACCGGGATGCCGGAAACGAGCGACTGCTCGGTGGTGACGATGAATTACCGCATTGGCGACGAAACGACGGGCACCATCGGCGTCATCGGCCCGACGCGAATGCACTACGCGCGCGTGATTCCCGTGCTGGACTACATGGGGCGCGCGCTGGGCGAACTGATGTCCGAAAGAGACCGCACGCAGCTTCAAAGGCCGCAGGGCGGCCCGAAAGAGCAAGACAGAAAGCAGGGAGAGACGGAATGAAAGACAACAAGAAACAGCCCGAAACCACGGAGCAGCCTTTGGAAGAACAGGCGGCTGCGCCGCAGGAGGAAACCGCCGCATCCGACGAAAAGACGGTTTCTGTGGAGGAGCTGCTCAAGGCCGCGGAGCACAAGCGCGACGAATACCTCGATATGGCGCAGCGCGTGCAGGCAGAGTTTGACAACTTCCGCCGCCGCAACAACGCCGTGCGGTCGGAGGCATGGGCGGACGGCGCGCGCGAAACCGTGCTGCTGATGCTGCCTGTCATCGATAACCTTGAACGCGCGCTGGCCGCGCAGGTCGAAAAAACCCCGTTCCGCGACGGCGTGGAAATGGTGCATCGGCAGATGCTGGAGGTGCTCTCCAAGCGCGGTGTGACCGAGATTGAATGCCTCGGCCAGCCGTTTGACCCGGAGCTTGAAAATGCCGTGGCGCAGGCCGACAGTTCGGAAGGCGAGCCCGGCACCGTCTGCACGGTGCTTCAGAAGGGCTACAAAACGGAAACGCGCGTGGTTCGCCACGCGATGGTCCGCGTGGTCGCCGCCGACTGACGCCCGCCCGCGTTGATGATAGATTCCCAAAAAAGACACTCACCCAAAATGCTGGTTTCAAAATACAAGGAGGAAATGAATCATGAGCAAGATTATCGGTATTGACCTTGGCACCACCAACAGCTGCGTCGCCGTGATGGAAGGCGGCGAGCCCGTCGTTATCCCGAACGCCGAAGGCGCGCGCACTACGCCTTCTGTCGTGGCCTTCACCAAGAACGGCGAACGTCTCGTCGGTCAGGTTGCGAAGCGTCAGGCTGTCACCAACCCCGATCGCACCATCATCTCCATCAAGCGCGACATGGGCACTTCCCGCCGCATCGGCATCGACGGCAAGGACTACACCCCGCAGGATATCTCCGCGTTCATCCTTCAGAAGCTGAAGGCCGACGCTGAAGCGTATCTGGGTCAGACCGTGACACAGGCCGTCATCACCGTTCCCGCTTACTTCAACGACAGCCAGCGTCAGGCCACCAAGGACGCCGGCCGCATTGCCGGTTTGGATGTAAAGCGCATCATCAACGAACCCACCGCCGCAGCCCTGGCCTACGGCGCCGATAAGGAAAACGACCAGAAGATCATGGTATACGACCTGGGCGGCGGTACCTTCGACGTTTCCATCATTGAAATGGGCGACGGCGTACAGGAAGTTTTGGCCACCGCAGGTAACAACCGTTTAGGCGGCGACGACTTCGACCAGCGTATCATCAACTGGATCGTTTCCGAATTCAAGGCACAG
>CAZKJW010000058.1:0-1420 GCA_964553125.1 uncultured Oscillospiraceae bacterium
GCACCTATTCCTCGGCGGATTTTCTGCGCAGGGTGGTTGCCGCTTTTGCCCGCAAGGGCGTAAAAGTGGAGTGTGTCCAGACCGACAACGGCTTTGAGTTTACCAACCGTTTTGCCAACACGAAACGGAATATACCAACGCTGTTTGAAAGTACTGCAAGCGCACTGGGCATCCGCCACAAGCTCATCCGCCCCTATACGCCCAGGCACAACGGCAAGGTTGAACGCAGTCACCGCGAAGACCAGAAACGCTTCTATGCCACTCACCGTTTCTACTCCCTTGCCGACTTTGGTGGGCAGCTCGCTGCCCACCAAAGTCGCAGCAACGCCCACCCCATGCGACCACTGCACAGGCTGTCACCAAAGGAACGGCTCTCACAGGTCGGTGTACAAAATGTTTGAAAAACCTACATTTTTTATGAAAAAGCCGAACCGGCTATTTCATCCGACCAGGGCGCCTACGTCTGCTGATCGTGCCCGCCTTTTGCATGGCAGCGTCGGCGGTATTCGCTGGCTGTACAGCCGGCGATTTCTTGAAAATGCTCCGAGAAAATCTTGTATGTGTTGTAGCCGACAGCCTGAGCGATTTCGTAGTGTTTCATTTCCGTGCGGGTGAGCAACTCCTTGGCCTTTTCGATGCGAAAATAGTGCAGCCAGCCGTAGAAGCCGAACTCAGTTTTCTCGTTCAGCAGGCGTGAGAGATAGGTCGGCGAAAGATATAGTTGCGCAGCGATGCTTTCCAGCGAGATATTCAGGTTATAGTTATGCTCGATGAAGCGGAGGATTCTCCCAACCTGACCGCTGCCGAAAGTTCCGCCTGAACATTTTGGCTGGCAACACATGGAAAGGAATGCTTCGTGGAATGCCTCATAGCCGCATGCATCCGGAAAGGGCAGCGTAGTGGAGTGTTGGTTACGGCAGATCATGTTGACGGTCTGCATGATGCGGTTCAGGAGCGATTGCAACAGCTTCCGATCGGGTTTGAGCGCATAGAGCCGGTCGAGCAGGAAGCTAGCAGTACGCCGGATATCCTGCGTATCGCCTTCCTGAATTGCATCAAAAATGCGATACTCCAGCTTTGTAATTTCGTCCGTGGGGATAACGGACAGTGGAATCTGATCCGCTGCGATCAGCTTTTCATTGCTGTACCAAAAAGCGCGCTCCAGTGCGAGTTTCGCGGCAGGATAAAGTGTGGAAAGCACGTCCAGATTGTCGCAACAGCCGGAAAACACCATGGAGCCGGATAGGCCGGGAATTGCATCGGGTAGGGAGGCGGTAAGCTCCGCCGCGCTGACGGAACGCGGCAGATTCAGCACGGAAACAACAGTGGCAGAATCCGGAAGCAGCGAGATGAGCGGATCGAAGGCTGAAAATATTGTTTCGCATTGCTGCGCGAGTACCAAAGCGCCATCCTGCGCGCA
>CAZKJW010000058.1:1520-14285 GCA_964553125.1 uncultured Oscillospiraceae bacterium
GGGCTGGCGGGCTTGAGCAGATAATCGCGCACGGAGTTGTGGATGGCTTCCATCATGTATTTCTGGTCACCGTGTCCCGTAACCATGATGACGCGAATTTCCGGAAGGATTGCGTGCAGCTCACGGATGAACGAGATGCCGTCCTGCACGGGCATAAGGATATCGCATAGTACAACATCTGGATGATGCTGGGAAACCATTTCCATTGCGACGCGTCCGTTTCCGGCTTCGCCGACCACCTCCACGCCATGCTGTTGCCACGGAATGGCGTGGCGAATTCCATAGCGGACAAGCGGTTCATCATCAACAATCAAAAGACGGATCATCAGGAACCTCCTGTTTTTTCGGAAAGCTGTCCAGACGTGACGAGCAGCGGCTGACGCACGATGAAAGCGCTGCCACCGTCGGCTGGGAGACGATAGGAAACGCCGAAGGATTCGCCGAACCTTAACTGGATGCGTTCATTAACGTTGCGTAGGGCGATGCCATGCGTGGAGCCGTTCTTCGGCGGCGTATGCAGAATGCGCTCAATCGCTTCCGGATCGGCACCGATGCCGTTATCGTAGACGAGATAGCACAGGCAGTTTCCATCGGTGTAGATCGAGATGGAGATTTCGCCTCTTTCTTGCGGTGCGATGCCATGAACGATGGCGTTTTCAATAAGTGGTTGAAGAATTAGCTTGATAACTTTTACACCTTCGAGACCGGGCTGAATGTCGATGGAGTATTCCAACGCACTGCCCATCCGCATTTTTTCTAGTGCCAGATAACATTGCATATGTGCGAGCTCGGTATCCAGCGGAACGAGATCGTCTGTGGACCGATAGAGCGAAAGCCTGAAGAGGCTGGAAAGATCCTGAATCATTTCCGCCGCCTTATCTGCATTGCCAACCTGAATCGTCCAGTAGATGGTGTTGAGCGTGTTGAAGAAGAAATGCGGATTGATTTCTTTTTCAAGGATGCGGATTTCGGCCGCGCGCATACTGAGCTCGCTCTGATAGACCTGCCGGTGCAGCTGTTCCAACCGCGTGGACATGCTATTGAAGCGGGCGGCCAGCTCGGAAATCTCATCGTGGCCGCGAATGTGAAAGGATACGCCGTATTCTTCATGTTCGACGGAGGACATGAGTGAGCCGAGTTTGTTGAGCGGCTTGGCGACCAGATGGCGGAAAATCAGAATCTGAATCGCCGTTAGCAGTACGGAAAGCGCGAAAGCGCTTGCGAAAATCGTGATCTTCATCTGGCGGTATTGCGCAGCGCTGTCGGGGAAGGCGGCAATGAGCGTGCTGTGGCCGTCCTTGAGCACGCGGGTCAGGATGGAGTAGCTGTCGGAACCGCGCCAAATGTGAAAATCGTTCCTTACGCCGTTGGTGACGGCGTTGAGATCGAGTTGGCTCATCAGCCATGCGCTTTCGTGGTCGCTGAGGTTGTCGAGCAAGATGCCACCGATGTCCGTATCATAAAGAAGAAACATCGGGTTGATACCGTTTAGTTCAGGCAACGTGGATAGAAGTGGTAGTAGAGAGTCAGTTTGGATCTGAATTTTCAGATAGCCGAGCCGACTGGCGACCCATTCCTTATCGCGCAAGAGGCGGCAGATGGAGAGGGAGTCTTCAGCGATACTCCAGAACCAGCGTCCGTTGAGGCTTTCGCAGCGCGCGATTTCTTCGGGTGTTATGCTGATCTGATCGGTCACGCCGCGATAGATCCGGTTGCCGCTCATGGAGAAGATAGCGCATGTCTGCCCTGGTGACGTGGTGAATGGTAACGAGAGCAGCGCGTTCATGGTGGTGTTGGCCGCGCTGAGATATTCTGCAGAATTGACCGGCGCGTTACACTTGAGAAAAGTGCGCACAGCGTCGTTTCCAATGATATACTGGCTTGTCTCGTCGTAGTTGGAGATGATATAATCTAGCGCGGTTGCTACGCTTTGCAGACTGAAATGCTGGGCGGTCAGTTGTTCACGGCGAGAGATGTCGGAAAGATAGGAAAAGCCGCAGATCATCACGACGACAAACGGGACAAAGCCGAACATGATGGTGAGGATGCTCTGGCGCGCGGCAAGGCTGAGCTTTTTCAAAAAGATCACTCCATAAAAGAAAATCATGCGCCTGAAAAAGAAAAGCGCGTGACGGCGTTGTAGCCGATGGACATTATAGCATGAGAAACAGCATTTGAGAAGAAACCAGACAGCCAATTTCGTCCGGATGGTCGATTCTTATACTAAGAGGGCAATTCTGCGGATATTTCAATCCGGTCGCATGGCGACATAGAAAAAACGTGCTCGTTTTTTGAAAAAGCGCGGCAAGAAAATGGCATTTTATCAGGACAGAACAAACGGTATAATGAATTCAGTCAAAACCCGATAAAAGAAAGGATGGGAAACATGAAAAAACTCGTAGTGATTCTCCTGACGCTGGTGTTCCTTACGGGCTGCACGGCCTTTGCTGAGGGCGACGACTGGACGAGCCGCGAAGTCACACTGACGATCATCCACGAACACACGGAAGAGAATGCCAAGGCGGTAACGTCTTCCCGTATGTTCCGCAGGTGCATGGAAGAATTCCTTGCGCTCTATCCCAATGTTCATATTGAAGAAACTGCGCTTGGCTCCAACGACGCCAGCCAGAAGTTGTCTGTGCTCGCCGCGGCAGACACGCTGCCTGATGTCGTGTATCTCTACAACGGCCTGTTCTCCAGTATCGTTGGCGAAGAAATGCTGGCCGACATCACTAACGTGCTTGATGCGGATACTTTCCGCGATGGACTGAACACCTTTAGCTATGACGGTAAGGTGTACGGCGTGCCGATCAAGTACTCCACTTACTGCTACATGTATTACAACGCTGAAATGTGGGAAGCTGCCGGCTACGAAGAATTCCCTGCTACGTGGGATGAACTGCTGGAAGCCGCGCAGAATGAATACTTTACTTCAAACAACATCACGCCGGTCATCTTCGCCAACATGGCGGATGGCACGTGGGGCACTTACCTCTATCTCAACCCCATCATCTTTGAGGTTTGCGGCGAGGAATGGGCGAACTCCATCATTGCCAACGACGGAAGCGCCAAGTTCACTGATGAATGCTTCATCGAAGCGCTCAATAAGCTTGCCAGCCTCAAGCCGATGTGGAACGTGGACTTCAACTCGCAGAGTGACCAGCCGGCTGTGGCCGAATACGCCAAGGGAAAGGCTGCCGCGCACCTGAGCGGCCCGTGGGTTGCCACCTCTCTCAAGGGCTTTGAAGCCGAATATCCTGGCATTGTCGAAAAGACCCGCGTTGCAAAAGTACCTTCCTTTGACGGCGAACACGCCAGCATCAGTTATGCGATCCCGCAGGGCCTCGGCATCAGCGCGTCGATCGTGGGGACGGACAAGTACGAAGCAGCTGTGGCGTTCTTGAAATACATGGGCGGTTCCAGCTACAGCCAGTACATGGCGGAAGCCGGCGAAATGGGTCCGGTGAAGGTAACCGCAGTAGAAAGTGCAGAGTTTGCACAGATGCAGCTTGACAGCTTCGCTGTGCTCAACAGCGTTGCGAACTATCCTGAGCTGGTTCCCAACCTTAGTGCGCCCACCGCTTCTGCGTACAAGTCTGCGACGATGAGCTTCCTCGCTGGTGCGATCACCGCAGAGGAATGCGCGGCTGAAATTCAGGCGACTGTGGAATAACGGGAAGGAACTGGCCAACCAATGGGGAGGAACCGGGCTTTCGGAAGCGCAGAACGTTCCGGAGCCGTGCCTCCCCTTTTTATGACGCTTCACGAGTGAGGAGATGAGCACTTGAACAACGGATTGCAGCCGTCTCGAAAAGCTTCTTTTTTCTATCTGGCACCCATTTTTCTGATTTTTGTATTCATGAAAATCGTTCCGCTTTTCATGTCCGGCGTTTTCAGCATGTATAAGTTTTCTAACATTAGAAACATGAAGTTCATTGGGTTGAGCAACTATGCCCGCATTTTCGCCGATAAAAACGTGCTGATTTCTTTGAAGAACAATCTGTTCCTCGTTGTCGTCTGCATGATTGGACAAATCGGCATAGCCTTTTTCCTTGCTAACCTACTGCGTGTGAAGAGAGTGCGCTTTGCCAACTTCCACCGGACGGTAATGTATTTCCCTGTGACGATTTCTGCCGTCATCATCGGTTACATCTGGCAGATGGTTTACAACTACAATTATGGTATCCTTCCTTATGCCATGCGTACGATTGGGCTGGCGAGCTATGTCAAGCCGTGGCTGAGCGATGTGAAATACGTAATGTTCTTCGTTTGCCTTCCGATGATTTGGCAGTATGTCGGCTTCCATTTGGTAATTCTCATGGCGGCGATGACGTCTGTGGATGCGTCGATTTATGAAATGTCCGAAATCGACGGCGCGAACGAGTGGCAGAAGGCGCGCTATATCACTCTGCCCCTGCTCAAGGGCACTCTTTTGACGTGTGTTGTGCTCTGCATTTCTGCGAATCTCGGCGCGTTCGACCACATCATGGCCATAACGGGCGGCGGCCCGGGCAACGCATCGATGGTGCTTGCACTTTATACCTACAAGGTTTCGTTCCTGAACTATGAAATGGGATATGGCAGCGCGCTTTCGATGATGGTTTTCGCAATCACGGCGGTTTGTTTTGTGATCGGACGGCTACTGACGCAGCGCAAGGAAAAGTGAGGTGACAGAAATGGAACTGCAAGTGAAGAAATCTTCCCATCAATACGGCCTTGGGAATTATATAGCGACCTTCGTTCTCAATCTTATTCCGCTGATTGTCTCGATTACGTGCGTGATCCCGATTGCATGGCTGATCATGACGACATTCAAAACCAGCGCGCAGTTTGAGGCGAATGTTGCGGCGCTGCCGAAGTCGCTGAACCTGGCGAATTACATCAGCGTTTTTTCAAGCACGAACATCCCGCTGTGTATGTATAACACGGCCAGAAATACGTTTATAGCGCTCACCCTTGTGATTTTTGCCGGGTTCATAAACGGCTATTTCTTTTCTCGCGTGCGCTTCAAGGGTAAGGGACTCATGCTTGGCATATATTTTTGCAGCTTATTCATCCCGGTTCACGCATTGCTGGTACCGATGTATATTCTCATGGCGAAGGTCAAGATGATCAACCATTGGTACACGACGATTTTCCCGATGTTGGCGGGTGAGATGACGCTGGCGATGTATCTGGTGATGGGCTACCTAAAGGAAGTGCCGCGCGAGCTGGAAGAGGCGGCTGCAATCGATGGCAGCTCTTTCTCACGCACGATGTTCACTATCATTATGCCGATTGCAAGGCCGATCCTTGTGACTGTTGGTATTGTGGCGTTTTTCCACTTCTGGAATGAGTTTACCTATTCGCTTGTCCTCATCAGCGATAACTCGTTGTATACCATCAACCTTGCTATCTCGTGCTTCAAGGGAGAGACGAACATCAACTATACGGAGATTATGACAGCGATGACCATTGCGATTCTGCCAGCGCTGTCGATTTATGTGTTTTTCTCCAAATATATCATCCGCGGCATGATCGCGGGTGCAGTTAAGGGCTGAAGAAAGGAAGGAAGAAAATATGCTTACGCCGAGGGGAAGCGATTTTGCAAGATATCTACGCAATACCCGCAAGACGTTTGACTTGAATTCGCCGGAGATCCGCCTGATGTTTGCTGTCTGTGCTGGAGACGAAGAAGCGGCGGCTTCGCTGATGGAAGACCAGATGCAGTTTTATGACGAGCCGAGCGCGCTGGAAGCGCCGCACGGCAGATTCGTGGGCAAGGAAGGCGTTCGCAACTTTGTGCACCAGTGGAATGAAAGCTTTCACGCAGACCGGACAGAAATCGATCCCGTCGTGCAGACAAAGGCGGGTGGACGCAGCGTGTCGGAGTTCGTGGTGGATTTCTATCGCGACGAGGAGCTGTTCATGCAGTTCCCAATGATTATCGTCGGTGATATTCGCGGGGAAGAACAGCTCGATAATGCACGGCTGTATTTCCATTTCGGGCAGGCACCCGGTTTCAGCCCGTATCGCAAGCCGATGTTCAAAAGCCAGCACCTGACACCGTGCTCTCCGAATCTGCTCAGCGGTGTGGTGCGCGCCTATTTTGAAGCATTGCACCGCTATCCTTACGCTGATGCGGAGAAGCTGAAAACGCTTGGCGGCGATCACATGATTACCGGCGGATATTTCCCGAACGACCGCTTTGCAGTGCTTTCTAAGAAGGAAAGCCGCGAGAGCATGGAAAAATTCGCAAACACTGTTAGCAGTTATATTCCGCTGTATCTGGATATCCGGCCGGAAGTAATCATTGATGATGGGATCACGTGTGTTGTGGAGTGGGTGCATGTCATCCATAAGGAAGGCCGCGAGAAAGCGCATCGGTTGTGCGAGTCTGGAATTTCTGTGTATGAGCGAGATGAAAAGGGTTTTCTTAGCTCGGTGAGGATTCTCGATTATGCCAATTGCGAGGATCAGATCGATTGGTCGATGGAATCCATTGCGCGGAAGGAAGCGGAAAAAATCAATTATCTGGAGACGATGTAAGCTGTTTTGCCGTCTGTTTCATGAGTGTCGGTTCGTTTGCGCGGGTCGGAATGGGCGGCAAGTTTTACGATGGGTTTGGAGAGGAGAGAAAAAATGAGAATCGTCCGCCTGACTTGCGACTATATGGAAAACCCTATCGGCTTTGATTTCGATTGCCCGACACTGGGATGGAGGACAGAATCAGATGCGGTGTGTGGATGGCAGACGGAGTATCGGATTCAGGTCACGCAGGATGCGGCCTTTGAAACCGTCCTGTTCGATACGGGCTGGGTAGAGTCGGATGTGAGCGCGGGCGTACGAATGGAAATGAAATGCACACTGCGCACGCGGTATTTCTGGCGCGTCTGCATTCGCGATAATCACGGCAACGAGAGCGACTGGTCAGAGCCGGCTTTCTTTGAAACCGCGAAGTATGATGAACCGTGGCAGGCAAAATGGATTGGCTGGAATCGCGAGTTTCCGCAGATGCGTGGCGAATTTGTGCTGCAAAAGCCGGTGAAATCGGCGCGCGCCTATGCCTGCGGCGTGGGGCAGTATGCGATGTTTTTCAACGGCGAGCGTGTCGGGGACGAGCGACTTGCGCCGGGATTTACGGCGTATGACAGCTGGATTCAGTATCAAACGTATGATCTTACCGCGCAGGTGCGGCAGGGCAAGAACGCAGTTGGGTGTGTGCTCGGAAACGGCTACTATAAGGGCCGAGTGAACTGGCCGGAAATCCGCGAGCGTTTTGGCGACCGGTGGAATATCTTTGGTGACAGGCTTGCGTTCCTGTGTGAGATTCACGTCGTCTACTGCGATGGAACAGAAGAAACATTCGTTACAGATGAGCGCTGGAAGGTAGCAGCCAGCCCGTATCTGCGCACAGAGATTTATGACGGCGTGGTGTTCGACGCGCGAATGATTCAGGAAAATTGGTGCGAGCCTGAGTTTGACACATCTGACTGGGATCGCGTTTCGCTTGTTGCCATGCGCGAGGGACTTCTTCAGGCGCGTAGAGGCGTTCCGGTGAAGCTGCACGAAACGTTCAGACCGCAGCAAGTAATTCATACGCCGGCAGACGAATGTGTGCTGGATTTCGGACAGAATCTGGCGGGCATTCTGGCGTTTGAAACCGATGCGCCGGCTGGGACGGAGCTGCTTTTTCAGTTCGGAGAGGCGCTTGATCAGCATGGAAATTTCTATCGCGACAATATGCGCACTGCGCTGGCCGAGATTCGCTATACGGCGGATGGGGAGAAGCGTTGCTTCTGCCCAGAGTTCACCTTTTTTGGCTACCGTTATGTGAAAGTGTCCGGATGGCCGGGCGAGATTCGACCGGAGTGTTTTGAAAGCCGCGCCATCTATTCGGACATGTGTGCCACGGGGTGCTTCACGTGCAGTGATGAGCGAGTCAACCGGCTGATTCAAAACAGTATCTGGAGTCAGAAATCGAATTTTGTGGATATCCCCACGGACTGCCCACAGCGCGACGAGCGCATGGGCTGGACGGGCGATGCGCAGGTTTTCTGTCGCACGGCAAGCATGCATATGGATACAGCTGCGTTTTTCCGCAAGTATCTTTACGATCTCGCCGTCGAGCAGGCGAAGGACGGCTATGTGCCGGTGACTGTTCCGAATTATTTGCGTAAGACGGGTATCTGGCAACTGCCTATTACGGGATGGGCGGATGCGGCGACGATCATCCCATGGACAATGTACGTTCACTTTGCGGACAAGGCGGTGCTGGAGGCGCAGTATTCTTCCATGAAGGCGTGGGTGGAATATATGCGCAGAAGCGACACACTGGGGGTAGACCGGTATTACGGTTTTCATTTGGGTGACTGGCTGGCGCAGGACACGAAGGATCCGGATAACTTTTTTGGGCTGACACCTACGGAGCTGATTGCGACAGCATACTATGCGCTTTCCACGCAGATCACGGCGAAGGCCGCGCGTGTGCTAAACTGTGAGGAGGATGCGGCGAAGTATGAGCGGCTTTATCGTCGTGTTCGCGATGCGTTCCGCAGAGAGTTTGTGACGAAAAACGGCCGCGTTGTTTCGGAGACGCAGACGGCGCAGGCGATTGCGCTGCTCTTTGATCTGCTTGATGCAAACGAGAAGCCAACGGCGGCAGAGCATCTTGCTGAGCGCATCCGCATTGATCATGTGCGGTTGACGACGGGCTTTCTGGGCACGCCGTATCTTTGCCCCGCGCTTTCGGAGAACGGTCTGAACGAATATGCCTATGCACTGCTTTTGCAGCCGGAATGTCCGGGCTGGCTCTATGAGATAGAGATGGGCGCGACGACAACATGGGAACGCTGGAATTCTGTGCGGCCTGACGGCAGTTTTGGCCCGGTCGGGATGAATTCACTCAACCATTATGCGTTCGGTGCAATCTGTGAATGGCTCTACCGTTATGTAGCAGGCATTAACCCGACGGAAGCGGCTCCGGGCTTTAAGCGCAGTCTTCTACGCCCTATGCCCAACAGCGCGCTCTCCTGCGCTTGTGCGGAGGTGGACACGCCCTACGGAACGCTCTCTAGCGCATGGCAGTTGAAGGACAGTGTGATTCGACTGGAGTTCCGCATTCCATTTAACATAAAGGCGGAGATTGTTCTGCCGGATGTGCAGGGGTGCGAGGTGCGTGAGAACGGAAACATTCTGCAGCAGGAAGGCGCGCTTGAGCGCGGCAGCGGCGTGTGGATATACGAATACGTGCCTAACGGTGCTACCATCGATAGGCGTGTGCCGCCCGAGCAGAAGCCAGACATTTAAAACAAGGAGCGGAAGCAAAATGAATGAACGCCATTTTCTTCATGCTGAGGGACGCGATATCGTCAATACGTGCGGAGAGAAAGTAATGCTTTGCGGTACGAATCTTGGTGGATGGCTTTTGCGCGAAGGTTGGATGGACGGCAATGGAGCGTATGAACGTCCTGTCACCGTGCGTGGAGAATCGCGTGGTGTGCTCGATCTGGGCGAAGGTGTGCGCTGGAACCGGCTGTATGTGTCGGGAATGCATGGCACGTTCCGCGTAGAAGCCGGCATAACGCCAGACGTGATGGAGGTCATTGGAGAGGGCTGTACGGAAAATGTGCAGCACAGCCGTGCCTGCTGCGGACGTCCTGTGCCGTATATTCTTGGCGGGAACCCGTATAACGAGGGGTGCTTTTTTGATGGGAAATGTATCCATCTCAATGAGCAGCGAACACGCTATGTTCGCTTTAGCGGCAATGGAACTGTGTGCGCTGTGGGGTATTATGGTGATGCGGACGAATTTACTGTGCATGCTACTTTGAGACGGCGCTTTGGTGACGCGCGCGCGCGGCAGCTTCTCAACGTGTATCAGGATGCGTATATTACGGAACGGGATCTGGACTTAATTCAGAGTTTCGAACTGAATCTGGTGCGTGTGCCGATTTATTGGGAGCAGCTGATGGATACATCGGGGCAAATGCGCCTGGATGCATGGTGTAGAACGGACTGGCTTGTGCGGCAGTGTGATGCGCGTGAGATTTATGTGATTCTCGATCTGCATGGCTTGCCAGGCGGGCAATCGGGAGGCATTTTGGCGGGTGGCCGACGCGATGTGAACGAATTCTGGTCAAGCAGCGACTATCAGTTTATGACATTAAAGATGTTAACAGCGATGGCAGTGCGCTATGCGCATGAACCGTGTGTGGCGGCTTACGACCTGATGAATGAGCCGTTGCCGATTCTGCTGGACGATGCGAGAAAACTGTACAAATGGAAAGGAAGGTTTGCGTTTCCTGAGGAGATCGGCGAGAGGATTGCTGTGATGTTCGGCCGCATGATTGAAGCAGTGCGCGGTGCAGATGCGCGTCACATGATCAGCGTCAGCATGTTTGTGGATAATCGCATTCTGAAAGCGCCGGCCACTTACGGATGGGAGAATGTCTTGTATCAGACACATACCTATGGTTACGGCGACTGGCGCAGTGAAAGCGAAATGATGCGCGCTGTGCAGACGGCGCTGGAGGAGCATTGCACGCTGGCCCAGCTTTGGAACGTACCGGTTCTTGCAGGAGAATTCAACTTCTGGGAAAGTCAGAAAGTGCTCACACATTGGCTGAACGGGCTGAATGCGCTGGGCATCGGCTGGTGCGGCTGGACGTACAAAAACACTGATCCCGAAAAAAGGGATAACTGGGGCATTTATTACGGCTTTGATGGCGAAACGCCAGATTGTGAGAAGGATGAATACGACGATATCGCCCGGAAATACGCTCATTTCACATCGGAGAACTACAAGATGAACGAGTTACTGGCGCATACGTTTTCACAGGCAGCGCATAGGGCGCGAAAAGGACAGTGAAAGCAGTGTGCCGGAGAAGAACACGCGCCTAAATCGGGGGATTGAACGTCAAAGGCGCGAGGAGCGCGCGTGTGCAAAATGATGAAGGGCAACCGGAGCAGGAATGAAATGGTGGCACAGCTTGCACTGCAGTCGGATCGCGTTTCATTGAAGCATGGGGGATGAAACGGTAGATGAACGAGGAGGGAAAGGAGCCTTTTTTCAATGGTTCGTTGTTCTCTATATACAATTCTGACTATGCACACTGTTGTTACAGGTGATTTCTCCCTTGGTGCGGAGTCATTTCCGTCATGGCCTTAAGCACCTAAAAAAGTAACGATAATTTGAAAATCCGACTTTGTTAGCTATTCCGTATGAAGCGATCGTTATAGTTGAGAGAAATTGACATTCTTGTTCAATCCTGATCCGGTTGATAAATTCTGAATAGGTATATCCTACTGTGTGAACGAAAAGATGATTCGGAAGATCTGCGTTTCGTTCCGAGACAGTTGCTACAGAATTGATAGATAGACTGGAACCAGAAAAGTTGTTCATTGTATACATTTTTATGGTTTCAACCAAGTGGTGTCGGCTCGATATTTTGCCGTATGCTAAATCAAGCATAGCAATGCAGGGCGTTTTCAGATAGTAAATTCCTTCATCTAAAGTTTGATCCGGAAGCAATACATTTTTTATTTGTTAGCTCCAGATAGCGATGTACAGACGTAGAACTGAAATATGACTGCAAAACATTTAACAACTGATAGCCGTTTTCACGTATTTCGGTTATATCTTTTACGCTGCAAAACCGGTATTGAACTAGTGCTTTATGAAGCATATCCGTGACGGCATCCATGTTATGCGATTTCAGCGCGCTATTCAGAAACTTTATTCTGTTACCTATAGGCATCGGACGTCTTTTTTTGTGACTCGATGTCACGGAGAGAAAGTGCGGTGCCGTTGCCAAAAAAACGATAAGCTAAAAGACTTGCGCTTTTTTGAAAAGATTCCTGAAGCACGATGATAGGAATTATATCAATAACCGCACTTATCATAACCAGCGAACTGCAATCCAGCCTCAACTCCGTCAGTTCTGTTGCGGCGCTAATCAGTGTTACAGCTTCATTGGGTGTATGTTTTTTGAACGCACGTATCAGATACTGTACAACATTTCTGCAACGGTTGTCTGATGCCCCAACATATACTTCGGCATATCCTTGGAGAGGGATACTAATGACTACTATTCTATAATACAGGGGAAAAGCAGTTTAATGATCTATGAGAAGTATCCGGAGTTGTAGTATAAATATCACAACAGGGAGTTCGGAGTGCAGAGGATACTATGTAAACACGGTGGGAAAGAACGCAAAGAAAATCAAAGCACACATCAAACATCAGTTGGATGAAGATCAAGCTGGAGAAGAGCTGACGATGGGAAATATCTGAATGAACTAAGTCTGTTTATGGGCAATAAGTAGGCTTGTGCAAGTACCAGATCGTACTAACGTGACGTGATACGTGGACAGTAACATAGGCCTGTGCCCGTCCAAGCAAATTACGCTGGAATTAATTAACTGCGGGGGAAGATGCCTATGCTCAGTAAGGGCTGGAATTATCCATCTAACCCAAACAATCCTATCCCTTTGTTTTCTTGCTTATTCATAATATCGGCACATAATAGTGTTATAAAGGATGGATTAACTTAAGAGAAAACGACTACGTAGAGACGATGAAAGCAGTTTCAAATAACGCTGCTTTTGTTATACAGTTGCTGCCGCCCGCACTGGCCTTTGCCACATCAGCGTGCATTATCCCTGCGCACGACTATGCTTCGTACTGCGCTAGCACGTTTTCAGCCTGCCGCACGCCGTCCACGGCGGAAGAAAGAATGCCGCCCGCATAGCCCGCGCCTTCGCCGCACGGGTACAGGCCGCGCA
>CAZKJW010000059.1:0-14147 GCA_964553125.1 uncultured Oscillospiraceae bacterium
GTCCCCTCCAGCACAACCGTTTCATCGCCCAGCGCGCGCGCTTCCTCCAAGCTGTGTGTGATCAGCAGCCCGCCTTTTCCGCGGAGCGCGCCGCGCAGGCAGTCGATCGTGCGCGCCGCCGTCGCTTCGTCAAGGCCGCGCAGCGGCTCGTCCAGAAAGAAATACGCGCCGCCGTAAGCAACCGTCCGCGCGATGGCCACTCTCCGCCGCATTCCTCCGCTGAGGTCGGCCGGCAGGGCGCGCGTTTCAGCGGCAAGCCCTACGCGCGCAAGCGCCTCGCGCGCGCTTTCCAGCGAAACGCCCACGGCCGTCAGGTTTTCCAGCGCGCTCGCCCACGGCAGCAGCCTGTCCTCCTGAAAGAGGAACGAGCAGCGCGCTTTTTCGCGCAGGACGCGGCCGGAATCCGGCGCAAGCAGCCCCGCCGCCAGCCGGAGAATCGTCGTTTTTCCGCAGCCAGACGGGCCGAGCAGGCACACAACCCGATCCTTCGGAAGCCGGAGTGAAAACGCCTCCAGCACCGTTTTTTCTCCAAAGCGCTTGCTCACGCCGATAAGCTCAGGCATCGCGCTTCCCTCCTCTCGGCGAAATCAGCAGCAGCGCGCATTTTTCCAGCGCCACGGAGAGCAGGATCACCGTCGCCGTCGCCGCAAGCAGCTCCGGGGTCTCCAGATAAACCTTCGCGCGGTACATCGCTGCGCCCAGCGAGTATTTCGGGATGCAGATCACCTCGGCGGCTACGCCGCTTTTCCACGCCATGCCCATCCCCGCCGCAACAGCCGCGCGCAGATAAGGCGTCAGCGCCGGGAAATACAGCCGCCGCAGGCGCGCGCCCAAGCGCATATGAAACGCGTCCGCCATTTCCAGCAGATCGCGGTCAATCGCGCAAAGGCCGCCGTACACGTTGGAATAAGCCGTCGGCGTGACAATCAGCACCGCCGTAAAAACCGGCACGTTCGACACGCGCAGCCACACGAGCGCCAGCAGGATAAACGACGCGACCGGCGTCGCTTTCACCACCGCCAGCGCCGGGCCGAAAAGCTCACCGCAAATCGGGAAGCGCCAGCTCAGCGCGCCCAGCACGCTTCCCGCCAGCATCCCCAGAAGAAAGCCCGCCGCAATGCGGCCAATCGTCGCCGCGCAGCCCTTCCAGAACGCCGCATCCTGCGCCAGCCCCGCAAACGCCTTTGCAACCCTCCACGGGCCGGGCAGCAGCAAATCGCGATGGACAAGCGCCGCCGCGCCTGCCCAGATGGCAAGCCACAGCAGCGCCGCAATCGCTTTTCTTATGCCTTTTTTTCTGCTTGCAAGGCGCATCATTTGTCGCCGGACTCAGGCGCGGCGACAACGATGGACGTGGGGCCGTCGGCGCCGCCGATAATCGCCGCGGCAGCGGCTTCATCCGAAGCGCCGCAATAGAAGCCGTCCCCCGGCATCGCACCGCCGATGAGCTTGACGTTGAAGCTCTCCAGCACGCCGTAGAAGTTCTCCAGCACGGCGCGCATTTCGTCGCCCGTCAGGCAGACCATGTTCGCGCGCGGAATCGCGCTCTTTGCAACGGCGGCCTTCATGATGTCATATTTCTCAATCAGCGCAGCCGCGTCTTCGGCGTTGGCGTTCACCCACGCAACGCTGGCGGCGTATTCCTCAAGGAACGCAGCGACGGCTTCCGGGTTATTCTCCGCGAATTCGCGGCGCACCGCAATGCCGCCCATCGGCAGCACCAGCGCAGCCTCGTTCTTGTTCCATTCCTGCGTCAGATCCAGCGCCACGCGGAAATCCGCCGCCTGCATGGTCAGCATCGTAACGAACGGCTCAGGCAGCAGCACAACGTCGTATGCGGAGTTTTCGGCAGTCGCCTTCGCGACGACTTCGCTATGCTCCGAAACATATTCCACATTCGCCGTCACGTTCGCCGCATCCAGCAGGCAATTCAGCACGGCTTCGGCCGTGGTGCCCTGCCCGGAGGAAAGAATCGTCCGGCCTTCAAGGTCGCCGAGCGACTGCACGCTATCGCCGCACTCAAGCACATACAGAACGCCAAGCGTGTTCACCGCCAGCGCCTGCATATCGCCCGCGGTCTTCTGATAGAGCGTGGCGATTACATTCGTAGGCAGCGCCGCCATGTCCAGTTCGCCGGAAATGAGCTGGCCGGTCACAACGTCGGCCGCGCCGGCAAGCGTGAACGCGTATTCGTTCGCCGTCGCGCCTTCTTCCGCGTCGGCCATCAGCTTCGCCGCGCCCATGCCCGTCGGCCCCTTCAGGAAAGCGACGTTCACGGCCGTTTTTTCTGCGCTTGCGCAGGAAAAAATCATCGATACGATCAGCGCCAGCGCGACAAGCAGCGAAATTCTTTTCTTCAACATTCTTCTCCAAACCCTCCCGTGGTGTTTTTTTCTCTATGAAAAGCGCCTTCCGCAAAGCGGAAAACGCGCCCTTCCCGCTTGAAAATGCCCTCGGTTTCCATCTGCTCCAGCGCGCGATAGAGCGACGCGCGGCTCACATCGACAAGCGCGGCCAGCTGCGTGTACGAGCACGGCAGCGTAAACTCCGCGCCGCCGCCCTGCCTTTTGCGGAAATCCTCCAGCACGCCGCGCAGCCGCCGGGGCACATCGCCCGCCGTGAACGCGTCGATACGTCGGTTCAGGAACAGAATCCGCTCCGACAGCAGCGCGATATAGTTCAGCGCAAAGCGCGCTTCGCGCCGCACCAGATTCTCCGCCCATTCCTGCGACAGGAACATCGCCGTGCAGGCGGTCTCCGCGCGGATTTCGTTTGGAAAAGCCTCTCCCCCGCCAAAGAGCGTCGCCATGCCGAACGCCGCGCCCGGCGCAAGCCGGCTCATCGTGACGCGCGCGCCCGCATCGCCGGGACGCGTCACCACCGCCCGGCCTTTCAGCAGAAAACCGAGCGTTTTCACCGCCGTGCCGGAACCAAGCACGGTTTCTCCCCGCGCAAAGCGCGCGGGCTCCGGCGCATCCTCCAAAAGGGCGGCGACTTCCTCCGCCGAGAAGCCGCGAAAGAGCGGATTGGATTGCAAAACGGCAATCGCGTGCTGTATCTGTCTCATATGAGACAAGTATACCCATTTTTCGTGTCTTGTCAACGAAAAAAAGTTACAACTCTGAAAAATTTGTTAAATTCACTTCAATGGAAGGAAATAACGGTTTCGCGGAGAATTCTTTGAAGTAGGGTTAGGTTGGACTATGGCGTTTCATGGTCAAATCGCGCCTTATTGCCCTCATAATCGCCAGTTTATATGGCGTTTGTATACCAATCAACGGGCGAAAGCCCAGAATTTTCACAAGGAGAGGTGTCGATCTATGGTACTCGTCGGATTGAAAGTCGCGGTCGTCGGCATGCTCGTTGTGTTTTTCGGTCTGGTCATTCTGATCACGTGCATCGAAATCATGCATGCGCTCATGTCCAGAAAACCCGAAAAGCCCACAGCCAAACCCGCCGCGCCCGCTCCTGCTCCCGCCGCGCCCCGCACTTATGTGCCCGGCCCCGAGCTGAAGCAGGGCAGCCCCGAGCTCTACGCCGTTTTGACGGCGGCCGTTTCCGCAGAAATGCAGAAAAAAGGCGTCAACCCCGAAGGCGGTTTCAAAATCACCTCGGTCAAGCCGCTGTAAGCCACAACAACTTCAACCGATTTTTCAGGAGGGAAAAACATGAGCAAGTATCTGATCACCGTCAACGGCGGTTCTTATGAAGTCACTGTCGAAGAAATCGGCGGCGTTGCCCCCGTGGCCGTCGCTCCCGCTGCGCCTGCCGCGCCCGTGGCCGCTCCCGCCGCCGCGCCCGCGCCGAAGGCTGCGCCCGTGGCCGCCGGTTCTGAAACCGTCTCCGCGCCGATGCCCGGCAACATCCTGTCCGTGAACGTGGCCGCCGGCCAGAGCGTCAAGGCGGGCGACGTCATGCTGATTCTCGAAGCGATGAAGATGGAAAACGAAATTCTCGCTCCCCGCGACGGCGTTGTGGCGCAGGTTGCCGTGAGCAAGGGCGCGACCGTCAACACCGGCGATACGCTCGTTGTGCTGAACTGATAGTCTGGAGGGCACAAAATGACTACAAATATCGGAGAAATGATCGTAACGATCGCGAAAAGCTCCGGTTTCGGTATGCTGTTTCAAGATCCGCGATACATCGTTATGCTCGTGATTGCCTGCGTGCTTCTGTATTTGGGCATTGTCAAGGGCTTTGAGCCGCTGCTGATGATTCCCATCGGCTTCGGCATGTTGCTGGCAAACCTGCCTCTGGCAGGGCTCAACGGCACCCCCGTCTACGAATACCTCAGCGAAGCTGTCCACAACGGCAAAGCCGGCGTGGAAGTGATTATGGAAGACGGCTCAGTGATGTACCAGTACGTCAAATCGAACGGCGGTCTTCTCTATTACCTCTATCAGGGCGTTAAGCTCGGCATCTACCCGCCGCTCATCTTCATGGGCGTTGGCGCGATGACCGACTTCGGCCCGCTGATTGCCAATCCCAAGTCCCTTCTGCTGGGCGCTGCCGCGCAGCTGGGCATCTTCCTCACCTTCATCGGCGCGCTGGCGCTGGGCTTCACGGCTGAGGAAGCCGGCTCCATCGCCATCATCGGCGGCGCGGACGGCCCCACGGCCATCTACGTCACCACCAAGCTCGCTCCGCACCTGCTCGGGCCGATCGCCGTCGCGGCTTACAGCTACATGGCGCTCGTTCCCGTCATCCAGCCCCCGATCATGAAGGCGCTCACCACCAAGAAGGAACGCCAGATCGTCATGGAGCAGCTCCGCCCCGTCTCCAAGACGGAGAAGATCATCTTCCCGGTCATGGTGACCATTCTCGTCTCCCTGCTGCTTCCGTCGGCTGCTCCGCTGGTGGGCATGCTGATGCTGGGCAACCTCTTCCGCGTGTGCCTGGTTGCGGATCGTCTCAGCGACACCGCGCAGAACGCGCTGATGAACATCGTCACCATCTTCCTCGGCGTGACCGTCGGCGCGACGGCATCCGCTGACGTGTTCCTCACCTGGAGCACCATCAAGATCATGCTTCTCGGCGTCATCGCCTTCAGCTTCGGCACCGCGGGCGGCGTGCTCTTCGGCAAGCTCATGTGCAAGTTGACCGGCGGCAAGATCAACCCGCTGATCGGCTCTGCGGGCGTCAGCGCCGTTCCCATGGCTGCGCGCGTCAGCCAGCTCGTCGGCCAGAAGGAAAACCCGAAGAACTTCCTGCTCATGCACGCCATGGGTCCGAACGTCGCGGGCGTCATCGGTTCCGCCATTGCTGCCGGCGTGCTGCTGAGCCTGTTCGGCATGGCCTGATCTTTCGGATCGAGCACACACTTAGAGAAGGAGGATTCATATGGCCAAGCAGAAAGTTTTCATCACCGATACCATCCTGCGCGACGCGCACCAGTCTCAGGCCGCGACGCGTATGCGCACGGACGAGATGCTGCCCGCGTGCGAATATCTCGACAAGGCCGGCTATTATTCCCTCGAGTGCTGGGGCGGCGCGACGTTCGACTCCTGCCTCCGCTTCCTGAACGAAGACCCGTGGGAGCGTCTGCGCAAGCTGCGCAAGGCGCTGCCCAACACGAAGCTGCAGATGCTGCTTCGCGGCCAGAACATTCTGGGCTACAAGCACTACGCCGACGACGTCGTCGATTATTTCGTCAAGAAATCCATCGACAACGGCATCGACATCATCCGCTGCTTCGACGCGCTGAACGATCTGCGCAACATGGAAAAGGCCGTCAAGGCCACCAAACAGTACGGCGGCATCGCGGAAGTCGCCATGAGCTACACCATCAGCCCCGTGCACACGGAAGAATACTTCGTCAAGCTCGCCAAGCAGATCGAAGACATGGGCGCGGACATCATCTGCATCAAGGATATGGCCAACCTGCTCCTGCCCTACGACGCATACAGCCTCGTGAGCAAGCTCAAAAAGGCCACCAAGCTGCCGATCCATCTGCACACCCACAACACCACCGGCACGGGCGACATGGTTTACCTCAAGGCCATCGAAGCGGGCTGCGACATCGTGGACACCGCGCTTTCCCCGCTCGCCAACGGCACCAGCCAGCCGGCTACGGAGTCGCTCGTCGCGACGCTCGAACGCAGCGGCCAGTACGACACCGGCGTGAACCTCGATATGTGCATCAAGGCGGCGGAGCATTTCCGCGGCGTCGCCGCGCGTCTGGAGAACGAAAAGATTCTCGACAGCCGCGTGCTGCGCGTGGACGTGAACACGCTTCAGTATCAGGTGCCCGGCGGCATGCTTTCCAACCTCATCAGCCAGCTCAAAAACGCCAACGCGTCCGACAAGCTGTATGAGTGCCTTGCGGAAGTGCCGCGCGTGCGCGAGGACTTCGGCTATCCCCCGCTGGTCACGCCGACCAGCCAGATCGTCGGCACGCAGGCCGTCATGAACGTGCTCGCCGGCGAACGCTACAAGATGGTAACCAAGGAAAGCAAGGGCCTCATGCACGGCGATTACGGCCAGCTGCCCGGCAAGGTGAACGAGCAGGTTCGCACGAAGATCATCGGCGACGCGAAGCCCATCACGCATCGCCCCGCCGACGACATCCAGCCGGAAATGGACAAGTATCGCGCCGAGTGCAAGGAATGGGCGGAGTCCGACGAGGACGTGCTCAGCTACGCGCTCTTCCCGCAGGTTGCCGAAAAATTCTTCAAACAGCGCAAGGCGGAACGCGAGGGCTGCAACGTGCCCGAGATTTCCGTTAAGGTGATTGGATAATGAAAAAACAGCCGCATCACGTGCTTTTAAGCAATGACGACGGCGTGTTCTTTCCCGGGATCCGCACGCTGGCCGACGTCTTTCTGGACGCCGGCTGGCGTGTCTCTGTCTTTGCTCCCGATCGCGAAAGAAGCGCCGCTTCCCACAGCATCATCATGCAGGAACCGATTGTGGTTCGCCGCGCCGAGTGGGATACGGATTATGACAGGCAGCGCCTGAACGTATGGAAAACGAGCGGCACGCCCGCGGACTGCGTGCGCGTAGCTCTTCTGGAAATGCTCCGGGACGACATGCCGGACATGGTTGTCAGCGGGATCAACAACGGCTGGAATGCCGGAAGCGACTGCCATTACAGCGGAACCGTTTCCGCCGCAATGGAGGGTCTCTTTCAGGGCGTGCCCGCCATTGCGGTTTCGGTGCGCCACCCGAATCCGGCGCGCAACCGTCTTGCGGCGCAGTATGCGCTGCGCGCAGCGGAGCGGGTGCTGGCAAGCGAAAACCCGCGCGAAGCGCTCTGGAACATCAATCTCCCCGACTGCGAGCCGGACGCGGTGCGCGGCTTTGTGGAGGCTTCCATGGCGCCCGCGCCGTACACCGACGGCTACCTGCGCATGGATCGCGGCCCCGACTGCGGCGCTTACTGGCTGCACGGCGAACTGATTCCCGAAAAATTCGTGGAAGGTTCCGACCTGTACTGGCTCTGGCGCGACTACGCCACGATCAGCGCCTTTGAATGGAACTGGACGATGCCGAACCGCTGCGGGTTTATCCTGCAAGATTAGAATTTTATCTTGCATTCCAGATCATTCGTTGTTATAATGATGCCAATCATATGAAATCGGGGGACATTGTCTCATGCAGGATATGGCGGATCTGATTCATCGTCTGAATCAGTCGGGCAAGCGTCTGAGCAAGGGCCATCGCAAAATTGCCGATTACATCGTGCAGCACTATGACAAAGCGGTTTTCATGACGGCTTCCACGCTGGGCGAAAGCGTCGGCGTGAGCGAATCGACAGTGGTGCGCTTCGCCGGAGCGCTGGGCTATGAAGGCTATCCGCAGCTTCAGCGCGCAATGCAGGAGCTTGTCCGTCATCGCCTCACGGCGTCGCAGCGCTTTGAAATGGCGACGGAACTGCGTCAGGAAGAAGTGCTTCAAACCGTGCTGCGCACCGACATGCAGAACATCCGCTCCACTATCGAGGGCATCGACGAAAAGGTTTTCCAGAGCGTCGTCAGCCGCATCGTGAATGCAAAGAGCATCTACGTCGTCGGCGTGCGCTCGGCCTCCATGCTGGCCAACTTCCTTGCGTATTATCTGCATTTCGTCTTTAACGACGTGCATCTGCCCACCGACATGTCCGTGGATATTTTCGAGCAGATCAGCCGCATCGGGCCGGACGACGTGCTCATCGGCATCAGCTTTCCGCGCTATTCGCGCCGCACGCTGGAAGCGATGAACTTCGCGCGTTCGCGCGGCGCGCAGGTGATCGGAATCTCCGACGGCCCCATGTCGCCCTTGGTGGACGCTTCCGACGAATGCCTCATCGCTTCGACCGATATGGCTTCGTTCGTCGATTCGCTCGCCGCGCCGCTCTCGCTGATCAACGCGCTGATCGTCGCCATCGGGCTGGAGCGCAAGGAAGAACTGAGCGAACACTTCCGCCAGCTGGAAAGCATCTGGCAGCAGAACCACATCTATCTGGAGAGAGATAAAACGTGAAAAATACCGTCTCTGTTATCGGTGGGGGCCCGGCCGGGATGGCCGCGGCCCTTTTTGCGGCGCGTGCCGGCGCGCACGTCGTCCTGCTTGAAAAAAACGAAAAACTGGGCAAGAAGCTGTACATCACGGGCAAGGGACGCTGCAACGTCACCAGCGCCGCCGAGAACCTGATGAACCACATTCCGCGCAACCCGCGCTTCCTCTACAGCGCGTTCGCATGCTTCTCCCCCGCCGATCTGCGCGAGCTTCTTGAGGCCTACGGCTGCCCCACGAAGGAAGAACGCGGCGAACGCGTTTTCCCCGTGAGCGAAAAGGCGAGCGACGTCACCCGCGCGCTTGAACGCGCGCTGCGCGAGGCGGGCGTAGAAATTCGCCTGAACGCGTCGGTCGCCTCGGTGGAGCCGCTTCTGCGGCAGGGCGCCGTCGTTGTGGCGACGGGCGGGCTTTCCTACCCCTCGACCGGCTCGACCGGCGACGGATACCGCTTCGCAGAAGCAAGCGGCCATTCGCTCGTCACGCCCAAGCCCTCGCTGATCCCGCTGGAAACGCGCGAGCAGTGGCCCAAATCGCTTCAGGGGCTGAGCCTGAAAAACGTCACGCTGCGCGCCGAAGTTAAAGGAAAAAAGCGCTTTGAGGAGCAGGGCGAAATGCTCTTCACGCACTTTGGCATCTCCGGCCCGCTGACGCTTTCCATGAGCAGCCACATCGCCGACGACGCGCCCGAATCGGTTCGCGTGACGCTCGACATGAAGCCCGCGCTCAGCGTTGAACAGCTCGAAGCGCGGCTGCAGCGCGAATTCGACGCAAACCCGCGCAAACGCGTCGCAGGCATTCTGCCGCTGCTTCTGCCCGCGCGCATGGCCGATATTTTTCCGGCGCTGTGCGCCGTCAATGGCGAAACCCTCTGCGCGCAGGTCTCCCGCGCCGACCGGCGGAGAATTGCGGAAACGCTCAAGAAAATCCTGCTCACCGTCAAGGGCGCGCGTCCCATTGACGAGGCGATCATCACGCGCGGCGGCGTGCCGGTCAGCGAGGTCTCCCCGCGCGACATGATGAGCAAAAAGCGCCCCGGCCTGTTCTTTGCCGGCGAAGTGCTCGACGTGGACGGCCACACCGGCGGCTTTAACCTGCAAATTGCGTTCTCCACCGGCGCGCTCGCCGGAAAAAGCGCCGCCGCATGGCAGGAAAATATCGAATAATCTCCTGCAAACCTATTGACAACGCACGCAAAAAATGCAACAATAGTGCCTGTTGAGGCAGAGAGTGAGAGAGCCAAGATGATGAGCCCTTGGAGGGGCTTTGTTGTCTTGGCTTTTTATATGCCAAACGAATGGGAGGAAACGGAATGCTGTATGATGTGCTTGTGATCGGCGGCGGCGTGACCGGCTGCGCAATTCTCCGCCAGCTTTCGCGGAAAAAGCTGAACGTGGCGCTGGCCGAGGCCAAAGAGGACGTGGCCATGGGTTCTTCCCGCGCCAACAGCGCGATTGTCCACGCGGGCTACGACGCTGCGCCGGGAACGCTGATGGCGCTGCTGAACGTGCGCGGCAACGCGCTGTACGATCAGTGGTGCGAGGAGCTTGAAGTGCCGCTGAAGCGGTGCGGTTCGCTCGTTGTCGCCTTCAACGAAGAAGAAGAAAAAGAGCTGAAAAAGCTGTATGAGCGCGGCCTTGAAAACGGCGTGCCCGGCATGGAGATTGTCTCCGGCGAAAAGGCGCGCGAGCTGGAGCCGCAGCTCTCCGCCGACGTTACGGCGGCGCTGTGGGCTGCGACCGGCGGCATCTGCTGCCCCTATCAGCTGACCATCGCCTGCGCCGAAAACGCCAAAGCCAACGGCGCGGAGATTCTCGTGGACGCGCCCGTGACCGGCATTGAAAAAACCGAAAACGGCTACCGCGTTTCCCTCGGCGACGGCAAGACCGTCGAAGCGCGCTATGTGGTCAACGCAGCCGGCGTGTTCGCCGACGACGTCGCCCGCATGGTCGGCGACGACAGCTTCACCATCCATGGCCGCAAGGGCGAATACATGCTCATGGATCACTCCGCCAACCTGATGACGCGCGTGATCTTCCAGACGCCGAGCAAGATGGGCAAGGGCATCCTCGTCAGCCCGACCGTTGACAACAACGTCTTCGCCGGCCCCACCGCCAAGGATGTGGAAGACAAGCTCGACACCGAGACCACGGACGAGGGCGTTGCCGAACTGAAAAAGATGTCGCTCAAGTCTGTGCCGACGCTGAACCTGCGTCAGGTCATCACCTCGTTCGCAGGCGTGCGCGCCCAGCCTTCCACGGGCGATTTCATCCTGCGCGAAAGCGAAACCGCGCCGCACTTCATCCATGCCGCCGGCATCTGCTCGCCCGGTCTGACGAGCGCTCCCGCCATCGCGGATTATATCGTGGACGTGCTTGCCAAGGCGGGTCTCGTCATGGAAGACAAGCCGGACTTTGAACCCCATCGCGCGGCCATCCGCCGTTTCGCCGAAATGACGAACGAAGAGCGCGCCGCCGCCATCGCGGAAAACCCGCGCTACGGCCGCATCATCTGCCGCTGCGAAACGATCACCGAAGCGGAGATCGTCGAGGCGATTCACCGCGGCGCCCGTTCCATCGACGGCGTCAAGCGCCGCACGCGCGCCGGTATGGGGCGCTGCCAGGGCGGCTTCTGCTCCCCGCGCGTGATGGAGCTGCTCTCCCGCGAAACCGGAATGCCCATGGAAACGCTCACCAAATTCGGCGGCAAGTCGAATCTCCTTTTCGGAAAACTCAAGGAGGTGCATTGAAATGAAGCGCACAATTGACGTTGCGATCATCGGCGGCGGCCCGGCCGGCCTTGCGGCGGCGCTGAAGGCCAGCGAAGCCGGCGCGAAGGTGCTCGTGCTTGAGCGCGACACGCAGCCTGGCGGCATTCTCCAGCAGTGCATCCATAACGGCTTTGGCCTCCACTATTTCGGCGAAGAGCTGACCGGCCCCGAATACGCCGGCAGGTTCCTTGCGAAAGTGATGCAGGATGAAAACATCGAAATCATCTGCGATGCAATGGTGCTCTCCTTCACGGAAGACCGGCACATCGTGGCTGTCAGCAGCAAATACGGCCTCATCGAGGTCGAAGCGGGCGCCGTCGTGCTGGCGATGGGCTGCCGCGAGCGCACGCGCGGCGCGCTGAACATCCCCGGAAGCCGTCCTGCGGGCGTGTTCACGGCGGGCTGTGCGCAGCGTCTGGTCAACCTGGAAGGCTATATGCCCGGCCGCGAGTGCGTGATTCTCGGCTCCGGCGATATCGGCCTGATCATGGCGCGCCGCATGACGTGGGAAGGCGCAAAGGTGAAGCTGGTGGCCGAGCTGATGCCCTACTCCAGCGGCCTGAACCGCAACATCGTGCAGTGCCTGCAGGATAACAACATCCCGCTCAAGTTCAACACCACGGTCGTCAAGATTCACGGCCGCGAGCGCGTGGAAGCGGTGACGGTCGCCTCGGTCGATCCGGCGACGCGTATGCCGATCCCCGGCACGGAAGAAACCATCCCGTGCGACACGCTGCTGCTGTCCGTCGGCCTGCTGCCTGAAAACGAGCTGACCCGTCAGGCGGGCGTGCAGATGGACATGATCACCAGCGGCGCGGTTGTTGACGAAACGCGCCAGACGAGCATCCCCGGCGTGTATGCGTGCGGCAACGTGCTGCATGTGCACGATCTGGTTGACAACGTCAGCCACGAAGCCGAGGTGGCCGGCACGGCCGCAGCGCGCTTCGCGCTGGAAGGAACCGTCACCACGCCCGCGTGCAAGGTCATCCCCGAAGGCGGCGTGCGCTATGTGGTGCCGCAGGTGCTCTCCACCGGCGCAGCCGGCAAAATCGACCTGTACTTCCGCGTCGGCAACGCCTACAAGCCTGCCCGCCTGACCGTGACCTGCGGCGACACCGTGCTGGTCAACCGCAAGAAGCAGGTCATGACCCCCGGCGAAATGGAAAAGATCACCATCGATGCGACCGGCCTTACCGGCGACGTGCATGTGCGCGTGGAAAAGGAGGCGTGAGCAATGAGCGAAGTTCGTGAAATGACCTGTATCTCCTGCCCGATGGGCTGCCGTCTGACCGCCACCCGCGACGACGCGGGCAACGTAACCGTCACCGGCTTCACCTGCAAGCGCGGCGAAGTGTACGGCACGCAGGAATTCACCTGCCCGATGCGCACCGTGACCAGCTCCGTGCGCGTGGAAGGCGGCGTGCGCGCCGTCTGCTCCGTGAAGACGATCAACACCGTGCCGAAGGCGAAAATTGGCGAAGTGCTGGAAGCCATCGCTGCCTGCAAGGCCGCCGCACCCCTCGCCATCGGCGATGTCGTGATTGAAAACATCGCCGGAACCGGCGTGAACCTTGTCGCCACGAGCAACTGCGCCGCGAAATAACAAGCCGCGCTTTTACTCAGGACATGCAACCGCCCGAACGCGAAGTTCGGGCGGTTCTTTTATAAAACGAAACCGCCCTGCTGGATGGCTGGACGGTGGTTGTTGGGTTTTATACATGCTCGCCGGGTTCCAGACGGGCGTGGATTGCGGCGCATCTGCGCATATAGGCTTTCGCAGATTTGGAACAATGCAATTCAATGTATTCGTCAAGATCTGGAGTTTCTTCATCAGACAAGGCATACCATTCGGCTAGAAGACGTTCACCTTCCGCTTCAACTTCTGGCGGCGCAACCATTCTGAAATTCATGTCATCTCACACCTTTCGAAATGGTTTTAAGGATATTCTCCGTAAGCACATTACTACTTCCAGCAACAAATTTTTCGATTGCGAAATTCACACGCGCTCGCCGGGTTCCAGATGGGCGTGGATTGCGGCGCACATCTTATCATAATCACGGAGTGCTTTTGAGCCATGCTGTTTGCAATATGCGTCAAAGTCGTTATCTTCTGTGATAATATCATTGGGGTCGCCCAGCGAATACCATTCAGCAAGCAAGCGCTCGACCTCTTTTACGACTTTTGGCGGCGCTGGTGGCATCTTAAAATGCACGTTATTTCCTCCTTACTATTTCGAGAATCTTATTCGCTAATGCGCTTTGTATACCTATCGTTGCATTTTCAACAGAATAAGCCAATACTTCACGCAAATCATTAGCGTCCTTTATGTTATCAATTCTGATTGCCCACAATGTCTCATCTTTTACCGCAACGTTATTCGCACTCAACCTCAATTCCTTGAGCGCCTGCTTATACGCCTTTTCGGCAACATACCCGCTCACATGGTCGTAATAGCGCGTCAATTCATGCACCATGGTGCTACACGCATCGTTCGGGGCTTTGCAATACTTGCTGGAAAGCGTCAACGTGCGATAGGTTTCGCTGTACAAGCCCTTCGCTCCCTCTGCGCTGCCAAACGCAATCTTCTGCGGCAATTCTTACAGCCCGAATAGCTTTTTCGCCTTGCGGATACTTTCCGCCGCTCGTTCCTGCGCTTTTACCGGCATCCTCACAAAAGAATCAATATCAATCGGCGAACATTCATCGCCCCACCTATCACGATATCGGAATTCTTGCGCGATTTCTTCTGCTTTTTCTCCACGCTCTCCCCGTTATTTCATTCTTATATTATATCATTTTTTTGCGCCTTTTTTCAACCTGTCCTTCATTCCCCCGCCATTCATGCACACAAAAAGAAAGCCGCTTCCCATAAAGCGACTTTCT
>CAZKJW010000060.1:0-1173 GCA_964553125.1 uncultured Oscillospiraceae bacterium
CGGCGGCCGCTTGCAATTTTGCGGGGCGCGTGCTATCATGCAGCCAGTGAACCAAGCGGCCGGGGACGGGGCTTCCGGCGTGCGAGGAGGGCAAAAAATGTACACCATGATGCAGGTTTGCCGCGAATTGGACATGACCTACCAGACGCTGAAGTTTTATTGCAACGAGGGGCTTGTGCCGAACGTCAAACGCGACGACAACAACCGCCGCATTTTTGACGAGCGGGACGTGAAGTGGATTCGCGATCTGACGTGCCTGAAGCGGTGCGGCATGAGCATTCAGGAAATGAAAGCCTATCTGGATTTGTGCATGGAGGGGCAGACGAGCATTCCGCAGCGCAAGGAAATGCTCGCCAGAAAGCGCGCGGCGCTGTTGGAGTCCGTCAAGGCGCTTGAGGACAGCATCGCGTATATTGACTGGAAGCAGGGCTTCTACGACGAGGTGCTTTCAGGCGCGCGGCCATATATCAGCAACCTGATCCGCACGAAGGAATAGAACGTGCGGCGAATGCAATTCCGATGAAACGAGGAGAGAGAAAAAATGCTTGTTTATGCAATCCGGCATGGGGAGAGCGAAGCGAACGCGGGGCAGATTCACGCGGGCTGGTCGCAAACGCCGCTCACGGAAAAAGGAAAGGCGCAGGCGAAGGCAGCGGGGGAGAAGCTGAAGGGCGTTCACTTTGACCGTGTGGTGAGCAGCGATTTGCGGCGCGCCGTTCAAACGTGCGAAAATGCGCTGCCGGGCGTGCCGTATGAGACGGATGCTTTGCTGCGGGAAAACAACGTCGGCACGCTGACGAATATTGCTGTTACGGAGTGCGAGCGGCTGTATGGAGAGGCGTACCGCGAAAACCGGCGGCAAATGGATTTCACCGCTTACGGCGGCGAGAATCAGGACATGCTCTTGGAACGCGCCGGAAGGTTTCTGGACGGCGTGGCACAATCGAACTGCGAAACGATGGCTGTGTTCACCCATGCGGGGCTATTGCGCGCCATGCTGAGCTATGTGACGGGCGTTCGCCAGCAGAATGAGCGCTTCGCGTGCAAAAACTGCTGCATCGCAATCTTTGAGTTCAACGGCAAAGACTGGCGGCTGAACGCTTGGGGAATCTGAACGAAATTTCATAGAAACAGAAACAGACTCGCTGGATGGCGGGTCTGTTTTGCTATCCG
>CAZKJW010000060.1:1273-4221 GCA_964553125.1 uncultured Oscillospiraceae bacterium
GAAAAAAAGCATATCTTCTAAAAAATTAACAATCTATGAATTTGCGCGAAATCTGTTGCCTGAAAATGGGGATTATGCTATAATTGACCATGGTTAGAAGTGTACATTGGAGAGGGTTGAGAATCGATGCCGACAGGGCTGCAGCGCAAGGGAATTGTGCGCAGGAACAAGATGCTGCACGAGGCCGTCAAACTGTTTCTTGAAAACGGATATGAGAAAACCACTACCGCGTCCATTGCAAAGGCGGCGGGCATGTCGCCGTCATCATTCTTTGCAGCGTTTGAAAGCAAGGAGGCGCTGCTGCTGACGCTGGTAGAGGCCATGTTTGAAAGCCAGTTCCGCAAGGCATGTCAGCTGGTCGCCGATGAAAAGGATCCAGTGCTGCTGTATGCGGTGGAAACGGCCGTGCAGATGTACATCATTGAACTGTCGGAGCCGCTGCGCGAGATGTACGTGGCCGCGTACTCGCTGCCGTCCACGTCGGAATTCATCATGAGCAGCATGGCGGAAAGATTGCAGCACATTTTCTCCGGCTATCTGCCGCAGGCGCAGCTGAAGGATTTCTATGAAATGGAAATTGCTTCCGCCGGCGTGACGCGGGCGTTCATGGCAAAGCATTGCGATATGTATTTCAACATGGAACGCAAGCTCACGCGATATCTGCAAAGCTGCCTGACGCTTTACTCCGTGCCAACGGACAAGCAGCAGCAGATCATTCAAACGGTTCTGGCAATGGATCTGAAACAGGCAGCCGGACGAGTCATCGAAGGAATGGTTCAGACGGCGGAGGCCGGAATGGAAAAGCTCAACGAAGCATGAGCGCGCGAGTCGCACTCGCAAAAGAACGACTGAATCCGAGCAAGACACAAATATAATGGAGGAAAAGAGGGGTGGAGAGTTATGAAAAAGATGAAAAATCAATACACCGGAAAGGCGCTGCGGTATGGGGCGCTTGCACTGTCGGCAGCGCTGGCATGGCAGGTGATGTCGCCGTCCATGACGCATTTCATCGGCGCGATGGCCGAGGAAGACAGCCGGCTTTCCAAGATTTACGGCATCTTGTCCGACAACGTAGGCGACCCGGAGACAGCGCAGGATTACTACGAAATGGCGAATATCTCCATCGGCAAGGGCGAATATGAAACCGCACTGCAGCAGCTGGAAACCGCACGCCGTCTGCTGATGACGGTTGAAGCTGCTGAAACGGGAGAACAGACCGAAGTCGGCGGCGAAAACGCTGCGGAACAGCCCGAACTGCGGGATGCGGCGACGCTTTCCGACGACGAGCGGACGCTTCTGGCAGACATCTGCCTGAAAACCGCGTCGGTTTACATTCTCACCGACAAGCTCGATGAAGCGCAGACCGCGCTGGACGAAACGCTGGAATTCAATCCGGACACGGTGCAGGCGCTGATCCTGCGCGCGCAGCTGAACATCGAGCAGCAGGATTACACCGAAGCGATTGTGGATATGCAGAAATATCTGGAGCTGAATCCGACGGACGTGTCGAACCGCCAGACGCTGGCGCAGCTGCTGGAAAACATGTCCGATTATGAAGGCGCCAGAGCGCAGTATGAAACGCTCTACGAGCAGGTGCCCGACGACGAATCGTTCAACCTCAACGCGCTGCGCTGCATGTTCCTGTGCGGACGCTATGAAGAAGCGATTGCCGGTTTTGACGCTTACAAGCTCAAGGTTGCTGAGACGGGCGACCCCTTCGGCGGCGTGGCGGACTTCCTGCGCGCGGCCTGTCTGATGCAGATGGGCGATTACGCCGCCGCGGCGGAAGGCTTTGAAATGGCGATCGACGCCGGCTACGAGAAGAGCTACTGCCTGGAGCAGATCACGCTTTGCAGCTTTGAAAACGGCGAATACGAGAAAGTGCTTTCTGCCGGAAACGAGCTGTTCGGGCTGGAGAACGCAATCGTGTCCGCGCCGGAGCTGGTCTATCAGCGCATGGGGATTTCCGCGATGCGGCTGGGCGACTACGAAAGCGCGCTGGCCAGCATGGACAAGGCGGCGGAGTACGACGCGGCGCTGGAAGGCAACGACTATTATCGCGGCGTGTGCCTCCTGAGCCTGCAGCGCCCGAGCGAGGCGGTCGAGGCGTTCACGGCGTCCATCGAGCAGAATTATCTGCCGCAGTTCTGCTACTACAATCGCGGCGTTTGCTACGTGGATCTGCTGGAATACGACAAGGCCATCGACGACATGGCGATGACGCTTGAATCTGGTGACGATGCGGATTTGATTGCCGCGGCCAAGGACATTCTCTGGCAGTTCGCGGAGTATTTCGACCAGCTGAGCGCGGCGGAAGCCGCCGAAGAAACCACTCCTGCGGTGACCGTCGAGGAAACCGCCGAGGAGATCACCGAAGACACTGAAGTTCCCGAGGAGACCGAAGCCGAGTAAGACCGTCGTTGTTTGTATCAGAGTGGACGATTTTGAAGCCAGAATCTGGAGGGTAAACTGATGAATAACAAACGCTGGCGCAGAAGTTTCAAAAGAAAGTTCAAGGCCGCATTGCGCGCATGGACGGTGTTCATGCTGTGTACGGTGCTCGTGGGTCTGCCGATGCAGGTCTCCGATCCGGTTGCAGCATTGGCCGCTGCCGCGGCGGAAGAAGTCTCCGCGCCGATCGTTCCGGAAAACGGCGTAACCGTTCCGGCGATCGACAGCATTCAAGCGGAGGTTCCCATAGTAGAGGAAGCGGAAGGAGCGGGCGAGCAAAGCGCCGCGACTGCCGCTTCGGCGGCGCCGACAGCCGCGCCCACTGCTGCACCTGTTTCAGGGGCGGCGGGCGAAGCTGCGGGCGCGAAGGAACGGACGCAGCCTGCTGCGGCGAAAGCAGAGGCTTCGTCTCCGACCGACGCGCCGGCGGATGACCCCGCGCCGAGCGAAGAACCGGCGGAAGGCGAGAGCGAAACGGGCGACACACCCTCCGAGCC
>CAZKJW010000060.1:4321-13978 GCA_964553125.1 uncultured Oscillospiraceae bacterium
CGTGGAACCCGCCGTGAGCGAAGAACCGGCGGAAGGCGAGAGCGAAACGGGCGACACACCCTCCGAGCCTGATTCGACGGGCGCGCCGACCACGGAACCGACTGTGGAACCCACCGCGAGCAGTGAACCGACCGCGGACCCCACTGCGAGCACTGAACCGACCGCGGATCCCACTGCGAGCACCGAGCCGACCGCGGATCCCACCGCAAGCGCCGAGCCGACGGTTGATCCCACCGCGAGCACTGAACCGACTGCGGATCCTACCGCGAGCACCGAGCCGACCGTGGATCCTACCGCGAGCGCTGCTCCCAGTGCGGAACCTTCGCCGAGCGCCGCGCCTACGGATGGCGGGGGCAGCGCTGAAGGAGAACAGGGCGAAGCCCTGAATGAAGAACCCCCCATCGTGTCCTCTGGAAACCCGATCAGCGCGCAGCCGATTCTTGCGTCCGCGAATGCGGTGGCCGGTGTTGCGCCGCTGGGTCTTGCCGAGCCGAGCGCTCCTGTTGAAGGCGGCGTGGAAGGCGGCGACTCCACCGAGTATGTTACCGGCGCTGAGGACATTCAGGATGAAACGTATTCCGTCCCCAAGGGTTCGGCGTACATTCTGGAGATCGGCAAGAATATCATCTATAATAATGATGCAAACAAGGGCAGCGCGATCCAGCAGGGACTCGAGGCTGCATTGACCTATGTAAAGGGCATGTACGACAAGAATGAGGATACGGCAAACCGTACCGCGACCGTCGTCGTGTCGAAGGGTACCTACGAAAACGGCATCGATTTGGACAGCTCCACGAACACGACCATTCAGGGGCTGATTATGGAAATTCTTGGATTGCGCGGCGAGACGAAGAAAAACGACAAGCTCAGCATCCGCGTTGTCGCTGAAGACGCCTTTGGGTACGATGAGAAAGGCAACGTCGTATTCAATTCCGACGCGTCCGGCGACGTTCAGCTGGAAGGCGACGTGAACATCAACGCCGAGAACATGAACCTGGACGTTGTGCTCGCGGGCCTGTATATGTCCACCTGCGGTGAAATCAACGTTGACAACGCGAACAGCCTGACCGTGAAGGGCACTGAGAAGGATGATTACCTTCGCATTGAAGCCGAGAACGTGCAGGAGTTCGTCACCGTCGAGACCGGCAAGGGCGACGACGTGGTTGACGTGGACGTCTCCGGCCGTGCGGATGTTTCCGCCGAGATGCTGACCTACATTCAGGTGGATGCGGCGCTGCGCACTGTCGATGATCTGAGCGACGAAAGCATCGGCACGAAAATCACGAAAGAGATTTTCCCGGACGGCATGGCGGAAGACGAAGACGCCCTGCTGAAGATCATCAGCGAGAATATCAGCAAGTTCAAGGAGCTGCGCCAGAAGCTCGCCGACGGCGCAATTCCGGCTGCCAATATCACGCCCATCAAGGTGACGGTTGACACTGGCGACGGCGATGACGTTGCCAACGTCAATATCGCGGACAGCACGCGCTTTGAATCCGATGCCATCGAAGGCACCGATATTCTCGTTCCGTCCCCGTCGGGCAGCGGCGAAGATGTGGCCGTTTCCTGGATGACGAAGATGCAGATTTTCGTTGATACCAACGCGTACAACGTGACTATCAATGCGGGCGCGGGCAGCGACCGCGTGAACGTTACGGGTGAGCGCGATACTTCCAACGCGTACCCGCTGGTGAAAGCCGCCAGCGACTACGTGTTCTCCGTCATCGAAGCAAACGGCGGCTCCAAGCCCGCGGGTTCCGTTGGGATCAGCGGCGGCGAAGGCGATGACGTGATCACCGTTGACAACAGCGTCATGTTCGCCACGCGGGGGACGACCACCGTCACCGCGAAGGGCGACGGCGGTTTTGACCGTCTGCACCTGACCGGCCGGCTGCAGGATGTTGACAACCGCATTTCTGCGGACGTGACGTCCGAAGGCATGGAGTTCTCCATCAAGGCCATGGCCGACCTGACCATCAAGGACGGCTTCACTGACATCGACTACAAGCTCAGCTACCCCGGCGCGTACACCATCATTGCGAGTGATATGGACGCGTATACTGATGCGCTCATCAACAAGCGCAGCATCGACGTGAAGGATATTGCCGGTTCCGGCAATCGGATCACCGCCGAAGCGTTCACTAATTATATAGTAGAAATCGGCACCGATGAAAAGGGCACCGTCAATTTTGACGCGTCCGATTACCTGATCGTTCCCGAGGGCGAGGACCTGCTTCTTTCCAATATCCTCGTCGCTGCGGGGAGCGACCAGCTGGTTACGATCAAGAACATCATCGCGCCCGACTTCAACGTGACCGTTAACAGCGACATGATCGACGTGACCGGCACGATCAGCGGACGCAACATTCTCCTGAAGGCGTATGCCGAGGACAAAGCTATCTTCGAGATCGACGCGAGCGTTCGCGTTGAAACCGGTCTCGACAACGAAGCGCTGCCCGGCGAAGTCGGCGCGGAAGGCGTGACGCTGGGGCTGTACGGCAAGACCAAGGAAATCTACATCAACATCGGCGAGAACGCGAAGCTCATCGCAAAGGAAGCGATCGACCTTTCCGCGAAGCTGTACCTGTACCACGACTTCGTTCCGGGGCTTGAAATCCTCGATGAAAACAGCTCGCTCAAGTTCAACCCCGTCACTTCCAAGGCGGGTTATGCGAGCATCGACATCAAGGGCGCGCTTCATGCTGGCGGATCGATTCACGCCACTGCGGATGTGGACATTGACGTCGATGTGACCAACGGCGTGCTGAAGGCCATCATTCCCGTTGCTGTCGGTGTGATCGGCGGCCGTGCCTCGGTGAACGTTGGCGGCAACGCCGACATCCGCTCGGGGTTGCACAGCGACGACCTTTATAATGAAGGAATTACCGACGATGAACGGATACCCGTGAACGACGCGGGCATCAACCTTCGTGCGGACAGCTCGCTGCGCATTATGGCGCACTCCGGCGCAGGCGCGCTGAAGTTCAACATGGCGCTTGCCTATACCAAGTTTGATACCAGCGTGGTTGTGGCTGACAACGCGAAGCTGGTTGCCGGCGGCGATGTGCGGATGCTGGCCAGAACGCTTCTGGTGACCGGCGTGTCCGCCAGCGGCTATGCGGGCAATGTGTTCAACGTGGACCCGCAGACCGGCGTGTTCATTGCCGGCACGTTCATCAATCTGGATACCACTGCGGCCGTCCGCGGCAACGCCATGGTTCGTTCGGTCAGGGGCGATGTGGCGGTTGACAGCATTTCGCGCATTGCGAACACGAACGTGTCCGTTGCGATCCCGAGACAGTCGGAGTCGCTGAAGGAACAGTTCACCGTTCTCAAGGCGGTGCCCTTCATTGCAAACGTGCTTGGCAGCGCGGCGGGTTCCGTGATCCCAGGCGTGGCGGAAAAGGCCGGGCTTGACAAGCTGGCCGATCTGTTCAACAAGAGCACTGAATCTGCCACGGATGGCAGCGGCGATACGAAGCAGCGGCTGGGCGCGTTCGCGCTGGCCTATATCGATTCCAAGACGACTGCCGAAATCAGCACCACCAATGCGATTGCGGCGGATGATCTCGTGCGCGTGAACGCGCTGGGCGAAATCCGCAGCGAAATTCGCGCGGATGGCTCTCTCTACAGAACGCCGAACCTCGTGCCGACGGTTACGATGGAAGAGGTTCCCAACAAGGCGGTGGGCGCGGGTCTTGCGCTGGGCATTGTGCAGGATTCGGTCAACGCGAAAATCTCCAACGGCGCAATCGCCGCGCGCTCGATTGACGTTGAGGCGCTGCTTGGCGAAAGCGTTTCGACGGTTGTTGCGAAGTCCGGTCATCTGCCCGAGGACGAGAAAGCGTCCCTCGGCATTGCCGGCGCAATCGGCGTACAGCTTGCTTCCTTTGAAAACAGCGCAGTGATTGGCTCTGGCGCGTCCTTCACCATGCGGCCCAACGGTTCCGTCAACGTGAAAGCCGACGGTTCCGGCCGGTTCGTAACGGTGGGCGACGCTTCCGGCAAGCGCGTGCGCTTCACGCTGGATCTGGGCGGGGTGAAGCTGCCCATGGCTCCCAACTATACCGGCAGCAAGGGCTTCAAGGCTGTCGGCGCGGGCATCGCCGTCGACACCATCGGCATTGACAGCCGCGCGATCATCGAAGAAGGCGTTGCGTTCATCGTGGCGAGCGGCAAGCTCTCCGAGCTGAAGGTGACTGCGAACTTCACCGGCGATCACTACATCGAGGCGGCCGCCGGTGCAGAGGGCGGCACCAGCATCATCCCGGTTCTCGCGCTCGGCCTCAGCGGCGTGAACGTTACGGCTGAAGTGGGCGCAGACAGCGCCAACGAGATTCTCCCCGTGGCGGGCGATGTGACCGTTACGGCGAGCAACGAAATGGTTCGCACGCTCGTTTCGGACGCGCAGGCCGCCGGCGTGAAGGTCGGCCTTGGCGCGGCAGTCGGCGTCATCGTGGCTTCCGACGAAGTGACGGCGACGCTCGCGCGCAGCGTGAACGCGCAGAACGTGTTTGTTGACACGAGCTCCATCAGCCGCGTGAAGGAAACCATTCTTGCCAGCGCGCGCGGCATCACTCCGGCGCCCGGCTCCGGCAACTATGGCGAGAGCAACACGAAGACCGGCGCCACGCAGAGCGACGTTGAGTCTGCAATTTCCAGCAACAAGACCGGCTCCAGCGAGAAGCTGGGGAAGGGCGGCGTGGACGGCACGCTCGATAAGCTGCTCGGAACGCTTTCCGGTCTGGCTGCGAAGCTGCCGCTGAGCAAATCCGATAACGTCAAGCCTTCCACCGTTTCCAACCTGAGCAGCGCCCGCCCGGCTGCGGCCACCAGCGAAGGCAACGTGCAGGTTGCCGCCGCCATTGCGGCCAACATTCTCTCCAACACCGTGAAGGCGAGCATCGCCGACGGCGCGAAGATAATCGCTGCCAAGGATGTGCGCGTTTTCTCCGAGCAGGACACCGATGCGGTAATTTCGGCCAACGGCAGCGCGGTGCGCTCCAAGGTCGGCATTGGCGCGGCGGTTGCCGTAAACTACATTAAATATGTAAACAGCGCGATGATCGGCACCGGCAGCGTCCAGGCGGGCGGCAATATCACGGCGCAGGCGACGATCGTTGAAGATGCCGAGAAGCGTGCTGTGGAAGAAATCTTCTCCGATCTGGTCAAGTATTTTGCCACCCAGAACGGCATGGAGGTTCTTCTAGGCAGCGTTGCCAAAAAGCAGAACAAGACGGTCGATATGCTGATGGCCGAACTGCTGGAGAAGTATCATTCCGATTACAACAGCCTGAGCGAAAGCGACAAGAAGAAAATCGCCGACGAGATCACGCAGATGCTCATGGCGTCGCTCAGCGACAAACCGATTACAACGAGCGTCACGCTGGCCGCGGACGTGATGGAGTCGATTCTTGGCGAATTCACCGACATGCTCAGCGATCCGCAGTTCTTCATCGACTTGATCGCAAGCGACGGCACCGCGAACCAGACGCTTGAGCAGAAGTTCAATGAGCTCAAGCTCGACGCGAAGATGACCGTCTCGAGCCTGCGCGAGCTGCTCTCTGTTGCGCTCACGCAGAAATTCGGCAACCCCAGCGAGCTGGACGGCATCGGCCTGAAAATCAGCACCGTCGCCATCTCCGGCGAAGGCGCGTCGAACGTCGGCGTTGCCGGCAGCGCAGCTGTGACCTATGTTGACGGCAAGACGACCGCTGGTTTCGCCGATCGCGGCGAAAATGCCGACAGCGAGGATATCAGCGCCGGCGGCATTGTGACTGTGATCAGCGACGCGGCGCAGAAGGTGTACACCACGGCTACGGCCTCCACCGTTGCCAACGGCGCGCCGGACAAGAACGTTGTCAAGAAAAATAAGACCGGAACTTCCGTCGGCATTGGCGCTTCCTTTGCCATGAGCAACACGGACGTTTCCTCCGAAGCCATCGTTGGCGAAAACCGCAATCTCACGGCGCTGGCGCTGGCGGTGAATTCCACGCTGCAAAACGACATCGACACCATTGCGGTTGCCGGTCAGGATCCGATCGGCATGCAGCAGGAGGTTGCGGTAACGACTCCGACGTTTGGCGCGTCGCAGATGATCAAGGACGCCAACAACAGTACGCCCGACGACATCGCCGCGGACGCTGCCGTTTCCCTGAACATGATTTCCAACAAGTCGCACGCCGAAGTGAAAACCGGCAGCGTGCTGACGCTCAACGGCGGAAACATTCTCAACGCCGAGCTTGAAAGAGCTGCCGCCGTCAGCGGCGAAAAACTGCGCAACCTCATCGTGCAGGCCTATCAGCGCGGACAGACGACCACGAATTCCTCCGGCTTCGCCGTGGGCAAGATGGCCGCCGTCGGCGCGAGCGTCGCGCTGAACATCGCGTCCTCCGACGTGCTTGCTTCGCTGAATGGTTCGGGCACCATCACCGGCTCCACGCTGGTTGACGCGCTCACCTCCAACGAGGATGACGTGAATGCGCTGGCCGTTGTGACGGGCGTGAACTTGGACCGCTATCTCTCCAAATTGCGCTCCATCATCGATATTCTCAATGTGACTTCCAAGCCCTCCACCGGCAGCATCAACGCCAAGGCTGTCAACGCCATCAACGCCAAGGCGGGCAGCGGTTTCGCTGCTGCGTCCAACGCGAACCTGCCGCTGAGCGGCATGCTGATTCAGAAGCTGAACATCTCGCTGCCTGAGACGGAGAACAGCCAGAAGGCGAACGACGCGCTTGCCAACAACGGAAACAATGCGACAAGCACGCCGATTGATGCGAACTCGAAGAAACAGAGCGTGAACATCGCGGCGGCGATTGGTGTGAACATCACCAATCATCAGAGCGTCGCGACGATGAACGGCAGCTTCACCACCGGCGACGCAGAAGTGAACGCCGAAAACCGCGGCAACTTCCGCACGACCGGTTCCGGTGCGACGGTGACTGCGCTGTCTGTGGGGAACAACAACATTTCCACGGGCGTGGCCGTGTCCGTCAACAACAACAAAACCACCAGCAGCGTCGGCGGCACGCTGAACACGACGGACAGCGGCGACGTCGTTGTCAACGCTGATTCGACGCAGAACATGGACGGCGCGTATCCGGGTCTGCTCGCTGCACAGGCGCTGGCGGGTTCCATCGGCGGCACCGGCGGCAAGGTCGGACTTGCGGGCGCTGTGGCCGTGGTGATCTCGCACGCGAATACGAGCGCTTACACGGAGAGCGGAACGAAGATCAACGTCGACACGACCCGCGCCGGCAACATATACATTCAGAGCAGCGACAAGTCCAAGCTGGCTCTGCGCGCTGGCGCGCTGCAGGCTGGCGGCCAGACCGTCGGCGTCGGCGCTTCGTTCGCAGTGCTTTATGCACAGAACAACCTGGATGCCAGCGTTGGCACGTCGAATGTGATCAACGCTAAGAGCCTGACTGTTAACGCGGTTCGCGAGAAGGTCACGTCGAAGGACTATCAATTCCCCTTCGGTTGGGACGAGATTTTCACGGTCAACGCTCCGGAGGAAAATCAGGGGCTTATCAACATTAATATTTCTGACGGCAAGAACAAGGAGAACGCCGGCAAAACCGGCCTGAAGTTCAACCTTTCCACGGATGATATGCTGAAGATCATGGATCTGTTGAACTACGGCACCATGACCAACTACTACGTCGAAGCGATCGCGGGCGGCATTGCCAGCGGCGCGAAGCCGGGCTACGGTCTGGCCGGCGGCGTATCGATGATCTACGCGACCGATACCACCACCGCTTCGGTGGGGAAGGGAAGCAAGATCACCCTCGCCGATAAATTCGACATGGACGCGACGAGCGAAGTCACCGTCCGCCAGATCGGTGGTTCGTTGGGCGCGTCCGGCCAGCTGGGCGTCGGCGTCAACATGGCTGGCTATGTCAACGAACATGAGCGCACCGTCCTTGACAAGGATGGCAAGGAAACCACCGAGACGCTGACCGATCTCACCACGGCGACCGTTGGCGAGGAAGTTACCATCACCGCGCCGAACGGAATCGACGTGGATGCCCTTGCCAATCTCGACGTGCTTGCCGCTACCATTGCGGCTGCCGCTTCGACCCGTCCGGGTGCAGCGACTGTCGGCGGTGGTCTGAACGCAATCGCGACGGGCAATGCCGTCAGGGCGATGGTTGGAAAAGACAGCAAGCTGACCGCCGATGAGGGCGAGATCAACGTACGCGCGAACAACACGGTGCACCTGCTTCCCATCTCCGCGAGCGTTTCCGCAAGCGGCGGCAAGGTGGCCATGGGTGGCACGTTCTCTGCGATCGTCGTTGAAAACGAGACCGAAGCCTCGATGGGGCAGAGCGTGAAAGCGACTGCGCTGAAGGATATCGTTGTCAGCGCAGTGAGCGACGAACTGCTTATCAACTGGCTGAACTCCACTTCCGCGTCAACCGGAAACACTGTCGCCGGAACGATCGGCGTGCTGATCAGCAATTCCAAGACGCTTGCGTCCGTCGGCAAAAAGGCGGAGCTGACGTCTCAGGGCGGCATGATCGAAATCCGCGCGCAGGGCGACGTGCTTCAGGTTGTCGTGCTGACCAACGCTGCGATGAACATTTCTGGCAGCGGTGTGGCTGCCGGTGCGACGGTGAACGTCGGCGTGTTCGAGCACGAAGTCGCCGCGCTTGTCGGCGAGGAAGCCCAGTTGATTGCGGATGCAGTTGAGGCAGGCAAGAACATCGTCGTCATCGCTGAAAGCGAAGACCATGCGTACATGGTCTCCGCGGCTGGCAGCGTGAGCAGCACTGCCGTTACCGTGTCCGGCGACATTCCCACGATGGTGGGCAAGTCCAACGTACACGCGGATGTTGACAAGGGAGCCAAGCTGGAAGCGGGCGACACGATCGTCATTTACTCCAAGCTCGATTCCGAGTTCTTTAACATCGCGCCCAACATCGCGATTTCCGGAAGCGGCACTGCCGGCGTTGGCGCAATCGTCTCCACGATGGTGCTGCAGAACACCGTGCAGTCTTCCGTCGGCAACATGGCAAAGCTGATCGCCCATGCGGCCAATTCGCTGGAAGGCGGTTACACCTTCAACCGCGCTGAAGGCAGACGCAAGGGCATCATCATCAAGGCGAATGCAGACAGCATGATCGTTGCGGCGACGGCGTGCGCCGGTGTGGCTGCCAGCGGGACCGCTGGCGTGGCCGGTGTTGTGAGCACGCTTGTCAACAAGAATCAGGTGTACGCAAAGACGGGAAACAATGTGATTCTCGCCTCCGGCTACGATTACGAATTTGACGACTTTGACAAGACGACGCTTCGCGACGGGGTATCGACCGGCGTGGGCGAGGTTTCCCTCGAAGCTGACGACGAATCAGACATATATGTTGTGGCCGGTCAGGTCGGCGCTGCTTCGACGGTTGGCGTCGGTGCGAGCGCTGTGACCGTCGTTGTCGGGAAGACCGTCAACGCTGTGACCGGCACGGGCAACCTGATCCGTGCGACTGGCAATGTGAACGCCAAGGCGAACGGCGCTGACGACTCCAACGACATTGCCGTTGTGGTTTCGCTCAGCTTCGGCGTGAGCACCGGAACCGCCGGCGTTGCGGCCGGCGCGACCACGTTGGTTTATGACAACACGGTGAAGGCTTCCATCGAGGGCGATGTGAAGGCGCTCGG
>CAZKJW010000061.1:0-1852 GCA_964553125.1 uncultured Oscillospiraceae bacterium
CTTTTGCTATAAAATGAATCATACTTTTCATACTTTACCAACTTTTCAAACCATCGGGAGGGGCTTGCAATGAAACACAAGGCGCCGCCGGGCAGATACGCATGGACGGTCAAGGTCGGGGAAAAGGGACAGTTCGTCATCCCAAAGGAAGCGCGGGAGGTGTTCGGCATTTCGCCGGGCGATACGCTCATCGTGCTGGCCGATGAAAAAAAGGGCATCGCCATCCCGCCAAAATCGACGTACGATTCGCTGATGAAGCGCATCTTTTCGGAAAACGGGGAGGAATAATCCATGGACGTTTTGCAAGTGCGCGGGCTGACGAAAAAATATCCCGCCTTCACGCTCGACGGCGCGTCGTTCCGCGTCGGGCAGGGACGCATCTGCGGGTTCATCGGGCGCAATGGCGCCGGAAAATCCACTGCGCTCGGCTCGCTCATGGGGCTGATTCACCCCGATGCGGGCGAGGTACTGTTTTTCGGGCTGGACATCCGCGAAAACGAAACCGCCGTCAAGCAGCGCATCGGCTTTGTTTCCAGCGGCGTGAACTATTATCTCAGCAAGAAGCTGCGCGCGATTACTGCCGTGACGCGCGCCTTCTACCCCAACTGGGACGACGCGGCGTATGCGCGCTGCATGCAGCTGTTCCGGCTGGACGAAAACAAAACGCCCGCGCAGCTTTCCGCGGGCATGAAGGTCAAATATGCGCTGGCGCTGGCGCTTTCGCACAGGGCGGAGCTGCTCATTCTTGACGAGCCGACGAGCGGGCTCGATCCCGTCTCGCGCGACGAGCTGCTGGAGATTTTCATGCAGCTTGCCGCGGAGGGCAAGTCGATCCTCTTTTCCACGCACATCACCTCCGACCTCGACAAATGCGCGGATGATATCGTCTATATCCGGCAGGGGCGCATTCTGGCGGAGGAAACGCTGGAGGATTTTGTCGCCGCCTATCGGCTGGTCGAATATGAGCGGGCTGCGCTCACGTCCGTACAGCGCGAAGCGCTCATAGGCGAAAAGCGGACGAAGCATGGTTTTTCCGCGCTGGCGCGCGCAGAGGACGCCGCGCTCTTCCCCGGCGCGCGGGAGGCGACGCTGGAAGAAATCATGGTTCACATGGAGAAGGAGGGAACGACATGCTGAAAAAGCTGCTGCGAAAAGAGCTGGCGCTTTCCATGCACCCCACCGTGCCGCTGATGCTCGCGCTTTGCGTCATGGTGCTCATTCCCAACTATCCCTACACCGTCGTTTTCTTTTACAGCACGCTCTCGCTTTTCTTCACCTGCCTTTCGGGGCGCGAAAACAACGACGTCGCCTATACCGTCGGCCTGCCCGTTCAAAAGCGCGACGCGGTTCGCGCGCGGATGCTTTTCGCCGTGATTTTTCAGCTGGCACAGCTGGCGCTGACGGCGGTGATGTGTCTCGTGCGGCAGGCGATCGGTATGCCCGCCAATGCCGGCGGGCTGGAGGCCAACACCGCGCTGATCGGCGCGGGGCTGATGCTTTTCGGCATGTTCAACCTGACGTTTTTTACGGCGTATTACCGCGATGTCAGGCGCGTCGGCGGGAGCTTCGTCGCTGCGACGGTGCTGTTTTTTGCGGCGATTGTTGTGGGCGAGGTGCTCGTCAACGCCGTGCCGTTCGTGCGCGACCGGCTCGACACCGCCGATCCGCTGTTCCTGCCGGAAAAGCTGACCGTGCTGGCGCTCGGCGCGGCCGTCTATGCCGCGGCCACCTTTGCCGCATACCGCAAATCGGTGCGCCTGTTTGAAATGCAGGATCTGTAAAAAAAACGCGCGGCGCGTAGCGTGAGCAGCGTGATAGGAAACAAAAAACGGCGGACGGAACGCATCTGTTC
>CAZKJW010000061.1:1952-13948 GCA_964553125.1 uncultured Oscillospiraceae bacterium
GGGGTTATTCTTCTTCGGGAAGTTCCACGGCGTTCGTGCCGTCCATCCAGAGCCGCTCCATGTGGTAGTACTCGCGCTCCTGCTCGTGGAAAATGTGCACGAGCACGCTGCCATAGTCCAGCACAATCCAGCGCCCCTCGGCGTAGCCCTCGCGGCGGATCGGCTGCTGATCCGGCATTTTTTCTTCCAGCTCGTCGGCCATGGCTTTCACGGCGACGGTCGAACGGCCGCTGCACACCACCATATAGTTTGCCAGCACGGTCAGCTGTTCAATGTCCAGTACGAGCAGATCCTCTGCTCTTTTATCCCGCAGCAGTTTCGCTGCTTCCAGCGCAAGCTCTCTCGGTTCGCGTTCCATAGCGTATCCTCCTTCATGTTTCGGCGCTTTCGCCGGTGTTTTTTTCGGCGTTTTTCATCATAGAAGAAAGGGCGCGCGACGTGCTCGGATCGAGCGCGCCCCCCGTGCGTTTCAAATATGCGAGCTTCTGCCGCATGGAGGCGAGCAGCGCGCTGTCCAGGCTTTCGCGCGCGCATGCGCGGATTTCGTCCACGCCCGAATACCTGCGCCCCGGCTCCGTCAGGTCGGCCACATACAGCACCTTGTCCAGCGGCGACATGTTCTCGCAGCCCGTCGTGTGGATGCGGATGGCGTGCAGCACAGCCGCGTCGGTCACGCCGTATTCGGCGCGCGCAACCGCCTCGCCGACCGGCCCGTGCCATATGGCGGGAATCTCCGGCGGCAGCAGCGCGCGATCCACTTCGTAAGCATCCGCCCATGCGAGCGTTTTTGCATGGTCGTAGACTTTCGCACAGTCGTGCAGAAGCCCTGCAAGCGCGGCCTGCGCTTCGTTGACGCCGTATTGTTTCGCCAGAAGGCGCGCGGTTTCCTCCACGCCCAGCACGTGCGCATAGCGCTCGGGCCGAAGGGTCTGCTGCAGCCTGCGGCGCATTTCTTCGTCTGAGAGCAGCGGCGGCGGGTTGTAAAGGCGCTTTGCGCCCATATATTCCAGAACCGCCTGCGGAACCATGCCCTCCACGGACAGCCCGGCCGCGACGCGCCTGCGGATTTCCGTAGACGACACGCCCGGAATTTCCGCCTCCAGCCGGACGACGTGCGCGCCCTCCGGCGTCTGCGGCCATGCGCAGCCCGCGCGCCCGAACGCCGCGAACGTACACAGGCGGAACAGCCGCGGCGGGTCGCGCCATGTCGGCAGCTCGCGCAGCGTGTCCGCGCCGATGAGCATGTAGATATCCCCGGCGCCCTGCGCCCGCATTTCCTCAAGCGTATCGACCGTGTAGGTCTTACCCTCACGCTCCACCTCGAGCGCGGAGACGGTGAAGCGTCCGGCCGCCGCAAGCTCCGTCATGCGGAGACGATCGTATTTCGTTGCGCCGTCCGGCGTTTTGTGCGGCGGGTCGCCGTCCGGCATGAGAATCATCTCGTCCAGATGCAGCGCTTCCTGCGCCGCGCGCGCCATTTCCAAATGGCCGATGTGGATGGGGTTGAACGTTCCGCCCAGAAGGCCGATTCGTCTGCCCATGCGTCCGCTCCTTTCGTGCCGCGTTTCCCTGTGCGTTCAGTATATCCTATTCTGCGCCATTTTTCAATGTCCGAAAAAATTATAAGGCCCCTTATAATTTGCGCTTGACAGCCGCGCCGCGCCGTGCTATCATGCAAATCGATAGGTACCTTATAAATTCGCTTTGAATGAAAGGGGCGGATGCAGCAATGAACGAACCCACCAATTCGCGCAGGCTTCTCGACGCGCTGGATCAGCTTTCGCGGCATATCAACCGGCAGATTTACCGGCAGAATCATCGCCGCATGGCGCTCGGGCACGGGCAGGGACGGCTTCTGCGGCTGCTGGCGCAGGAGGGCAGCATGACGCAGGCGGCGCTGGCCGAGGCGGCGCAGCTGCGGCCGCCGACCGTCGCCGAGCTGCTGGAAAAGCTGGAAAATGCCGGGATGATCGCGCGCACGCGCGACACGGAGGATCGCCGCCGCGTCATCGTTTCTGCGACGGAGCGCGGGCGGAACGAAATGGAATCGCTGCGCGATTCCAACGAGCAGTTCGCCGAGGATATTTTTTCCGGCCTGACGGCGGAGGAAATCGAAACGATGCTGGCGATTGTGGAAAAGCTCAACGCGCAGTTCCGCAACGAAGAAGATCCGGGCGAGCCGCCGCTGCCGCCCTTCGGCCATGATCCGCATGGCGGCTTCCCGCCGCCGCCGCCCCCGCCTCCTCCGCACGGCCGCTGCGAGCCGGATTTTCACCGGCATGGGCCGTTTCGCGAAGGCCACGCGCCCGGCGGACACCATCCGCGCCCGCCGTTCCCGCCGGAACGGGACTGACGCGCTTTTCCCGACAGGCGGAATCCCCTTTCCGGACGGAGAGGGGATTCTTTTTGTGCGTTCGGATACATTCCTGTTTGCAAAGTTTGTTCAAACGGCGGATTCTCGCGCCGGATGTCAACAAAAACCAGCGCTGCGGCGTCTTATTGGATGTAGAGGAGGTGCAGGAATGAAAAAGCTCATGGCCGTCGTGATGGTTCTTCTGCTCATCTGCGGCGGCGCGCACGCCGAAGAACCGACGAGCTGCCTCGTCGATGGCATTGAAACAAGCGGCGTTACGTTCGTCATTGACGACGTTCGCCTTGAAATGGACAGGCTGATCATCAGCGTCCGCCAGCTCCCCAACGACGACGGCACTACGCTGATCGATAATCAGACGGAATGCGCGCCCGACGACCCCGACCACCTGCGCGAAATCGAGCAAGCCGGGCAGTACGGCGGGAAGATGATCGGCACGCTGTGCGATATTCTCGCGCTGACAGACGAAAAGGGTAACAGCCTTCTCAACGAATACGCCATATCCTCCGAGCGCAGCGGTGCTTCCCTCACGGACGAATTCTGCGTGTATCTTCCCGCTGATCTGACGGCGAAGGAGCTTCGCGCCGAGTTTGTGTTCGGCGTGAACGAAAACCTGAGCAGCCGCTTTGAAAACCCCGGCCGCGTCACGCTGACCGTTCCGATGTACGCCGACTGAGGCGGAAAGACCGTTTTCTCCCATACGTTCCCCTGAAGCCGTTTTCGCGACGGCTTCTTTTTTTGCGCGCGGCGTTCCCTCCTGCGACGAAGCCGCCAAAAAAACAACGAATAAATCCCCGTCCGCGCTCATACATATCATTGCACGGAAAGGAGGGGGGCAATGAAACTGCTGCGGGCGCTGAAGGAGCCGCTGAAGCGGCTGGGGGTGGAGCGCGCGGTGTGCGCGGCGTGTCTGCTTGCCGTCGCGGCCGGCTATCTGGGGATGCAGCCGGGCGGCGATCTGATGGCGCAGGCGCGCACAAGAGAGCTTCCCGTTTATTCGGTGGAGCGCGGCGATGGGAAAATCGCAATCAGCTTCGACGCGGCATGGGGCGCGGAAAACACGCCCGCGCTGCTGGACATTCTGGACGAATACGGCGTGAAAACGACCTTTTTCCTCGTGGGAATCTGGACGGAAAAATACCCCGAAATGGTGAAGGAAATCGCCGCGCGCGGCCATGAGGTGGAAAACCACTCGACGACGCATCCGCAGATGTCGAAGCTCACGGAGGCGAAAATCATCGAGGAGCTTCGCGTGAACGCCGAGCGCATCGAGCAGATTACCGGCAAGCGGCCGACGCTGTTCCGCCCGCCCTACGGCGATTATAACGACGCGGTCGTTCGCGTCAGCCGGGCGCAGGGCTACGAGTGTGTGCAGTGGAACGTCGATTCGCTGGACTGGAAAAACCGCGGCGTTGACGATCTGATCGAACGAGCGACAAAGAACAGCGCGTCGGGCGACATTGTGCTGTTCCATAATGATTCCAAGTATATCGTGCAGGCGCTGCCCGTCATCCTCGCCAGATATCAGGCGGAGGGCTTTGAGGTGGTGCCGGTGAGCGAACTGCTTTTGCAGGGTGAAACCACAATCGACCATACGGGCAGGCAGCACCGGAAGGAGCCTGCGACAAACACGATTTGAGAGGATTTGCAATGGATAAGCCAATCAATACACTCAGCCTTACCGGCCGCATTGCCGAAATGCCGGCCTTCAGCCACGACGTTTTCGGAGAATCGTTTTATCAGCTGACGCTCGCCGTGCCGCGCCTTTCGGGCGTGAACGACATGCTGCCCGTGACGGCAAGCGAGCGGCTGCTGGAGCTGGTCAACCCGCAGCCGGATATGCTTGTGCATCTGGAGGGGCAGGTGCGCTCCTACAACAAAATGGTGGACGGCGTGGGGCGGCTGCTCATCACGGCTTTCGCGCAGCGCCTGTGCGTGCCGGAAACGGACGAAAACCCGAACGTCGTCTCGCTTTCGGGCGCGCTGTGCAAGCCCTCGGCGTATCGCACCACGCCCTTCGGCCGCGAAATTGCTGATATGATGCTCGCCGTCAACCGCGCTTTCGGCAAGAGCGACTATATCCCCTGCATCGCGTGGGGACGCAACGCGCGCTTCGCCGCGCGGCTTGCGGTGGGCGATCACATCGCCGTGGAGGGCCGCCTGCAGAGCCGACCCTACCAGAAGCAGCTTTCCGACGGCACGGTGCTGGAGAAAATCGCCTACGAGGTCAGCGTCAGCCGGCTGGAAACAAAGCCCGCCGCCGAGATGGAGGATGCAAAAATCGAATGAGCCGCCGGCCGGCCCTTTCCGGCGGCACGCGCGGAGCGCCCTGATTTTCCGGCGCTTCGCGTTTTTCTTTTCCGCGCCCTGCGCGGAGAAAACACGCGCGCATTCGCACTTGAAAAAAACGCGCCGCCCCGTATAATAGAAACATAAAAGCATCAAGTATTGCAAAACGGGAGGCTGGCAGATGGAACTTGCACAGGCAATCGAAAAACTGAGCGCGCTTCAGCGCAAAATCTCCGCTTATAACCACGCGATGGGCGTTCTGTATTATGACGGCGCGACGGCCGCGCCCGCGGGCAGCGCGCAGAACCGCGGCGAAACGATGTCGATTCTGTCCGAGGCGGAATACCTCATGGCGACCGGCGAGGAGACGGTCGAACTGCTCGACTTCCTTTATGCCCATAACGACGAACTGACCGCCAAGCAGCAGCGCATCGTGGAAATCATGCGCAAGGATCTGGAAGAAATGCGCTGCATTCCGCAGGAGGAATACGTCGCCGCTTCCAAGCTGATGGCCGAATCGACCGCCGCATGGCACGAAGCGAAGCCCAAGAGCGATTTCTCGATTTTTGCGCCGTATCTGGAAAAGGTGATTGAAACCAAAAAGCGCTTCGCGCGCTATGTCAAGCCGGACATGGATCCCTACGCCTATTACCTCGATCTTTTCGAGCCGGGTCTGACGCCCGAGAAGTGCGATGAATTCTTCGCCGCGCTCCGCGCGCGCGTGGTGCCGCTGCTGCGGCGCGTTCAGGCGGCAAAGCAGGTGGACGCGTCGTTCCTGACGGGCGATTTCCCGCTGGAGGCGCAGCGCAAGCTGTCCGACCGGCTGATGGAAGCGCTGCGCATCGACCGCAATCACTGCGCCATCGGCGAGACGGAGCATCCCTTCACCACCAACTTCACCAAGCAGGATGTGCGCATCACCACGCACTACTACCCCGACAACGCCGTCTCCTCCATGTACAGCGTCATCCATGAAGGCGGGCACGCGCTCTACGAGCTGCACACGGCCGATGAGGATATGTACAACGGCCTTGGCGGCGGCGTTTCCATGGGCGTGCATGAAAGCCAGTCGCGCTTCTACGAAAACATCATCGGCCGCAGCCGCGGCTTTGTGGCCTTCATTGCGCCGCAGCTGCGCGAACTGTTCCCCGAAAAGCTGGGCGGTGTGTCCGACGACGCGCTCTACCGCGCGGTCAACCGCTGCGAAGCGAGCCTTGTGCGCACGGAAGCGGACGAGCTGACCTATTCGCTGCACATCATGGTGCGCTACGAAATCGAAAAGCAGCTCTTTGCGGACAAGCTGACCGTTGCGGAGATTCCGCAGGAATGGAACCGGCTCTATCAGCAGTATCTCGGCGTTACGCCCTCCTGCGACCGCGAAGGCTGCCTGCAGGATTCGCACTGGTCGGACGGCAGCTTCGGCTATTTCCCGTCCTACGCGCTCGGCTCCGCCTATGGCGCGCAGATGCTCGCCCGGATGCGCGAGACGGTGGAAGTGGAAGCCTGCGAAAAGACCGGAAACCTTGCGCCCGTCAACGACTGGCTCTGCGAAAACATCTGGCAGTACGGCTGCCTGTACAAGCCCGCCCAGCTGCTTGAGCGCGTGTTCAAGGCGCCGTTCGACCCGAATTACTATCTCGACTACCTTGAGGCCAAGTTTACGGAGATTTACGGGCTATGAAAAAGCTGCTGCTGATTCTCAACCCCAATGCGGGAACGCAGAAAGCGCGCCGGGTGCTGGCGAATATCGTGGCGCTGTTTGGCGAGTACGGCTATCTGTCCACCGTGTGCGTCACGGCCAAGCGCGGAGACGCCGTCGATTTTGCGCGGGATTACGGCGGCGAGCATGATCTCGTCGTCACCTCGGGCGGCGACGGCACGCTCAACGAGACGATCACCGGCCTCATGCGCGGCGGCCACGCCACGCCGATCGGATACATTCCGGCGGGCAGCACGAACGACTTTGCCGCGAGCCTCGGGCTTTCCTCCGATATTCTGCGCGCTGCGCGCGATATCATGGAAGGCCAGCCGCAGGCGCTGGACGTGGGCCGTTTTCAGGACAGGTATTTCAGCTATACCGCGTCCTTCGGCGCGTTTACGTCCACGTCGTATTCCACGCCGCAGAACGTCAAGAACGTGCTCGGGCACGCGGCGTATGTGCTGGAGGGCATCAAGGATCTGCCCAATATCCGCCCGCAGAACGTCTGCCTCGAAGCCGACGGCCAGATTTACGACGGCGATTTCCTTTTCGGCGCGGTGTGCAACTCCACGTCGCTCGGCGGCGTGCTCAAGCTGGCCCCCGGCATGGTGGATATGAACGACGGCCTTTTTGAAGCGCTGCTCATCCGCAACCCCGGCAACGCCATGGAGCTGCAGTCGATCATCTCCGCGCTCACCTCGCGCAAATACGACAACCCCATGCTCACCTTCGTGCGCGCCTCCAAGCTCGTCTTTCAGGCCGACCCGGCCATGCCGTGGACGCTGGACGGCGAATACGCCGAGGGCGCGGAGTGCATCACCGTGGAAAACATGCACGGCGCGATCCGCCTCATGACCCCGAAGCCGGAGAACGCATAAAAAAACGAATCCTTCTTCCATTTTCCGGACATGCTTTTTCCGGAGAGGAAGGAGGATTTTTTTATGTTCGTTTCCAAGTGGGAGCGCCTGCGCTTCTGGGTTTCGCTGGCGGCGTGCGCGGCGATCGTCGCCGGGTGCGCCGTGTGGACGCGCGCCGACGACCGGCGGGAAGCGCCGGCGCTGGCGCAGACCGCGCAGGACGGCGCGGCGGAGCCGCTTCTGACGCGCCCTGCGTCCGGCGAAATTCTGCGCGGGTTTTCGCGGCAGAGCTTTGACGAAACGCTTCGCTGCTTCGGCGCGCACGAGGCGGTGGACGTCGCCGCGCGGGCGAACGAGCCGGTGCTTGCGGCGCTGGACGGCACGGTCACGGCGGCGCGGCGCGACAGGCTGCTCGGCGGCGTTGCGGAGGTGACGAGCGCGGACGGCGTCGTGTGCCGCTATGCGGCGCTGAAATGGCCGCTCGCCGTTTCCGTGGGTGACGCGGTGACGGCGGGGCAGACGCTGGGCGTCGTTGGAAGCGCGCCGTGCGAGGCGGCGCTTGCGCCGCATGTTCACTTTGTCATGGAAAAAAACGGCGAACCCGTCGGGCCGCAATTTGCGACCGGGGCGGATTCGCCGTGAAACCTTCTCAAAGGAGCTTGTCAAGGAATCGCGGGCAGCGCGCATGAAGAATCGCGATCAGCTCGCGGAACGCGTCCGCGCGAAGCTCGCCGCCGGTACACACCACCTCGAAGCGGTCTTCCATCAGGAACGTATAGCGCCCCGTTTCGTGGAAGCCGTTGCGCAGATAGAACTTCCTGCGCCGGATGCGCTGCTCGAGGTTTTCCGCTTTTTCGTCGATTTCCTCAAAGTCCAGAATGATTTGCAGCCGGGGATACGCCTCCCTCAGCGCGCGAAGCGCCGCGGCGCCGTAGCCCTTGGAGCGCATCTGCGCGTCAACGGCGAGAAAGTAAACATAGCCGCAGACGGCGTTTTTCAAAAGGACGGTGAACCCCACCGGCGTTTTCTCGTCGTACAGGCCGAGGATTTCCGTGTCCGTATCGCGCGCAAAATCGAAAAGCTCCTCCATGCTCATGCGTTCCGACGGCGGAAAGGCTTCGGTGTTGATCCGCTCAAAGCATCCGATGTCCGGGCTTTCCGGCGTGAGGCGCGCAAGCGTCAGTTCCATATGCGTGTCTCCTTTGGCTTTTTAAGAAGGGAACGCCCGAATGATTTTCTCTCGGGCGTTCCCCTGCGTGTTTTTGCTATGGGATTTTCCGCGCCGGGCGCGGTTTTTTTAATACGCCTTCGCGAAATACATCAGCTTCGCCGCGTGCTTGCCGCAGATGCAGCAGGTGTCGCCGCAGGGCGTCTGATCGAAAGGCATGTTGCGCGTGGTGGCGTTGATGTCGGCCTTGAGCTTTTCCTCGCAGGCAACGTCGCCGCACCACATGCCCTTGGCAAAGCCGGTCTCTACGGCGGCCTTGAGTTCTTCGTAGTTGTGAACCTCGGTGGTGTGCTCGTCGCGGAAATCGCGCGCCTGCTCAAAGAGCGTCTTCTGGATGTTCGCCAGCAGCTCGGTGACGGCGTCCTCCAGCCCTTCCATGGGCAGGGAGAATTTCTCGAACGTGTCGCGGCGGGCAACCATGACCTGACCGTTTTCCAGATCGCGGGGGCCGACCTCGATGCGCACCGGCACGCCCTTCATTTCCCACTCGTTGAACTTCCAGCCGGGGCTTACGGTGTCGCGGTCGTCGAACTTGACGCGCATTCCGGCGGCGGTCAGCCGGTCGGCGATGGCCTTCGCGCCTTCCAGCACGCCGGGCTTATGCGCCGCGATGGGCAGCACGACAACCTGAATCGGCGCAACCTGCGGGGGCAGGCGCAGACCGCGCTCGTCGCCGTGGGTCATGATGATCGCGCCGATAAGGCGGGTGGAAACGCCCCAGCTCGTCTCCTGCGCGTATTCCAGCTTGCCCTCCTTGCTGAGGAACTGGATGCCGTAGGCTTCGGAGAAGTTGGTGCCGAAGAAGTGGCTGGTGCCGGCCTGCAGGGCCTTGCCGTCGTGCATCATGGCTTCCATGCTGTACGTTGCGCGCGCGCCGGCGAATTTTTCCTTTTCGCTCTTGCGGCCGCAATAGACGGGCAGCGCCAGCACGTTCTCCGCGACTTCGCGGTAGACTTCCAGCATCTGCATGGTTTCCTGCTCGGCTTCTTCCACCGTGGCGTGGATGGTGTGACCCTCCTGCCAGAGGAACTCGCTCGTGCGCAGGAAGGGGCGGGTGCTCTTTTCCCAGCGCATGACGGAGCACCACTGGTTGTATTTCATCGGCAGGTCGCGCCAGCTCTGCACCCACTTGGCGTACATGGTGCAGAAGATGGTTTCGCTCGTGGGACGGACGGCCAGCCGCTCCTGAAGCTGCTCCGTGCCCCCCTGCGTGACCCACGCCACTTCGGGCGCGAAGCCTTCGACATGCTCGGCTTCCTTGAGCATTAGGCTCTCGGGGATGAGCATGGGCATGTAGCAGTTCTCATGGCCGGTGGCCTTGAAGCGCTTGTCCATCTCCTGCTGGATGCGCTCCCAGATGGCGTAGCCGTAGGGCTTGATGACCATGCAGCCGCGCACGGGCGCGTAATCGACCAGCCCGGTCTGCAGGATTACGTCAGTGTACCACTGCGAAAAATCCTCGCTGCGGGGCGTGATGTGCTGCACAAATTCCTGTTCGTTTTTCTTTGCCATGGTTTTTGCCTCCAAATTCCGATAAAAAAATACGCCGCGCCCCACTGCCGGGACGAAGGCGCGCTTCGCGGTACCACCCTGCTTGACGCGCCGCACGCGCGTCCGCTCTTTTTGCTGGCCCGCTACCGGAGGCCACCCGCGTCATGACCATGGCAGGCCGGCAGCGGCGTCGCCCCCGCGCGCTTTCACCGCACGCGCGCTCTCTGCAGAGGGCTGGCAGAACCGCTTTCCTGCCCATGACAAGCACCCATTATAGCGGGAAACGCGCAAAAAGTAAAGGGGCGGCGGATTTTTTCGGGCCGCCCTGCGGCCATGAACGCAGCCGCCTGCAAAAAACGAATTGACATTACCGCGCAAAAAAACGATAATAGAACCATACGACTATCATCTGCAAGGAGGCACCCCCATGAAACCCATCAGCAAATATGTCGATCATACGCAGCTCAAGCCGGCCGCCCAGCGCGCCGCCATTGAAAAGCTCTGCCGCGAGGCCGCCGAAATGGACACCGCGTCCGTGTGCGTCAACCCCTATTATGTGCCGCTGGCTAAGGAGCTGCTCAAGGATACCGATGTGAAGGTCTGCACCGTGATCGGCTTCCCTCTCGGCCAGAACACGCCCGCAGTGAAGGTGTTCGAGACCGAGCAGGCATATAACGACGGCTGCGACGAATTCGACATGGTGATCAACATCGGCGCGCTCAAGGACGGCATGAACGACTACGTCCGCGACGAAATCGCCGCCGTCGTCAAGGCCGCGAAGGGTCGCCTTGTCAAGGTCATCATCGAAACGTTCCTGCTCACCGACGAAGAAAAGGCGCGCGTGGTCAAGCTCGCGTGCGAGGCGGGTGCAAACTTCGTCAAGACCTGCACCGGCTTCTCCGGCGGCGCGGCCAACGTTCACGACGTGGCGCTGATGAAGGCCAACGTGACCGGCGGCGTCGAGGTCAAGGCTTCCGCGGGCATCCGCTCCTATGCGGACGCGAAGGCGCTCATCGAGGCCGGCGCGACGCGGCTGGGCACCTCTGCGGGCGCGGTCATCATCGAAGAAAGCAAAAACGCCTGAAAACAAACAAAGCGCCGCGCGAGGGCTTTTCCGCTTTGCCAAAGCCCCCGCGCAGCTTTTTTGATGAAGCCGTTTCGGGAGGACGAAAAATGCAGATTGCGGAAAACATTCAGGGGCTGAATCATCTCGGGCTGCCCACGCCCGATCTGGAAAAGACCATTGCGTTCTATGAAGCGCTCGGCTTCGCCGTCGCATGGCGCACGCAGCCCGGCGCGAAGGAGGGCAAGGTGGCGTTTCTCCGGCATGGCGGCGTGGTGCTGGAAGCCTACGAAAGCGAAAGCGCGGCCTGCAGACCCGGCGCGTGGGACCACGTCTGCCTCGGCGTGGAGGATGTGGAGGCGGCGTTCGCCGAAGCGAAGGCGCTCGGCCTTGAAATCATGGACAGAGAAATTCGCTTCCTGCCCTTCTGGGACAGAGGCGTGCGGTTTTTCAACGTGCTCGGCCCCGGCGGCGAGACGGTTGAATTCCTGCAGATGCTGTGATGCGGCGGATTGTTCTGGCGGCGCTGTGCGCCGCAATATGCCTTGCGCCGCTTTGCGCTCTTTGTGAAAGCCTTCTCCCGCAGCCGGACGCTTCGCCCACGCCCGCGCCTACGCAGCCGCCCTGCGAGCACGTTTACGACGTATGGAACGAGTTCGTTGCCGAAACCGTCTCGCTCAACGATGATCCGTATCTGTGCTACATGACCATGACGATCTCGCGGCGGGTGTGCGTTTTCTGCGGCGGGTTCGATTATGACATTCAGTGGGAGCTGCATCCGCACCTGCCGGGCAAATACTGCCCCACGTGCAGGCACGGGTTTGCGTCCCCATTCCAGATCATGCCGCTGCCCATCGTCCCGGAAGCATGAGGTTTTTTAAAGGTTTCTCCTGCCGCGCAGCGCGGGCGGGGGAAGCCTTCAGAGAGTCAAAAAAGTGGCTGAAGCCACTTTTTTGAGTATTGCACTCCGTCACTGTCAGCCCTGCAAGCAGGGCTGA
>CAZKJW010000062.1:0-3602 GCA_964553125.1 uncultured Oscillospiraceae bacterium
TGAATCGCTTTTCCTTTATAACGCAGAGCCTTGACCAGTTCTTTTATATACTCATACGCATTGTTATTGTCCATTATATTAATTGCAAGGCCCACTACATGAGTATCGGATACCCGCAGGCTCAGATCCCACTCTATTCCCGATGGAAACGGTGCTGATATGCCCAGTACCACTTCCGGCTCTGTCGATAAGGAAAGCTGCCGATATTCCGGGAAATATCGCTGGAAAAAATCAAGGAGGCTTTCACCGTGCATGAGCGTTCCCGATATATCTAATCTATGTACTGGTGCATAAAACAGATTGTTCGTCAGATCTTTATCCAATTTCCCTTTGGTGATAATGTACTTATTGATGCCATATGTCCATGTCATCCGATAATCATCCGGAAGACTAAATTGAACTTCGTCATTATATGCTTCCAAGTGATGCCCCGGCTCGGCTTCATCACCAATCGAAGGCATGATCAGCGCGTTCCCCTGATAACGCAGGGATTTCGCTATGTTTGTCATAAGCATAGCGTTTGCTAATATCTCATCCATCTCAGAACCCGGATTCGTATTTGTAAAGCGAATCTGTTTATTCTGATCCAGCTGCACATACAACGTCACCATAACGAATGTGGAAAGACCATAGAATATCTTCGATTCTGTCACTCTCATGCCCATCCGATCCGAAATACGCCTCCATCGAGAATCGACATTGTACAAGCCGCTTTCATCCGAAGTCTCCTCGTCAGAAACCTCCCAATCTTTCTCCTCATCGATATTTCCATCTACTACCGATACCGAAACATTAAAATGATACTTCGTTTCTCCGTCATCATCCGTGTATTCACCCATGACAATATTACATTCTCGGTTGCAGTCCTCATCAGTGCTCCAAATCATCCGATAATCTTCCGGAAGCGCAAACTGAATCTCATCGTTGTAGGACAGTATGCGGCGCCCTTCATCATTCGCCGCACTGCGGCGCACATCAGAAACCGCAGAATCCCGCGTAGCAGGCGATTTTCCCGCATCGGCACTCCCTTCGCTGCCTTCCCAGATCACAGCCACATCCGCAGGAAAATGCTTCTTCATGGCGTCCAGAATATCGCCGCTATACCTGTCTCCATAGACAATAACAGTCTCAAGGCTGTCACAAAAAGCAAACGCATTCTCACCAATATTCGTCAGAGAAGCAGGAATCCTAACGCTCTCCAAATCTTCGCATCCCCCAAACGCACCATCCCCGATTTCCTCAAGTCCTTCCGACAGGCTAACGCTGGTCAGGTTTTCACACCACTTAAAAGCATTTTCACCAATGCGCTCCACACTGCTTGGAATTTCAATGCTGCGCAGATTTTTACACCCACCGAACGCATATCCCTCGATTTCCTCAAGACCTTCCGGCAGGCTGACGCCGGTCAGGTTTTCACAACGGCTAAAAGCACCACCAGCAATGCGCTCCGCACTGCTCGGGATTTCAATGCCAGTCAGGCTTTTACACCCCGCGAACGCATGTTCCCCGATTTCTTCAAGTCCTTCCGGCAGGCTGACGCTAGTCAAGTTTTCACACTCCTCGAAAGCATACTCACCAATGTACTTCACGCTGCTCGGGATTTCGATGCTGGTCAGACTTATACAGTTCCAAAAAGCCCAATTGCCAATGCTCTCCACACCACTCGGGATTTCAACGCTGGTCAAACCTGTACATAAATTAAACGCCTTGTCTCCTACTTTTTTGATTCCATCCGGAATGACGACGTCGCCGCCCGGACCGTCATATTTTCCAAACACTTGGTTTCGAGAGTATTTCTTTGCCTCTGCGCGTTTCCTCTTGCTCTCCTTCGCTGCACCGCCGACAATGTCCGTATCCGCATAAGTCTTTGCCGCCCCCTGATTCTCTCCGGATTCCTCACTGGTTTGCAGCGATTTCAGATTCACCCACAACGCAGGGCGAACACCGTGGACAGCGACGACTTCGTCGTCATAAGAAGTGGAGCCATCGATTGCCACGCACATCGCCCTTTCTTGCGTTTCGCCGGGCGAACGAAGCCACCACGCCTCGGCTTCATATGCGCCGCACAAGGCATCTTCGCTGATTGTCTTCTTCCCATTCGGAATGCTCATGGCCTTAGCACCGACATTTGCCTGCGACGTTCCAGAACCGGAAGCGGCGTCCTTTTCCGGTTCTTTCATTCCCAGCGCTTTTTTAAGGTCTTCAAGAAGGATGACCTTAATGTCCTTGCCCTTTTCGCGCTGTTCCAGAGCTGCCTTGATCTTATACTCGCCCGCCTCTCGGGGATTGACAACAAGATAGTTCGTCCGCCCGGATATGTTGGAACGATACTGACCGCCTTTTTCAGTGAGCTTTTGAACAACCGTTTTTTCCTTTTCCAGCCCGTCATATCTGAGACCGGTGAATACGAACAGTGAACCGTTGATGTCAATCGAAGGATTGGTTTCAATATATTTTCCATATTCCTGCAGCCATTTCTCTGCGTATTCGGCACGCTCTTCTTCGTATTTTGCCCGCTGCTCTGCGTATTTTGCCTGCTTTTCTTCCTCGCTGAGTATCCGACTGAAATAGCAGGTCATTGGACCATCTTCGGAGAAGAACGGCTCCTTTGCTGCCAACGCAAGAGCGCACCATGCATAAACGATATCCGCTTCATTGCCCAGCAGGGCTTCATCGTAATTCCGATCTTTCGCAAGATTGTCCCACATCACTTGAATTGCGGGATAAATATATGCCAGGTCTTTTCTCAAGGCATTGAGGGAATGCACTTCCGGAAGGACTTCATCATAGGCAGGGAATACTTCTCTCATCTGCTTCACGCGGTCAAAATCCTCTTGACTCGGAAGCAGCTTTTCCCTGTCCGCCGGATCGGATTCATCCGGGATAAAAAACACGTGTATATCCACGCCGGAGCAAAGCCCCTGGCAATATGTAGCGCCGTCGTAGTTCAGCCAATTTTGGCCGGCTACAAAATCAGCGATTCTTGAAGCCTCGCCCGAATCAATCTCGTCAGGAGTGCAGTTCTGCTGCTTGCAGTAATCTGCCAGCGTCCATGCAAAGGAGCGAAGACCGCTCATCATATAGGCTCTGTGCAGATACCCTTCTTCCAGCTCGCATTCACGGTCATGACGGGGATCAAATGCGGATTCGCTCACATGGAACAGGCTCTGCATCTTCTTCGCTTTTTGATCAAGGTCATACTTCTCCGTGTCTTTGGCCACGACCCTCCCATAGACAGCCTTCCGTTCCTTCTCTGCAGCTTTCTCCTCTTCATCGCCATCATAATCATAATCATCCATATCATCCTGCTCAGTTACTTCACGCAAAGAGGCAAAGCGATACTCTGTACCGCCTGCGTTGACCACAATCTTTACCCCCGGAAAAGCGCTTCTGCTGGCAGAGCGAATTCTATTATAGTGAGGATAAAGCGACACATCCGGCATAACCTTTGTCAAGCGTTTTTTCGCCGCGTCCGCAGTTTTTCTATACGTTAATTCAAGCGGTTTCTGAATTTGCTCAGAGGCAGCAGAGGTACTGCTTTTTTCATTGTCCGAACCGGCTGCAAGCAACGCATACTCCGTCAGCGAAGTTTTCGCCTTCTC
>CAZKJW010000062.1:3702-10626 GCA_964553125.1 uncultured Oscillospiraceae bacterium
CTGCCAACTTCCAAATACTTATTTGCTTCAGCATAGCTCAGCAGGAATACCTTATCCTGCGTGTTGTTGCCGCCATCAACATGTTCTTCGCCATATTCCGGGTTGCCTTGACTTGCGCTGTTGTCCACGTCCGTCATCAGAATGGCGGTCTGTTCTTCCGCGCTGAACGCGCGATTGATAAAACCATCGTTCAGCCAACCTCGCAGTGAACATGTTTCCCATGTGCAATCTTCCTGCGTCTGATTGTATTCCTGCACATCCAGACATCTGCGGCTCAGCAGCAGCGCATTGTCGCCGTCCCGATCGAGCACCTGCCATTCAACAGGCTCGTTGCTTTTTGGCGACTCCGTCTGACGGTACATTCCAAACTTCACATATTGGCCAACAGAAAACTCTGCATTGTAATCGTCAGCCGATACGTCTGTCCCTGCGTTTTTCATTTCTGCTCCTCCTTTGTGCCGTATTCGTTTCTATCCCGAACGGTGAACGTTTTGCTTATACCTTTTATTATACCTTTTCCAGCCGCAAAAGTGGTCTCCTCGCAGGAGAAACTTTGCTTGTCCTTCGTATAAACAGCACAAAAAAGCGGCTCCTTTTCAGGAACCGCCAACAATTTAGTTCAGCGCGAAGCGCTCAATGAATAACTCAATGGATAATAAAGAGGCATCTGTTCTGCATTTCTTCCAGCCCGTACATGAACGGCATCGCAAGGGTATATTCACCGCGCGCCGTCGAGTGGAAGCAATTCTCCTCCGTCACGCCGCATTCCGCGCCTTCCGGCCATTCGACAACCTCGCCGGGGAACTGCATAAGCTGCTTGTGATGCTCCGCCGTGCAGAGGTCGCTGTAATAGACGGGCGCAAGCGCCATCTCAAACGTGACCGGCTCGCCGGTTTCGGGCAGCTGCGCGTCGCCCCGGAATACGGGCCGCGTGGCGTTGCGATCCAGCTCGCACTTGCAGTCCTCATACGCGTCCGGATGCTTCGCCGCCGTAACGGCAATCTCCACCGGGCCGCAGGTGTCCTCGCCGTATTGCACCATCGCGTCGATTACGTATGTGCCCTCGGCGCGCGCGGTGAGCTTTCCGTCGTCCGTCAGCTCCGCATCGCCGCCAAGCGTCATACGCTTGATTTTGCAGTCAAACACGGTCGCCGGTTCAAGGTGCTTGTTCGATTTGCAGTTCGACCGGTCGTACACGCCCGTCACGACGAGCTGCGTGGACGCCGTGTCGCTGTTTTCAAGGCTGAGCACCACGCCTTCCGCCGACTCGACGCCCACCCGGTTCAAGTCGCAGGTGCAGGGGATCGTGTTGGCCTTCACAATGCCGTTGACCGAAACGCACACGCAGAACACTGCGACGCACGCCGCTGCCGCGATTGCGCACCGCTTGATGCGGCGGTATTTCGGGTTATTGACGCGCGCAAGGCGCGCCGAAAGCATCCGCACGCTCTGGAATCTCCGCTTCGGGTCGAACGCGGTGCAGCGGGCAACGATGCGCTTGAGCGCGCCGCCGCACTCGGCGCCCATATGGAACGCTTCACCCGTCTGCAGCTCGTACAGCGTCACGCCCAGCGAAAAGATATCGCTCCGCACGTCCGTCTGCGACAGGCCGTACTGCTCCGGCGCGGCATAGCCGACCGTCGCAAGCAGCCGGGTGTCCGTCGTCGCGCCCTCGTGATAGCCGCGCGCGGCGTCCAGATCGATGAGCACATAGCCGCCGCCTTCGCGCCGCATGATGTTCTGCGGCTTGATGTCGCGGTGGACGATGGGCGGGTTCTCCGCGTGCAGCGCCGTCAGCGCGCGGCAGACGTCCCTGGCGACGGCGAGCAGCGCTTCGTCGGAAAACGTGCCTTCCTCCGCAAGCACCTGATCGAGCGTCTTGCCCGCAATATAGGCTTCGGCGACTTCCAGCGCGTCGTCCGTTTTTTCGATGGAGATAATTTCCGGAAGCTGCTCGCAGTGAATCTCCTGCAGCCGGCGAAACAGCGGCTCCATAGACGGCTCCACCCGGCGGATGACCTGCACCGGCTTTCCAGCAGCGTCCGTAACAAAGCGAATTTTGTTCATAGCGTTTCTTCTCCTTGTTTTTCCAGCAGCTCTTGAACGTGGGCGAGATCAAAGCCCTTCGAGACGGCGAAAATCAGCGCCGCGTCGCGGCGGACGCGCGGATCAAGCCGCGCCATCTGGTGCACGCGCAGAAGCTGCTGCGTCTCTTCCAAGTTAAGCTGCATCCCCACCGCAATGCGCAGCAGCGTGTTGCGGCTGGCCGTGCGCTCCTGTGAAAAGACCTTGTAGCAGTATTTTGTCAGTCCTGCCGCCTTGCAGACGTCGGAAATGTTCATGCGTTTTTCAAACAGCTTCCGATTCAGATACTCCCGCGGCGTTTCGGACAGAAAGTCTTCCTCGCTGTCCAACTGAAAATCGTCAAAGCTGTCGGCAAGCCTCAGTCCTCTTACAAGCTCACAAGTATCGCGCTGCATTTCCGTATCCCCTCACAAAAGCTATATGCATATGATAGCATAATTCCCAAAATCAATCAATCCATTTCGGCAGGCGTTTTCATCCGGACATGCGGGCAGGGCAAGACGGAATGGGGTATTATGGCCGCATGGCGGCCAAAGGACGGCGCCGCGGCGCGAAACACTCCCACGCCTTATCACACTGTCGAGATACAGAACGCCCGCCTCACCGGAATGTGCTGGACGCTCTATAAAAATCAAACGTCCCGGCAGGACGCTCCATCCCCGCCGCAACGCGCCCCCTCTCCCCATCACGCATTCGGGATACAAAGCATCCGCCGCGTCTGTTCCCTTTGGCCGCTTAGCGGCCAAAAAAAACAAAAAGCCCGGCAGCGGGCTTCACGCGCTGTTGCGCAGTACTGTTGCGCAAAGCAAAAGCCCGAAAGCATAACGCCTTCGGGCTTTTCGTCAAGGTTACTTTGCCAGCCGTTTCTCCATTGCTTCCACGAACTCGTAGGGCACTTCCAAGTCGCCGTAGCCGGTGACCATTTCGAGGTTCGCCTTGAAGGTTCCGTGGAAATCGCTGCCGCCAGACCGGAGGCAGCCGAACTCAGCCGCAATCGCTTCTGTGCGCGCGCGCCAATCGTCGTCGAATTCGCAGTAACGCGTCTCCAGACCGTCCATGCCCTGCTCCAGCAGGCGGCGGCAGATTGCTTCGCTGTGGTCGCGGTCGCGCTTGTCGATCTGGTTGGTGTGCGCCACGAACGCGAGGCCGCCGGCACGGTGAATGATTTCGGCGCATTCACGCGGCTCGGGCGTTTCCCTTTCGACATACGCCGGGCCGCCCTTGCGCAGGAAACGGTTCATAGCGTCCGGAACGGTTTCAGCGTAGCCGCGCTCCACCAGAATCTGACCGATGTGCGCCTTCGTCAGAACGCTGCCTTCAAAGCGCTTGAGATCGTCCCAGCTGATGTTGAAGCCCTGTTCGATGAGCCGGCGCACCATTTCGACATTGCGCTTGTCGCGGCTCTGCCCCAGACGCTCCACCTGCTTGCAGAATTCGGCGTCCTGCGCGTTGACAAACAGTCCGACAATATGGATCTCGCAGCCATCTGCATTCGTAGTGATTTCAATGCCGGGGATGACCTTCTGGCCAATGCGGTCTCCCTCCGCCATGGCTCGCTGCAAACCGTCGATGGTATCATGATCCGTGATCGCAATGGCACCCGCACCCAGAGACTTGGCCAGACGTACCGACTCCTCTGGCAGGAAAGACCCGTCGGAGGCTGTAGTATGAGTGTGCAGATCACAAAGCAACTTCATTTCAGTTCTTTCCTCCCTGCGCCGCCGAAGCCTTGCCGCGGTTTTTCAGCATCCGGATGCCGGCCTTGATTTCATTCATGAACGCAAAGGCAACCGACAGAATCAGGATGATGAGGCAAGCGGGACGAGTGAAGAAGATCGACGCGCTGCCGTTGGAAAGCACCAGCGAACGGCGCAGGTTCGTCTCGAACAGGTTGCCCAGCACCAGCCCGATGGTGAGCGGCGGGATGGGGAAATTGAACCGGCGCATCAGATAGCCCACGAGGCCGAAGGCAATCAGCAGGCTGACTTCGAAGGTCGTGTTGCCGATGGCGAAACCGCCCATGCAGCACACGGTGATGATGCACGGCACCATGATGATCATCGGCACGCGGCTGATATTGGCGAACGCGCGCGAGAACACAAGACCCTGCACCAGCATGAAAATGTTGATGATGAGCAGGCCACCCATGATGGCGTATACCCAGATGTTCTCACCGCTGAACAGCTGCGAGCCGGGCGTGATTCCCTGCATCGTCAGCGCGCCGAGCATGATGGCCGTAAGGCTGTCGCCCGGGATGCCCAGCGTGAGCATGGGAATCATCGTCGCGCCGGTCACGGCATTGTTGCCGCATTCCGCCGCCACAACGCCTTCCATTTCGCCCTTGCCGAAGTTTTCGGGGTTCTTGGAGGCGCGGCGCGCCTCATTGTAGCAGAACATCGCCGAAGTAGCGCCGCCGGTGCCGGGAATGGCGCCGATGATCGTACCGATGATGGAAGAACGCAGCAGCGTCTTCCAATATTTCATCATGTCGCGGAAGCCCAGACGGGAGCGGACAAATTCGACGTGCTTGACTTCTGTGTCGTTGTGCTCCTTGTAGACGTTCTTCGCCATGACGAGCACCTGCGTCAGCGCGTAAGCGCCCAGCATACAGGTGGAAACCTTCAGGCCGCCCATCAGCTTGTAGTTGCCGAACATCAGCCGCTGAGAGCCGTACACATGATCCAGACCCACCGTGGACAGGAGCAGACCCATCATTGCCGAAATCAGGCCCTTGATCTTGTTCTTGCCCGCCGTGCTGATTGCCGCCAGCATACCGAAGACGCACAGCGCGAAATATTCGGGGGAACCGATCAGCAGAACAACCTTGGCCACCTGCGGCGCCATGAACATCAGCACCAGCGCGCTGAAAATGCCGCCGATGGTGGAAGCAAGCAGCGCGGCGCGGAGCGCGTCGCCCGCACGTCCCTGCTGCGCCAGCGGATAGCCGTCAAACACCGCGGCAGCCGCGTTGGAAGTGCCCGGCGTGTTGATGAGAATTGCCGTTATCGAGCCGCCGTACATGCCGCCGCAATACGTGCCCAGCAGCAGATACATGCCCGACATGGAATCCATGCCGTAGGTCAGCGTCAGAACGACGGTGACTGCGAAGGTCAGGCTCAGACCCGGCATGGCGCCAATGATCACGCCGATGGCGATGCCCAGGTTCATAATCAGGAAATTATGCAGTGTAAAAATCTCTGTAATGATTTGCTCAAACATCGTGTAGGCTCCTCCTTAAGGCAGTTGTACGTGCAACACGAAGCGGAAAATCGTCCAGATGGCAGCGGCAAATGCGTACACATACAGATAATACTGCCACTTGCGGCAATGCAGCAGGAGCAGAACCGCCGGAATCATCACGATGGTCGGGATGATAAAGCCGATCGTGTTGATTCCAACGCCATAGAGCACTACCATTGCATAAACGATCCACGGAATGAGCGCCGTGATCTTCTCATGCGTGGTTTTGGGCGCGTCCTTTTCTTTCAGGCAGCCGTTGGCCAGCGCTTCCTTGCGCGCTTTTGCGAACTGAACTCCGGCCTTGATATCGCCGACCAGCACGCAGATGCACATAATCCAGCCCAGAAAATACGGGAACGTGCGCGGCGTGAATGCGTCGTCCTTCAAAGCTGCCGCCGGCACCTTAATCAGCACGGGAATGATATACAGCATCAGCGTCAGCACCAAAACGGTGCAGACCAGCATTACCAGCAATTCTTCCCGCGCCTTGCGGTATTGCGCTTTCGTCATCTTCCGTCCTTCCTCCTTCTAAGAAAAGGGGAGCCTCCGTTTTCTGAAAGGCTCCCGATATGCAATCCTATCGCTTACTTGAGGCCAGCCTGCGTCAGCACGGCGTCCCAAGCCTGCGTGGCGTCGGCAACCCACTGGGTCACTTCTTCTTCGGTGGGAACTTCAGGCATCGCGCCCGCGCCGGAGGCAACCAGGAATTCCTGATATTCGTCCGCGAGGACGGTCTTGTTGATCTGCTGCTTGATCCATTCCACAACGTCGTTGGGGGTGTCCTTGCGGATGGCGACGATCTTCACGCCAGCCAGCGGTTCCAGACCGGTGATGCCGAATTCGGAGATCGCCTTCACCTCGGGCAGCAGCGGCGTGCGCGTGGCATAGAGCGTCATCAGGGCGGACAGGTCGCCGTTCTCAACGTAGGGCACGATGTAGTTGTCGTCCATCAGACCCATGGGCACTTCGCCGCTGAGCACAGCCTGCATGACGCCGTTGGAGCCGCTGTACACAACGAAGTTCGCGTTTTCATACACGCCCAGCTGCATGAGCGCGTGGCAGAATTCAACATGGGAATGGCCGCCGATGGAGCTGACGCCCACGTTGTATTTTTCGCCGCTGTTAATCAGCGCCCACACATCCTCAGCCGTGCCGAGGTCGGAGCCGGGCTTGGTGACCACAACGCCAACGCTGTCGTTCGCGAGCTTGGTCAGGTAGCGGAAATCTTCGGCGGAGTAAATCACGTCGGTCGTCAGGGGCATGGTGATCAGGCCGGTGGTGCTCAGCGTGATGAGCGTCTGGCCGTCCGCAGCGCGGTTGACGCACTCAGACATGCCGATCGACTGCGAGCCGCCGGAGATGTTTTCAACGACCACGTTGCCGCCCAGGTTCGCATTGCCCAGCGCGCGGGTGAAAGTGTCAGTCGCGCCGCCAGCGGAGGACGGGACGATCCAGGTGATTACGCCCTTGGGATAGCCGGCCGGCTGAGCCACTTCTTCTGCGGAAGCGAACGCGCAGCACGCGAGGAGGCATACGCAGAGCATCAGAGAAAACCATTTCTTCATTCGAAAGCACCTCTTTCTTTCTGTCGTCAGTTCA
>CAZKJW010000062.1:10726-13828 GCA_964553125.1 uncultured Oscillospiraceae bacterium
CTTATGACGTTAATAAAAAGCAAAGGATTTGTCACTGTCCCGCAGATGTGCCAGCTCTTTGGCGCAAGCCCTGCCACCATCCGCCGCGACCTGCAGCTGCTGGCGGATCAGCATCTGGTTCTGCGCAACCGCAACGGCGCCGTGCCGTATCAGGAGCATCACACCGAGGCTTCCATCCACTTCCGCGCGGCCGTTCACGCAAAAGAAAAAGAGCGCATCGCCGCCGCGGCGAGCACGCTTATCCCGGACGATTGCCTTTTGTTCATCGACTCCTCCTCCACCGCGCTGAGCCTTGTCAACTTCATGGAGGATAAGCGCAACCTCACCATTGTAACCAACAGCCTGCTTCTGCCTTCCCTGATGCGCGACTCCCGCCACCGCATCATCCTCACCGGCGGCAGCTACTACGCGCCCTCCCACGCCGTTTACGGCCCTCTGGCCGTGCGCACGCTGCAGGGGTTCAATTTCGATCTCGCGTTCATCTCCAGCGTCGCCGTCACGCCCGACGGCTACGCCGCCGAGACGCTCGCCCACAGCGTGTCCGTCCGCTGCGCCGCCATCAGCCGCGCCGAGCGTTCCGTGCTTTTGTGCGATTCAAGCAAGGTCGGGCTGCATCGCCCCTACAACGTCGCCCACGTCAGCCAGATGACATGGGTGGTAACCAACGCGCCCGACCTTTTCCGCGATATGAACGCGTCCATCTACACGCCCTGAGGCCGGATTTTTTTCGCGCCTTTAAAGGCGCGCAATTCCCGCGCCCGCGCCGCCCTGCCGGCAAATTTCACAGAAAGGCGGTTTTGCGCCATGAGCAAAAGCGATCGTTTCGCCCAGATTCTCTCCCTGCTGAACAAGCAGAAATTCCTCAGCGTGGAGGAGCTGAGCAGCCTTCTGTATGTCAGCGCCTCCACGCTTCGGCGCGATCTCGCCGAAATGAGCCGCAACGGCTATCTCGTGCGCTCGCGCGGCGGCGCAATGGCGCTTTCCTCCGCCGACGCCGACGAAAACGTCATTCACAGCCGGGCGGTGAATTTCTCGCCCTCCCAGCTTGCCATTGCCTCGCGCGCCGCCTCCCTGATTCACGACGGCGACTGCATTTTTCTCGACTCCTCGCATCTTTCGCTCTGCATCGCGCAGTTCATCCGCAGCCGCCGCCAGCTGCTGATTGTAACAAACAGCCCGCAGCTGATTCTCGCGCTTCCCGAAGGCCGGCACCAGATCGTCTGCTGCAGCGGCGCGCTCAACCCGCAGAACCTTTCCATGCTCGACGAAAACACCCACCGCATCGCCGCAGCCTTCAACTACACGGCGGCGTTTCTGAGCGCGCGCGGCGTATGGCATGGAACGGTGGGCGTTCGCTCGTTAGCTTCCGTGTCCCTGTTTTCCGCCGTGATGGAGCACGCCAAATGCAGCTATCTCATGTGTCTGAAGGAGCGCGTCGGCCACATCGCGCCGGTCAACCTCGCCCCGGTGCAGGATTTCACCGCAATCATCACCGACGCCGCGCCGCAGGCCCTTGCGGAAGCCGGAGCCGATCTGCCGCTGCTCGCGGCGAAATAAAGCACGCCGTCCGCGCATGGAAGCAAAAAAATCCCGCGTCCAAGGAGGAATGCGGACGCGGGAACGACAAGAGGCGCCCTCTCGGGCTATTTTTGCAGCCGCACAGCGGCCAAACGGACGGCGTAGTCAATCGCGTTTACCATGCTCTGTTCGCTGGCAAGGCCCTTGCCCGCCTGATCAAACGCCGTGCCGTGATCGACGGAGCTGCGGATGATCGGCAGGCCGAGCGTGATGTTCACGCCCGTCACGCTGTCCCAGCGGCCCGTTTCGCGATTCATGCGGAATCCGAGCACCTTCAGGGGGATGTGCCCCTGATCGTGATACTGTGCCACAACGATGTCATACAGTCCGCCGTTCGCCTTAGAGAAAACCGTGTCCGGCGGAATGGGGCCGTCGGCGTCGATGCCTTCGGCGCGTGCCTGCTCGATGGCAGGCATAATCTCCTCAATTTCCTCGCGCCCGAACAGGCCGTGCTCGCCCGAATGCGGATTCAGCCCCGCAACGGCGACGCGCGGCTTTTCAATGCCCAGACTGCGGCACGTTTCGTGCGCCAGCCGGATCACGGCCAGCTCGCGCTCCTTCTTGCAGCGATCGCACGCCTCGCGCAGCGCCACATGCGTGCTGACATGCACCACGCGCAGCTCCCCGTCGGCGAGCATCATGCTGTAATTCTTTGTTCCGGTCATGTCGGCGTAAATCTCGGTGTGGCCGCTGTAATGGTGCCCCGCCAGATTCATCGCCTCTTTGTTCAGCGGACCGGTAACGGTCGCATCCACCTCGCCCGCCATGGCCAGCTGAATCACGCGCTCCACAGCGCGAAACGCGGCCTCTCCGCCTTCGGGTGTGACCACGCCGAAGGGCAGTTTTGAAACGTCGGCGGGAATGTCGAGCACGTCGATTACGCCGGGCTCGTATTTGGCTTCACCCGCGCTGCGCACTGCGCGAACCCCGAGCGGCACGCCCGTGATTTCAACGGCGCGGCGGCTTACCTCTGCGCTGCCCACAACCAGCGGACGGCAGCGCTCCGCGCATTCCCGGCGCACCAGCGCCCGAAACACAACCTCCGGCCCAATGCCGCAGGGGTCACCCATGGTTATGCCAAGAATCGGTCTTGCGTTCATCTCTCAAATCTCCATTCCATGCGCCTGCGCAGCGTCCTGCTCAGGATAATCCAGCCGCATGTGCGTGCCGCGGCTTTCCCGGCGGCGCAGCGCAGCGCGCACCATCAGCGTCATGGACTCCACGGCCTGTCGGGTTTTATCATCCTGCGCAAGCGCAGGATCGGCCAGCAGCGCTTCCAGCTTTTCCTTCGCGTCTTCCAGCGCTTCGCCGCGGCGGTAAATGCCCAGCGCCTTCACGGCCAGTGCCTGTGCCTGCGGCAGGAAGCGTTCGCGCACGGTCTCGTCCACGCGGTATTCCGCTTTTGCTTCCGGCAGCGCGCCGCTCCGGACGGCCTTTGCCACGGCTTCCGCGCACAGCAGACCCGAGAGCGTTGCCTGCGCCGCCGCGTTTCCGGCAGAACGGCACGCGCCGTGTACGCCGCCG
>CAZKJW010000063.1:0-13733 GCA_964553125.1 uncultured Oscillospiraceae bacterium
TCCCCCTCTTTTCAGTTAAGAGGCATTATACCATGCGCCGGGCAAAAGTCAAAAATACAGGGGCGCTTCGCGCGGCTTTTTTCGGCGCGAAGCGCCCCTTCGCATCTTGACAACAAAGCAAAACGAACGCATACTATGCGCAGAATTCATGCGTATGGAGGAAAAGAACATGGCGGTCGCGACGTCGAAGGAACTGCGCAATCAGGTGATGTATTCCGTTTTTGTCAGGCAGTACAGCCGCGAAGGAACCTTCGCAAAGGTGGAGGAGGATCTGGACAGAATCCGCGCGTTGGGCACGGACGTGATCTGGTTCATGCCCATTCACCCCATCGGACGCGTCTGCCGCAAGGGCACGCTCGGAAGCCCCTACGCCATTTCGGACTACCGCGCCGTGAACCCGGAGTTCGGCACGATGGACGATTTCCGGCGGCTGGTGGATGCGATTCACGCGCGCGGGATGAAGTGCATCATCGACGTGGTGTACAACCACACCTCGCCCGATTCGTGGCTGGCGCAGCATCATCCGGAGTGGTTCTATCATAAGCCGGACGGCTCGTTCGGCAATCGCATCGGCGATTGGTCGGACATTATCGATCTGGATTACGGCAAGCGCGATCTGTGGGCGTATCAGATTGAAACGCTGAAATTCTGGGCGGGCATTGTGGACGGCTTCCGCTGCGACGTTGCGCCGCTGGTGCCGCTGGAGTTCTGGCTCGAGGCGCGCAGCGAAGTGGAAACGGTGCGGCCGGGGTGCATCTGGCTGAGCGAAAGTGTGGAGCCGGAGTTTACCGCTGCAAACCGCGAGCGCGGCATGATCAGCCATTCCGACGCGGAAATCTTTCGCGCCTTTGACGTCAGCTACGAATACGACGTGGCCGGCGAGTGGATGCGCTGCCTGCTGGGCGAGATTTCTCTGCGGCAGTACGCCGATGCGGTCAACCGGCAGGAGTACATCTATCCGGAAAACTACGTCAAGCTGCGCTTCCTTGAAAACCACGACAGGCCGCGCGCTGCGTTCATGGTTCCCGACCCCGCGGCGCGCAGGAACTGGACGGCGTTTTTGTATTTCCAGAAGGGCATGACGCTGTTGTATAACGGGCAGGAGGCGAGCTGCGTCAAACGCCCCAGCCTTTTTGAAAGCGATCCCATCGACTGGCGGCAGGGCGAGGATATTTCGCCGGCGCTTCGCGCCCTTTTGCCCATCCGCCGCCATCCGCTTCTGCGCGAGGGCAGCTATCATGTGGAAGATATGGGGCACGGCGTGCTGCGCGCGGAATACCGCAAGGGGAATCAGCGCCTTGTGGGCGTTTTCAGCACGGAGGGAAAAGCTGCGCTGATCCGCGCGGACGTTCCGGACGGCGCGTATCGCAACCTGATCGGCGGGGGAGAGGCGCTTGTGGAGAATGGGCTGCTCTCCTTGTCCGGCGAGCCGCTCGCGTTTGAAGTGGAGGAAACCGGCAAATGAAAAGAAAGCTGATTTTGAATGCGGCGCTGAAATACGTGCTCGGCGTGGCGTTGGTGGGCGCGTGCCTGTTTCTTCCGGCCGGCACGCTTGCGTATTGGAACGCGTGGCTGCTGATGTGCGTGCTGTTCCTTCCCATGCTCGCAATGGGAATCGTGCTGGCGGCGAAGCAGCCGCAGCTGCTGGAAAAGCGCCTCAACACAAAGGAGCCGCAGAAGGAGCAGAAGGCCGTCACGGCGCTGGGCGCGGCCGTGTTTGTTCTCGGGTTTGCCGCCGCGGGGCTGGGCCGCCGCTTCGGGTGGAATGCGCTGCCCGGCTGGGTTTCGTGGCTGGGTGCGGCCATGTTTCTGGCGGCGTACGGGCTGTATGCGGAGGTTATGCGGGAGAACGCGTATCTGTCGCGCACAGTGGAAATTCAGCAGGGGCAGAAGGTGATCGACACAGGGCTGTACGGCGCGGTGCGCCATCCGATGTATGCCGCGTCGATTCTGATGTTTCTCGCCATGCCGCTCACGCTCGGCTCGCTGCCGTCGCTTGTCGTGTTCATGGCGTATCCCATCGTCATTGCCCGGCGAATCAGCGCAGAGGAAGCGTTCCTTGAAAAGGAGCTGGAAGGCTACGCCGAATACAAAACCAGAGTCCGATACAAAGTAATCCCGTTCCTGTGGTGACGCAGGACGGGATTTCCGTTTTTTATGGCAAATAAACTTGCGGCGGGCGCAGTCAGGCGCGCGAATTTCTGCGCAGCAGCCGGAGCTTGAGCGCGCGCAGCTTCGCGGCATGGCGGCTCGTCATGATTACGCCAAAGAGCATCATGCCCATGGTTATGCCCAGACACAGCCCGCCGAAGGAGTTTTCCGCGCGTCCGCAAAAGAACAGCGCGGTGAAGATCAGCGAGGCGGCGAGCCCGAAAAGAAACAGCAGGTGCATCCGCCTTGCGATTTTCTTTTTTTCTTCGTCGCTGATTTCCGCAATCTGCATTGCGGTCTGCTCCAGCGCTTCGGGCGTTGGAGCGGTTTCCCGCTCGCCCGTGAGCAGCTCGCGCAGCCCCACGCCGAAGAAGTCCGTCATTTCCAGCAGAATATCCAGCTCGGGCAGATTGCTGCCCGTTTCCCAGCGCGACACCGACCGGCGGGTCACGCCGAAGCGCTCCGCCAGCTGCTCCTGCGTGAGCCTCTTTTCCGTGCGGAGCGCCTTGATGAAGCGCCCTGTTTTAACCTGATCCATTCGCTTGCGTACCTCCTTTTTCGGCGCGAGTATAGCGCGCTGTGCCGCCGGAGTACAGGACGCAATGCGGCCAACGCCGGCTTGGGACGCGCCGCGTCCCGTTTATTATGCCTCCGCGCCCGCCGCCGCTTCGATTGCGGCAACGTTTTTTTGCAGCCGCCTGTCGTATGGGGCAAGCCGCGCGGCTTCGCGCGCCATCTCAAGCGATTCGCGCCTGCGCCCGGTGTAGAAATATCCGAGCGATAGCAGGTCATAGGGCAGGAAGCTCCACGCGTCGGCCTCGCAGATATACGTGCGCGGCCGCTCGCAAATGGCAAGCGCCCTGCGCGCGAGAAAAACCATGCCCTCGAAATCCTCGCGCAGATACAGTAGCTTTGCGTAATCCAGCCACGGCTCGCGCAGGTGCGGCGCTTCGGCGCACGCGCGCAGAAGCCACGCCTCCGCGCTTTTTTCATCGCCCAGCATCAGCTCCGCGCGTGCGAGATAACGCATGGAAGCGCAGCGTTCGTCCGACCACGTCGCTTCCGGCATGGCGAGGTGACGGCGCAGCGTTTCGGCGCATTCGCGCCAGCGCCCCTGATAGCAGTACTCGCGGCCAAGGTAGTGCATACTGCGATCGTCGTGCGGCGCTTCGCGCACGGCCAGCTCCAGCAGCGGCAGATACTGTGCGCGGGACTTGCCTGCGTCCGGGTGATGATCGAGCTGCACGCTTTCGGCAAACGCGCACGGATACGCGCCGTCGTGCGCGAGCACCTCGTGTACGGGGCAGCGCCAGCGGAAGCCGTGGCGCGCGTGGATTTTGTCCGCCCAGAAGACCACGCCCTCGCTGCCGTCCGGGTTGAACGACCATGTGTAGCGGTATTTCAGGCGCTTTGCGCCCGACGCCCATGCGGCCTCGACCTTCTCGCGCCAGCCGGGATGAAACGTCTCGTCCAGATCGGTGCAGACGCAGATATCGGCGTCCTGCGGCGTCAGCTCCAGCGAGCGGTTGCGCGCGGCGTCAAAGCGCCACGGCGAGACGGTTTCAACGGTCACCTCCGCGCCCAGCGCGGAAAGAATCTCCGGCGTGCCGTCGTCGGAGCCGGTGTCGAGCACGATAACGCGATCGGCTTCGCGCATTGACGCCATCCAGCGCGCGGCGAACTTGCTTTCGTTTTTGCAGATTGCGTAAACGCACACGGAGTACGCGCCCATCAAATCCCCTCCGCGGCAGGCTATGCGCGGCGGAGGGCGCGCGTTCAGGCGCGGACGCGCCGCTCAATCTCGGCGACGGGCAGCGCGCTGGCGTCGTCGCCGCGCGCGAGGTGAGCCAGCTCATGGCGCAGGGCGCGCCGCTGAAGCTCGTCGGGAAAGATCGCGTTGAGCACGACGCAGTAGCTTTCCCCGCGCCGCATGACGAACGCGCGGACGCTGCCGGGCAGCTCCCGGCTGACGACGCAGATGTTGTTCTGCGCCAGATAATCCTCAATCAGCATACAATCCCTCCTTCGCGCGTTCATTGTAGCGCCGCGCCGCCGCGCTGGCAAGCCGAATTCCGTCGAAGTGCGGCGGAATGCGCACAAAGACGCAAATTTGCGGTTTGCAGCGCCGCGAAAACCGTTTGGATTCTGCAAAAAAGGATGAAAAAGTTTAAATAGACTTGACCATTTCTGTGGTTTGGACTACAATAGCCGCTGGTCCATATGGACAGGTAAAAATATATAGATAGGAAAGGGTTGCGGCGATGGCGCTTTTTCTTTTTGTCCTTTGGGTGGTACTCAACGGCGGTTTTCGCTGGGACGTCGTGCTGACGGGCATTCCCGCCAGCCTTTGCATCCTGCTGTTTGCCTGCCGGTTTCTGGAATGGTCGCTCAAGCGTGAGGCGGCGGTCTATCGCGGGATTCCCGAGGTGACCGCATTTATTTGTCTGCTTGTGGAGGAGATTGTCAAGGCGAACATCAGCGTCATCCGGCTGATCTTCGGCGGAAAGACGGATCCGGTGGTGTGCTCGTTTGAAACGCCGCTCCACACGCGGCTGGGCCGCGTGATGCTGGCAAACGCCATCACGCTCACGCCCGGAACGATCACCATCCGCTGTGAGGAGAATCGCCTGACGGTTCACTGCCTCGACAAGAGCCTTGCCGAGGGGCTTGAGGGAAGCGAGCTGGAAAAGAAAATTCAGAGACTGGAGGATAAGCTGCGTGGCTGAATGGTTTTCTGATGCGCTCATTGCGGCGCTGTGCGTCTATGGCGCGCTGCTGCTTTTCTGTCTGATCCGCGCCCTGCGCGGGCCGGACATGGCCGATCGCGTCATTGCGATCAACATGATCGGCACGATCGTCATCGCGGCGATCGTCGTGCTGTCCATCGTGATGGACGAGGCGTATCTTCTGGATATGGCGCTGGTGTACGCGATGCTGAACTTCCTGGCGACGGTGCTTCTGTGCCGCAGCTACGTGGGCGTGTTCCGCGCGCGCAAAAAGAGAAAGGAAGGTGCGGACGATGAGTGAAACCGTTCGTTCGGTCGTCGTGCTGGCGCTGCTGGCCGGCGCGCTGACGATTGAGGGAATCGCCGTGATCGGGCAGTACCGCTTCCATTACAGCCTCAACCGCATTCACGCCGCCGGCATGGGCGACACGCTCGGCGTGGCGCTGGCGCTGCTGGCAGGAGCGGTGCATTACGGGCTTTCGATGAACAGCCTCAAGCTGCTGTTCGTTGTGATGCTCATGTGGATGACTTCGCCGCTCGCCACGCACATGGTGGGGCAGATGGTGGAGCTGACCGACGATAAGCTGAAGAAGGAGGCGCGGGAATGGAAGTCCTGAATGCAATTCTGCTTCTGGCCGTGCTGGTGTGCGCTGTCGGCGTGAGCCTGACGAAGAACCTGCTTTCGGCGCTGATTATTTTCATGACGCAGAGCCTTGTGATGTGCATCATCTGGATTCTGCTGGAGGCGCCGGATCTGGCGATTACCGAGGCTGCGGTTGGCGCGGGCGTGACATCCATGCTGATGTTTGCCGCGCTCAAGCGCATCCACGCGCTGAACGATAAGGAGCGGGACGACGATGCAGAAGAATAACAGTTTTTTGCAGTGGCTCGAATCCGGCTCTCATGCGCTGGATCTGGAAATGCAGGACTCTCTGCGCGACCCGGACGAGGTGGAGCTGGAGGAGGCCGCACACGAAATTGACGACGCGCTGATGCCCGCCGAGCGCAAGACGCGGCGCAATGTGCTTTCCGCGCTGCGCGCGTCCGATGAAAAGCGCTTCAACACGATCTACCGCGTTCTGGCGGTGATGCTGTGCGCGGGGCTGATCGCCTTCATGCTTTTCTCCGTCGCGCAGATGCCGTCCTTCGGCACGCCGGACACGCTTACCCACAGCGAGCTTTCTTCGTTCTATGCGCGCAACACCATCCGCGACAGCGGCGCGGCGAACATCATCTGCGGCATCATTCTCGACTACCGCGGATTCGACACGCTCGGCGAATCGCACGTGCTGTTCATTGCCGTGTGTACGGTCATGATGCTGCTGCGCTCGCCCAACGACGGCGAAGCGTCCTCGCTGGATGAGGAGGATCTGCGCGAGCACTACCTCGAAGTGCGCCATGACAACATTCTCGTCATGGTTGCGCGCTTTGTGGTGCCGGTGCTGCTGCTGTTCGGCATTTACGTTGTGCTCAACGGTCATCTCTCGCCCGGCGGCGGCTTCTCGGGCGGCGCGATTCTGGGCGGCGCGCTGCTGCTGTATCTGTTCGCCTACGGCTATCGCCGCACGGAGCGGTTCATGACGATCCGGACGTTCCGCATCGTTTCCTGCTGCGCGCTGGTGAGCTACTCGACGCTGAAGTGCTATCACTTCTATACGGGCGTGAACGGCATTGAAAGCATTTTCGAGCGCGGCGTATACGGAACGCTGTTCTCCGGCGGAATGCTGCTGCCGCTTGATATCGCGGTCGGTCTGGTCGTCGCCTGCACGATGTATACGTTCTTCACGCTCTTCAGAAAGGGGGACTTCTGATGCTGGAGCTTTTCTGGGAGCATATCGACGAGGTGGCGGCGGTGATTCTGTTCTGCATCGGCTTCACGACGCTGCTTCTGAACCGCAACATGATCAAGAAGATCATCGGCTTCTCCATGATGGACAGCGCGATCTTCCTTTTTCTAGCGAGCTACGGCTATCTTTCGGGGCGCAAGGCGCCCCTGTATATCGACGGGCGCAACGATCCTTCGCTGTATGTCAACCCCGTGCCGGCGAGCCTTGTGCTGACGGGCATTGTGGTTTCGGTGAGCGTCACGGCGATCATGCTGGCGCTGACGATGCGCCTGTATCGCCGCTACCGCACGCTTGACATCGAAGAAATTGCCGAAATGGTGCGCAAGGAGGGAAAGTGATGGAGTTCTGGCAGAATATCCCGATGCTGCTGGTCGTCGCTTCCCTGATGTCGGCGGCGATTTGCTCGGTGCTGCCGGGCAAGGTTGCGCGCGTCTGGCTGACGGCGGCGACGGGGCTGGCCTGCGCCGCGTCGGCGTTCTTCCTTGCGAAGATGCTGGGCTTTGAGGGCGACTACATCTACAAGATGGGCGAGTTCGGCGCGCCCTACGGCAACGAACTGCGCTGCGGCCGGCTGGAGGCCGTTGTGGCGCTGACGTTCACGACAGTGCTGTTTCTGGCCGTGCTGGGCGGCTCGCACCGGATCTCCACGGAGATCGATCCGCAGCGGCGTTCGCTTTTCTGCACGGTGTCGCTGCTTCTGCAGGCCGCGCTGGTTGCAATGACCTACACCAACGACATGTTCACCGGCTATGTGTTCATTGAAATCACGACCATTGCGGCGTGCGCGCTGATCTGCGTCAAGAGCCGCGGCCGCACGATGTTCGCCGCGACGCGCTACATGATCATGAACCTCATCGGCTCGGGCCTTTTCCTGTTCGGTCTGTGCATGGTGTACTGCCTGACGGGTCATCTGCTGTTCCCGCAGCTGAAGGAAGGCATTGCGGAGCTGGTGGAAGCGGGACGCTACGGCGTGCCGCTTTACACGGCGCTGATTCTGATGGGGCTTGGCATCGCGATCAAGGCGGGCCTGTATCCGTTCCACACATGGATCCCCAACGCCTATTCGAGCGCGACGCCCTCTGCGGCGGCGATGCTTTCGTCGCTGGTCTCCAAGACGTATATCTTCCTGCTGATCAAGGCCGTCTGGCGCGTGTTCGGCACGGAAGTATTCCAGCCGGTGGGCGACGTGCTGTTCGTGTTCTCGATGCTGGGCATCGTCATGGGCTCCGTCGAAGCCATCTTCGAGCATAACGTGCGCCGCATGGTGGCGTGGTCGTCTGTGGCGCAGATCGGCTATATCTTCATGGCGCTGTCCCTGTGTACGCGCGAGGGCGCGGCGGCGGCGGTGTTCCATATTGCGGCGCATTCGTGCGCCAAGTCGATGCTCTTCCTCTCGGCCGACCGCCTTGTGCAGGTTTCCGGCGGAAAGAACGATTTCCGCGATCTGCGCGGCGCGGGTCTGCGCGCGCCTCTGGCGGGCGCGGCGTTCTCGGTGGGTGCGATGTCCATCGTGGGCATTCCTGCGCTGGGCGGCTTTGCCTCGAAGGTTTTCCTGGTTAACGCCGCGCTGGAGCTTTCCAAGTGGAAGTGCATTCTGGTTCTGGCGGTGCTGGCCGTGAGCGTCGTGCTGAACGTCGCTTATTTCCTGCGCACGGTGCTGACGCTGTACCGTGACCCCGTCGCTTCCGACGCGCCGGCCGCAAAGCCGCCGCGTGCGGGCGCGGCCTTCTGTGTCTCCATGAGCGCGCTGATCTGCCTGAACGCGGCGCTCGGCGTATGCGGCGGCACAGTAATGAACTGGATTCGCGCGGGCGCCGCGCTGCTATAACAACCGAAGCTGTTACGATAGGGGAGGATTTCCATGAAAGGCAATCTGTTTCTGCTGCTTCCCGTTTTTGTGCCCGTTGCGATGGCGCTGGTGCAGTACTATGCGCGCCTGAACGCAAAGGGAAGGAATGTTCTGACCGTGCTGACGCTTGCGGCGACGGCCGCCATGGCGTTGTACGCCGCTGCGCATGAGGGCATGGAGTGCGTCCTGTGGAGCATGACCGACCGCATCAGCATCGCCTTCCGCGTGGACGGGCTGTCGGTGCTGTATCTGTCGCTGATTTCCGTCGTGTGGGCGCTTGTGGGGCTGTACGCCACCGAGTACCTGGAGCACGACGCCAGCCCGCGCCGGTTCTACCTGTTCTACCTGATCACGCTGGGCGTGCTCATGGGGCTTTCCATGGCGAAGAACCTCATCACGCTGTATATGTTCTACGAGCTGATGACGCTTCTGTCCATGCCGCTGGTGCTGCACAACCTCGACAAGGAATCAGTTGCGGCCGCGCTGAAATACCTGCTGTATTCGGTGTTCGGCGCGTCTGCGGCGCTGCTCGGCGTTTTCTATGTCGGCGCGAACGCGCCTTCGATTGACTTCGTTGCCGGCGGCCAGTTCGGCGCGGAGGGCGCTGCCATGACGCCCATTGCGCTGGCCATCTTCTTTGTGATGATTGTCGGCTTCGGCGTGAAGGCGGGCATGTTCCCGATGCACAGCTGGCTGCCCACGGCGCACCCCGTCGCTCCGGCTCCGGCCAGCGCCGTGCTTTCCGGCGTGATCACCAAGGCGGGCGTGCTGGGCATCCTGCGCACGATCTACTATGTTGCGGGTGTGGAAGCGCTGCGCGGCACGTGGGTGCAGTATGCGTTCATGGTGCTGACGCTCATCACCGTTGTGCTCGGCTCTCTCATGGCTTTCAAGGAGAAGCACTTCAAGCGCCGTCTGGCGTATTCCACCGTCAGCCAGGTATCGTACGTGCTCTTTGGCCTTTCCACGATGACGAAGCTCGGCTTCATCGGCGCGCTGCTTCATATCGTGTTCCATTCGCTCATTAAGAATACGCTGTTCATGTCCGCCGGCGCGGTGATTCACAAGACCGGCAAAACCAGCGTGGACGAGCTGCGCGGCATTGGCAAGCGGATGCCCGCTACGATGTGGTTCTTCACCGTCGTCAGCCTTGGCCTTGTCGGCATTCCGCCCACAGGCGGCTTCATCAGCAAGTGGAACATCGCCGAGGGCGCGATGACGCTTTCCAACACCGGCAGCTGGATGGGCCCGGTGTGCCTGCTCATTTCCGCCATTCTTACGGCTGCATATCTGCTGTCCGTTTCCATCCGCGCGTTCTTCCCCGGCGAGGATCTGCCTGCCGCCGACACCGTTCGCTGCGAAGCGAGCTGGCGGATGCTCGTGCCGATGGCGGTGCTTTCGGTGCTGGTGGTTGTGCTGGGCATGTTCCCGGGCGCGCTTTTGAATCTGTTTGAAACCATTGCCTCCGCCGTTGCGCTGTAAGAGGAGCTTCAAATGAAATTGATGATTTGTGCGCTTGTTCCGGCGCTTGCGGCGCTGGCGCTTGTGTGGATGAAGGGCGTGAAGCGCTCCGTGCGGATGACGGTCGCGGTGGGCGCGGCGACTGTGACGTCGCTGCTGCTCATTCCGAGCCTGCTGCATCCGGCGGAAGAAGCGGTTACGCTGTTCACACTGGGCGATGCGTTCGTCTGCGCGCTCCGGCTGGACAAGGCCGGCGCGCTGTATCTGGGGCTGGCGGCGTTCCTGTGGCCGTTTGCGACGCTCTACGCCGTGGAGTATATGGCTCACGAGGAAAAGGAACGTCACTTCTTTTCGTGGTATCTGCTCGCCTATGCGGTGGTGATTTTGCTCGCCGCCTCGGCGAACCTGTTCACGCTGTATGTGTTCTATGAGCTGCTCACGCTTGTGACGGTGCCGCTGGTCTGGCATAAGCGCGATAAGCGCTCCATCCGTGCGGCGCGCATGTATCTGCTGTATCTGGTGGGCGGCGCGGCGCTGGGCTTCATGGCGATGGTCACGGCCGGAATCTGCGGCGCGGACGCGTTCGTTCTCGGCGGCGCGATCGACACCGCAAAAATGGACGCAGGCTTCCTGCTGGCGATGGCCGTTCTGGGCTTCATCGGCTTCGGCGCAAAGTCCGCCGTGTTCCCGATGAGCCGCTGGCTTCCGCGCGCGTCCGTTGCGCCCACGCCTGTGACGGCGCTTCTGCACGCGGTCGCGGTCGTCAACGCGGGCATCTTCTCCGTCCTGCGGCTGATCTACTACACCTACGGCGCGGACTTCCTGCGCGGCACGTGGGCGCAGACCGTCATGACCGTGCTGGCGACGATCACGGTGATTTACGGCGCGCTGCGCGCCGTGCGCGAGCCGCGTCTGAAGCAGCGCATGGCGTGGTCTACGGTGTCGAACCTGAGCTACATGCTCATTGGGCTTTCGATGATGTCGACCGCCGGGATGACGGCCGGCATGATTCACATGGTGTATCACAGCCTGATGAAGATCGTCATTTTCGGCGGCGCGGGCGCGATGCTGGTGATGACGGGCCTTGAAAACGTACACGACATGCACGGCCTTGCAAGGCGTATGCCCTTCACCTACGTTACCTTTACCATCGCCAGCCTTTCGCTGACGGGCATTCCGCCGCTGATCGGCTTCATCAGCAAGTATTTTCTCATCACGGCGGCGCTTGACGCGGCGACGGTGCTGAGCCTGATTGCGGCTGTGGCGCTGGTGATTTCGGAGCTGCTCTCCGCCATTTACGATTTCTCGGTGATCATTCCTGCATGGTGCCTCCCGCTCGATAAGAAAATGGAATCGGCGGGCAAATGCGATCCCGGCCCGTGCATGAAGATTTCGCTGGGCGCGCTGAGCGCGTGCGTGCTGGCGGGCAGCGCCTTTGTGCAGCCGCTTGCGCGCCTGATCAGCGCTATTGCAGCGTAAGGAGGGACGGATGAAATGATTCTTGCTTTGATCCTTGCCCCGGCCGCTGCGGCGTTTGCGCTCAAATGGATCGGCGCAAAGAACGAGCCCCTGCGCGACGGGCTGCTGCGCGCGTTTACGGTGCTGATGTTCGTGGGCGCGGCGTGGATGCTGGCGAGCGTTGCAAAGAGCGGCGAGCGCCTGCTCCGGCTGGACGGCGTGTGCGGGCTCGGCATGAACTTCCGCGTGGACGGCTTCCGCGCGCTGTATGTGTGCGTGGCGTGCTTCATGTGGATGATGACGACGCTGCTTTCGGGCGAATATTTCGCGCATTATCACAACCGCAACCGCTATTATTTCTTCCTGCTTCTGACGCTCACGGGCGTGATCGGCCTGTTCTACTCGGACGACCTGTATACGGGCTTTGTCTTCTTCGAAGTCATGTCGATGGCGAGCTACCCGTGGGTGGCGCATGAAGAAACCCCCGCCGCCATGCGCGCGGCGCAGACGTATCTGGGCGTGGCCGTGCTCGGCGGCATGGTAACGCTGATGGGCATTTTCATGGCCTATCACGAGCTGGGCGACGTTTCCTTCGGCGCGCTTCGCGCGGCAAAGGGCAACCCGGCGCTCAACGTGCCGTCCGTGCTGATCCTCTTTGGATTTGCCGCAAAGGCGGGCATGTTCCCGATGCACATCTGGCTGCCGAAGGCACACCCTGTCGCGCCGGCGCCGGCGAGCGCGCTGCTCTCCGGTATGCTGACAAAGGCCGGTCTGTTCGGCGTGCTGGGCATCAGCATGAACCTGTATCTGGGCGATTTCGTCTATGGCAGCGCGCTTCTGGCGTTCGGTCTGGTGACGATGCTGGTGGGCGCGGTGCTGGCGCTGTTCTCCACGAACCTCAAGCGCACGCTGGCCTGCTCGTCCATGTCGCAGATCGGCTACATCGTGACGGGCGTATCCGCGGCGGTGCTGCTGGGCGAAGAAGGCGCATTGCCTGCGGCCGGCGCGCTGACGCATATGGTGAACCACTCGCTGCTGAAGCTGGTGCTGTTCATGGCGGCGGGTGTGATCTACATGAACATTCACGAGCTGGATCTCAACCGCATCCGCGGCTTCGGGCGCGGAAAGCTGCTGCTCCATGCGGCGTTCCTGCTCGGCGCGGTCGGGCTTGCGGGCGTGCCGCTGTTCAATGTGTATATCTCCAAGACGATGATTCACGAAGGGCTTGTGGAATACATTGAGCATCTCCATGCCCACGGCGGCAACTGGGTTCCTTTCAAGATTGGCGAGTGGGTGTTCCTGTTTGCGGCCGGCATTACGACAGGCTATATGCTCAAGCTGTATATCTGCCTGTTCTGGCAGAAGAACAAGGACGCGGCGGTTCAGGCGCGCTACGACGCGCTCAACGGCAAATACATGAACGCGCGCTCCGCGTTCGCGCTGACGGCGTCCGCCGTGCTCATCCCCGTTTTCGGCGTTTTCGCCGAAAAAACACAGATGTGGTTCGCGCGCATCAGCGCGTCGTTCCTGCAGGTGGAGCCGATCGGCCATGTGCATTTCTACAGCCTGACGAACCTCAAGGGCGGCGCGATTACGCTGGTCATCGGCACGGTGCTGTATCTGACGGTCGTGCGCAAGTGGATGTACTCCGACAAGGAGGGCTACATCGACCGCTGGCCGAAGGGGCTTGATTTGGAAGACCTGGTTTACAGGCCGGTTTTCTGCCGCGCGCTGCCGGAGGTGGCGGGCTGGGTTTTCTCGGTGCTGGATAAGATTGTGGAAAGCAAGCTGGTTTCGCAGTATCTCGCCGGCGCGGCGTGCGGCGTGTTCCGCGCGCTCGACCGCGTGGTGGAAGGCAAGGCGGTGTCGGTCGTGCTGGCCGACGGCGCGGTGATGGTGTTCCGCGCGCTGGACGAGATGGTGGACAAAATCGCGCTGTTCCTGCGCGAGCTGCTGTTTGTCAGCCGTGCGGACATGCACCGCGAAAAGGGCCACAGCGTGTTCATCGCGGCGGCGTGCGCCGTTGCGGACGGCGTGTTCGCGGTGGTCAACTTCTTCAAGCCGACGGGCAAGAAGCGCTCCGTTTACGACATGCGCTATGGCAACCGGATCATCAACTCGATTTCGTTCGGCCTGCTGCTGTGCGCGATGGGCCTTGTGGCCGCAGTGGTGTACGTATTCACCAAGGCGGGCATGATCTGACAGACGGACACAATACGGTTTTCAGGGGCGCAGGAGCGC
>CAZKJW010000064.1:0-13721 GCA_964553125.1 uncultured Oscillospiraceae bacterium
CGCTGCGCCGCATCGATCTGCATGGACTGGCAGCGCCCAGCGCCTCCGGCGGATATATGACGAACAGCGCGTTCAAATCCGCATGGCGCAGCTATACCACCATGATGGAGGAGGCGATCAACGGCGCATCGCGGCGCTGGGCAACCGACGCTCAGCGGGCGGCATGGAAACCCTGGACTGTGCGCTGCCATGATCTCCGCCACGATTTCACGACGCAGCTCTACGATGCCGGCGTTGACGTGAAAAGCGCACAGCGGATCCTTGGCCATGCAGATGTGCAGACGACGTTGAAAATCTATACGCACCTCTCCGAAAATCGATATTCACAGGCGGTGGAAAACGCCAAAAAATTTTTTGCCAAAAATGTCGGTAGAAATGTCGGTAAATCAGAGAGTGACGAATGAAATATGAATGGCATAAGAACAAAGGGCAACAAAAAAAGCCTTGAAACTCAAGGCTTTCAAGGCTTTTACTGATCGTGATCCGTTGGGGACTTGAACCCCAGGCCCTCTGATTAAAAGTCAGATGCTCTACCGACTGAGCTAACGGATCATATAGGCAGGGGTGGCAGGTATCGAACCTGCGCATCTGGGAGTCAAAGTCCCATGCCTTACCACTTGGCTACACCCCCATGGGCTGCCTTGCGGTCTGCCATAAAAAAAGAGGGAGGGTAGTGGGGATTGAACCCACGGCCTTCAGAGCCACAATCTGACGCTCTCCCGCTGCGCTATACCCTCCATATTGGCGCGCCCGAAGGGATTCGAACCCTTGGCCTACGGCTTAGAAGGCCGTTGCTCTATCCAGCTGAGCTACAGGCGCACGCCGTTCCCTTCCGGCACGGAAACCAACCGTTGGCTCCCGCTGACAGAACAGAATGATATCACAAACCGGACGCTTTGTCAATCACTTTTTTGCTATATTCCGTATACAAACCAAAATGATTTTACGCATCCGTGCCGTGCGGCGCAAAAAGCCCCATTTCCGCTTGCCTGCGCCGCCTATTCCGCCTCGCGGCGGCACATCAGCGCAAACGCCACGGCCAGCAGCGCGCAGGAAACCCAGATTGCCCGCTCGCCAAGCGCGCGCGTCACCACGCTGCCGATGCCCGCGCCCACGGCGAACACCGCAATCACGGCAAAATAGATGCCCGCCTTTCGCGCAAGCGCCCTGTCTCCCCCGTGAAAATAGCCGTACAGCGCTTCCATGCCGCTGCGCATGTTGCCAATGCACATCGTGCTGGCATAGGCGTACCCGCGCACCTTGTGAAACGCCTGCACCTGCATGGCGCACACGAACGAAACCAGCGCGTTTGCGAGCGCGTTGAGGTGCTGCGGCAGCAGCCCGACCGCCATAAGCAGCGCCATTTCTGCAAGCAGCACGATCTGCCGCCAGTGCAGCCGTTCGCAGCGCTGCCGGTGCAGCCGCACGCCCTCCGCAGCGGCCGTTCCCAGCAGAAACGCCGCCAGCGGGATGAGGTATTTCAGCCCGGCCGCCCAGCGGCCCTCGAAAAAATTCGCGCTCATCAGCACAACGTTGCCCGTCTGCGCGTTTGCAAACACCGCGCCGCGGCAGCAATATGTGTATGCATCCTGAAACCCGCCAGATAGAATGAGAAACGTCGCCGTCCGCATCGAGTCCGACATCTGTCCTTTGTGTGCCATGCTCTCGCTCCTTCCGCGCATATAACGCGCGTGCCGGCCAAAACCTTCCATTTTCGCTGCGGTCATGCGCCCAAAAACGGAAGAAATTTCCGCATAAAAACGTTGTATCAGTATCACATCAGGCAAAGAGGTGCATCCATATGAAACGGCTGGCATCGCTTTTGCTCGTTTTTGCCGCGCTTTGCGCGGGCTGGACGGCGTGCGCGGAAACCGCGGGGTTCGGCGTCGTGAACGCCGACGCGGTCAACGTGCGTACGGAACCGCAGGGCAATATTCTTTTCCGCGCCGAGAAGGGGCAGAACGTATTCGTGTCGGAAAGCGCCGTCGATTCCGGCAGACAGCTGTGGTACCGCATCGTGATCTATGAGCGCCCCGTTCAGACCGGCTCCCGGTGCGAAGCGTGGATCATGGCCAATTTTGTGGACATGCTGGACGAAGCGAGCCACGACGTCGTTCAGGTCGCGCTCAACAACGACGGCTATATCGCCCTGCACGCCGACGGAACCGTCTCCGGCGCCGAAATGGGCAAATATGACTCCGAGGAAACGTCCGTCTGGCTTTCCGGCCTGCGGGATATCCGCGCGGTGGAAACGTGCCTGTATTCCTATTTTGCCATCGGGCAGGACAATCGCCTGTACCAGCGCGGCATCCGCTGCCTCCACGGCGCGGACGCAGAACCTGTCGAAAGCCTGCCCGCACGGCTGCTGGCCGCCGATCTCACCGACGGTCTCATCGCCGCGACGGACGACGCGCTGCTCTTCTCCGGCGGTTTTCCCGGCATGGAGCAATACGCTTTCTTACCCGACGGCGCGCTGCCCGCTGTGGACGATCTCGTTCAGCTCGCCGCTTCGGGTGGGAGCTTTGCCGCGCTGAGCGCGGACGGACGGCTGCACGCGGCGGTCTATACCGGCTTTGGAGAAACCGCGCTGCCGTTCCCGCTGGACGGCTGGCAGAACCTTGCGCGCATCGACCTGTGTCTGGCCGGCCCTCAAATCGGCTGGGCAAACGAGCGCGTCATTGGCGTGCGCCGCGACGGTACCGCCGTCGCCTATCCCGTAGCGCTGCAAGCGCAGGTTGCCAGCTGGACAGACCTTGCCGACGCGAAGCTCGGCCGCACGTTCGTCATCGGCCTGAAAACGGACGGCAGCGTCGTCTGCGCCGGCGATGCACGCATCGCGCAGCGCGTTTCCGGCTGGCGGAATGTCGCTTCCATCGACGCGGCCTACGGCTATTGCGCCGCCGTCACGCAGGAAGGTCAGCTGCTCTTTGCCGGAGAACTGCCGGACTGAGCCAGCCCGACAGCGGCGCATGGACTCCCCGCGAAACGCTTCCTCTCTCCCCCGCCCGGCTTTCTTCCGGCAGAAGCATGGGCGGGGGCTTCTTTTTTTGAAACCCCCGCCCGCAAGCGTTTGTTATGCTCTCCCGCGCAGCGCCAGCTCGGCAATCTGCACGGCGTTCGTCGCCGCACCCTTGCGGATCTGGTCGCCGCAGCACCACAGCGAAAGCCCGCGCTCCTCGTCGATGAGATCGCGCCGCACGCGGCCGACAAACACGGTATCCTGATCGCTCGTATCCAGCGGCGTAGGATAGTCGCGCCCGCCGAAATCGCACGCCATTGCGCAGCCGGGCGCCGCGTCAATCGCGGCTTCCGCCGCCGCAACGCTCACAGGCTCCTGCGTGTAAAGCGTGACTGCAATGGAATGCGACCGCATCACCGGCACGCGCACGCACGTGCAGTTCACGCGCAGCTCGGGCAGATGCAGGATTTTGCGCCCCTCGTTCTGCATTTTCATTTCTTCGGTGGTGAAGCCGTTTTCCAGCCGCGAGCCGATCTGCGGGATGCAGTTATAGGCAATCTGGCAGGGGAACTGCGAGGGCACGGCTTCTTTTCCCGCGCTGAGCGCGGAAATCTCCCCCTCCAGCGCGTCCAGACCGCCCTGACCCGCGCCGCTGACGGCCTGATAGGTGCAGGCGACCATCTTCGTGATCGGCGACAGCCGCGCGATCGGCGCAACAGCCATGAGCGTGATGATCGTCGAGCAGTTCGGGTTGGAGATGATCCCAGAATGCTTTGCGGCATCCTCCGGGTTGATTTCCGGCACCACCAGCGGCACGTCGTCGCACATGCGGAAGGCCGACGAGTTATCCACAAACACCGCGCCCGCCCTGACAATCTCCGGCGCGAACTGCTTCGCCAGCGCGTTGGAAGCCGCGCCCAGCACGACGTCCGCCCCGGCGAACGACGCGTCCGTCGCTTCCTCAATCGTGTATTCCTGTCCGCAGAACTCAATCTTTTTCCCTGCGCTGCGCGCGCTGGCCAGCAGACGCAGCTGCCCCACCGGGAACTTTCTTTCGGCGAGCACCTTGAGCATCTCGCGTCCCACGCACCCCGTCGCGCCCAGAATCGTCACGTTTGCCTTTTTCACTGCGCTCCCTCCTCTATGCCACGAACCCATTATAGAGCACGCGAATCGCCTTTTCAAAATCGCGGTTATGTACGCCGACCAGAATGCTGATCTCGTTCGTGCCCTGCGAAATGGCCTTGATGTTTACGGCGTTTTCGCCCAGCGCCCCGAAGAGCTTTCCGCACGTGCCGGGCTGGTATACCATCTTGCGCCCCACGCAGGCGATCATTGCGATGTTCTCCTCCGTGCGCAGATCGTCCGGCTGGCAGCGCTTCCTGATTTCGCCGATGATATCGTAAATCCTATCCCCCGCCTGCGCGGTCGGCGTCATGATGGTGAAGCTGTCCACGCCCAGCGTGATATGCTCCACCGGCACATGGAAGTTTTCAAAGATTTCCAGCGCAAGGCGCACCACCGCCGTGTTCAGCGCAATCTGCTTTTTGTGTATGGTCAGCACGGTAAAGCCCTTGCGGCCCGTTATGCCGGTGATGAAGCGGTTTCCGCCCGCCTCCTCCTCGCGCTCCACGCGCTCGACAATCATCGTGCCGGGATCCTGCGGGTCGTTCGTGTTGCGGATATTGAGCGGAATGTTCTTCTCCTTGACGGGCTGAATGCTCTCGTCGTGCAGCACGGAAGCGCCCATATACGCCAGCTCGCGCAGTTCGTCGTAGGTGACGCGGCGAATCGGCTGCGGGTGATCGACGATGCGCGGATCGGCCATGAGAATGCCGGAAACGTCCGTCCAGTTTTCGTATACGTCCGCGTTGACCGCGTTGGCCGCAAGCGAGCCGGTAATGTCCGAGCCGCCGCGCGTCATCACGCGCACGCGCCCGTTCGGCGCCGCGCCGTAAAATCCCGGCAGCACCAGCCGCGGCGACCGCAGCGCCGCTTCCTCAATGGCAGCGTACGTCTTTTCAAAATCAATCGTTCCGTCATAGCGGAAGAACACGCAGTCCTTCGCATCGACGAAGCCGTAACCAAGATATTCGGCCATCAGCCGCGCAGTGAGGTACTCGCCGCGCGAGACGAGATAATCCACGGAGATTTCGCGGCTCAGCTCCCCGCGCAGCTTTGCAAACTCGCTCTCCAGATCGCATTTCAGCCCCAGCGCGTCGCGGATGCCGTAATAGCGCTCCTCGATCATCGAAAAGATTTCTTCATGCGAGACGCCGTATTTCAAATGCGCGTGCGTCAGATAAAGAAGATCGGTGATCTTGTGATCGTCGCTCGTACGCTTTCCCGCCGCCGATACGACGACAATTTTTCTCGAAGGGTCGCTTGTAAGAATCGCCTTTACTTTTTCAAACTGTTCCGCGCCGGCCAGCGACGAACCGCCAAACTTTGCAACCTTCAGCATTTTTCATTCCTCGATTCCGGCGAAAAACGCGCCGTCGATTTTTTTCATGGCTTCATGGATGAATTCCACGCGCGCAGGGCGCGTGAAAATATAGCGCCGCCCGTCCCGCAATTCCTCGCGCTCGATTTCGGCGGGGCAGTCCGCCGTCTCCGGCAGACACAGCAGATAGCGGCGATGCTGCCGCGCGTTTTCGACGCGCGCGGGCGCGAGCGCCCCGGTAAACATATGCCGCCGTCCGGCCGAAATATCCTGCAGATCCAGCACGACGTTTGAAGCCGTCGGCAGCTTGCCCGCCCCCTGCCCGACGAAGCACCTGCGCCCGCCGAACGCGCCTTCATACCACGCGATGTTCCAGTTCAGGCTCACGCCCGCCTCGGGAGACGCAGGCTCCACAAGCGTCGGCTCTACAACCGCGTACAGCGCGCCCGCGTCCATCCCCGCCCGCGCCGTCAGGCGGCACACGCGCCCCGCCGCACGGATATACGCGATATCCTCCGCGCGCACGTTCCGGATGCCCGCCGTGGGAATCTGCGCTTCGCCGATCAGCGTGTCAAACGCCGTACCGCAGGCGAGGCACAGCTTGCGCGCCGCGTCTGTGCCGTCCACATCGGCGGAAGGGTCGCGCTCGGCGTATCCCAGCTGCTGCGCGCGCGCAAGCGCGTCCGCATAGCCGCCTCCGCCGCGCTGCATCAGGTCGAGCATATAGTTCGTCGTTCCGTTGAGAATGCCGCCCACGGCCGTGATTCGCTCCACGCGCCGCGCATCGGCAAGATTGCGCAGGAAGGGAATGCCGCCCCCGCATGCCGCGCCGAAAAGGAACGCCGCGCTCTTCTCGCGCGCAAGTGCATCCAGCTCCGCACCGTGCGCAGCCACGAGCGCCTTGTTCGCCGTCACGAAATGCTTTCCGGCGCGAAGCGCCCGAAACGCGTATTCCGCCGCCGCGCCCGTCCCGCCGATCGTCTCCACAATCGTATCGATCGACGCGTCCCCAAGCACCTCGTCCGGGTTCACGGTCGCGTTTCCCGCGCGCGGCGTGCGCACGAGCATCCGCGCAACGCAAATATCCTCCCGCCCCGCCAGCAGCTCCACAACGCCCGAGCCGACCGTTCCAACGCCCAGAAGCCCGATTCGCATGTCTTTCGCCTCTTTTGCTTGTATGTCTCAAAAAAACACTTGTTTTTTATTGAGCGACATTGTATCATATACCTATCCGTTTTGCAAGCGCAAAAGTTGACAAAGGAGTTGCATTCCATGCTCGAGAATTTTCTGATCATCGACCGCCGCGTGCTGCCCGACTATTTTGAGAAAGTGGTCGAAGCACGCACATTGCTTGAATCCGGCAGAGTCCATGAGGTGAGCGAAGCCGTGAAGGAAGTCGGCATTTCGCGTAGCACCTATTACAAATATCGCGATTGTGTGTTTGAGCCGTCCAATTCGTCTTTCGGGCGCAAGGCCGTGCTTTCCATGCTGCTTGCCGACGAGCCCGGCGTGCTTTCCACAATGCTCAACCGGTTGTCCGAGCTGGGCGTGAATATCCTCACCATCACGCAGAGCCTGCCCGTACACAAAAAAGCGAGCGTCACGCTCTCTCTGGATGTTTCCGCGCTGCAGGAGCCGTCCTCCGGCATGTTCGCCAAGCTGGAAGCCTGCCCCGGCGTGGAGCAGGTGCGGCTGATCGCGCTGGAGTAACTGCGTCGCATACAGGATTTATATATGCAAAAAATGACCCGGCACATGCCGGGTCATTTATGCTTGTCCTCGAAAACTCAATACTTGCGCTTGCGAGCAGCTTCCGCTTTCTTCTTGCGCTTGACACTGGGCTTTTCGTAATGCTCGCGTTTCCTCACCTCAGCCAGGACGCCTGCACGGGCACACTGGCGCTTGAATCTTCTCAGAGCGCTCTCCAGGGATTCGTTTTCCCTAATACGGACTTCAGACACTTGTATCCCTCCCCTCCGCTCATCTCACGCCCATTGGGGCGAACAAGCGTTATTATACTTCTTTTCTGGCCACACGTCAACAAGAAATTTTGTCATTCGACGCGTGTTTTCAGAAGATTTACAAATTCTCAGCTCATTTTCTCCGACAGCTTCGCGCCGCCCAGCAGATGAATGTGCAAATGCTGCACGCTCTGGCAGGCGTCCGCGCCGCAGTTGGACACGATGCGGTAGCCCGTCTTGTCCAGCCCGAGCTGATGCGCAACCTTCGCGGCTGCGCGAAGCAGACCAGCGAGCAGCGCTTCAGGCATTTCGCCGGCGTCGTTCATTCCAGCGTAATGCGCCTTGGGAATAATCAACACATGCACCGGCGCCTGCGGATTCAGATCGTTGAACGCGACGACCTGATCGTCCTCATAGACCTTGCTGGAAGGAATCTCGCCGTGTGCAATTTTGCAGAAGATGCAATCCTCCATTCCGGTTTCACCTCTCTTCCGTGGGAAGCTCTTCCATACAATTAACGGATCGCTTCGCCATTTTCTTCCCGAATAATTTCGCCGCGCGCAAAATCGCCGAATGTTTCGGCGATGCGCACGTTTTGCAGCGCGCCCGGCGCGCCGGGAGCCACCACGCGCACATACTCGCGCGTGTATCCCTCCGCGCCGCCCTCGCACGGCTGCTCAAACAGCACCTGCTCCGTCCGCCCCGCAAAGCGGGCGATGTATTCGCGCTCCATCTCGCGGCCGATTTCAATCAGCTCGCCCGCGCGCGCCTCCCGCACCGCCTTCGGCACGCTGCCGGGCATTGTCGCGGCGCGCGTCCCTTCGCGCTCGGAGTAGGGAAACACGTGAATGCGCGCATAGCCCACGCGGCGCAGGAACGCCTTGGTCTGCTCGAATTCCTCGTCCGTCTCGCCGGGGAAGCCCGTCATTACGTCCGTCTGAAACGCCGCGTCCGGCCAGACGGCGCGCAGCTTTTCCACGGCCTGCAAATACTGCGCCGTGTCGTAGCGTCGCCCCATGCGCCGCAAAACAGCGTCGCTGCCCGATTGCAGCGCCAGCATGAAGTGCGGGCAGATTTTCGGCATAGCGCGCAAGCGCGCAATAAACTCATCCGTCACCACCGTCGGCTCCAGCGAGCCCAGTCGGATGCGCTCCACGCCCTCGGCCTGATGGATGCACGCCAGCGCGTCCGCGAGCGTCGCACCGTCCTCCAGATCAAGCCCGTAGCTCGTCAGGTGGATGCCCGTCACGACGATTTCGCGATAGCCCGCCCGCGCCAGCCGCTGCGCTTCGGCGCAGATTTCGTCCAGCGGACGCGACCGCAGCGGCCCGCGCACGCTGGGAATGATGCAATACGCACAGAAATTGCGGCAGCCCTCCTGAATTTTCAGCGTTGCGCGCGTGTGGCCGTCGCTGCCGCGCACGGTCAGCTTTTCAAAGGGCACCTTGCCCGTCAGCTTCTCCACGGCGACAAGCGGCTCCTGTTCCTGCAGCGCTTGCCGCAGAAGCTCGGCAATTTCGCCGCGCCGCTGCGTGCCCAGCACCAGCCTCACGCCCGGCAAAAGCAGCTTCTCCGCCTCGCGCTGCGCAAGGCAGCCCGTCACGACAATCGCCGCCTGCGGGTTCTGCTTGTGCGCGCGGCGGATCATCTGCCGCGATTTTTTGTCGCCCGTGCCCGTTACGGTGCAGGTGTTGACGACGTATACGTCGGCGCAATCCGAAAACGCGGCGGACTCGTATCCATCGTCGCGCAGTCTTTCCAGCATCGCCTGGCTGTCGTACTGGTTCACCTTGCAGCCCAGCGTGCAAAACGCAACCTTCGGCATAAACGGCATTTCTCCTACATCAAAGTGACGCCCGCGGCGTTTTGTGTCACATATCCCCCGAGCAGGTCAGCGTCGCCGCCAGCGCCGCCATACCCGCCGTTTCGGTGCGCAGAATGCGCGCGCCAAGCGTGACGGCGCGGCCGCCGAGCGCCTTGAGGAACGCAACCTCCTCCGCCGTCATGCCGCCCTCCGGCCCGATGACGATGCCCGCGCTTCCCGAGAAGCCCGGCGCAATCACATCGGCGATGCGGCAGCCGCGGCTGTCCGCGTCCTCCCACGGGACAAGCAGCACGTCGAACGACGACAGCGCGCTTTCAAGCGACTGCAGCGTCTGCGCAGGGCGCACCTCGGGGATCAGGCCGCGGCAGCACTGCTTCGCCGCCTCGCGCGCGACGCGGTTGAGCCGCGCCAGATTCTTTTCCGGACTGCGCTCCGGCTCGGGAACGCAGCGCGTCATTCGCACAGGCTGAATCGCTTCCACGCCCAGCTCCGTGCATTTCTGCACGATCAGCTCCATCTTGCCCGCCTTCGGAACGCCCTGAAACAGCGTCACGCGCGCTTTCGCCTCGCAGTCGGGCAAACGCGCTCCAAGCCGCGCAACAAGCTCCAGCGCGCCGCGATCGGCGCGTTCAACGACGGCTTCATACACGCCGCGCTCGCCGTCCGTCAGGATGATGCGCGCGCCGGTGTTGAGCCGCAGCACCTTCAGCGCGTGGCGCGCTTCTTCTTCCGACAGCCTCACGCAGCCGTCGGACGCTTCGGCCTTATCAAAATAGAAACGATGTGCGTTCCACTCGGACATAACTCACCTCGCGGCGATGGCAGACCATTCGCCCCTGTGTTCGATGCGATCGACGACAAAGCCCGCCTCGGCGAGCGCGTCAAGCACGTCCTGCTCGCGCTCAAGGATGATTCCGCTGCAAATGAACACCCCGCCGGGCTTCATGTGCGCGCGGACGGCGCGGGAAAGCATAATCACCGCATCGGCGATGATGTTTGCAAACACCACGTCGGCCTGCGTGTCAATGCCCTTCACCAGATCGCCGACCTGCGCATGAACGCGGTCGGACAGCCCGTTGCGCTCGATGTTTTCATTGGCGACGCGCACCGCCACGGGATCGAGATCGATTCCGACGGCGCTGTGCGCCCCCATCAGCACCGAAGCAATGGCAAGAATGCCGCTGCCGGTTCCGACGTCAAGCACCTCATAGCCGGGCTTGATGTAATCCTCCACAAGACCAAGGCACATGGACGTGGTTTCGTGCGTGCCGTTGCCAAAGGCCATGCCGGGGTCGATGGAGATGACCTTGTCGCCGTCCTGCGGCTCGTACGCCTCCCACACCGGGCGCACGACGATATGCTTGCCCACGCGGAAAGGCTTATAGTATTTCTTCCAGTTTTCGGCCCAGTCCTCCTCGCGCACGTTTGCAATCTCCAGCACGCGCTTGCCCGCGTCGAATCCAAGCCATTCGGGCGTCAGGGCGGCGAGACGCGCGCGCAGCGTTTCGATGGCGTCGCGGTCGGTCGTCTCGGCAGGGAAATACGCATGAACGAGCGTATCCTCGTCCATCTTTTCAATCACGGACGGGTCGATCAGATCCCACTGCGTCGCGTCGGTGGGCTCGGAAAAAGCGTCAAAGCGATCCTCAATGCTGGTGCCCTTCGCGCCTGCGGAAATCAGCAGCTCGCTGATCAGATCCGCGCCCGCGGTGTTCGTGCGCACCGTTACTTCCAGCCAATCCATCGGCATTCTCCTTTGATGTATAGTAAAAAAAGGCGATGATTCAATGGGGCTTCGCCCCGTTTTTGCGGCGGAACCCCATGCTTTCGTGCTGCGGGCAGGCGTTATTTTTTGTCCTTCTCCCGCTCTTTCTCGGCGAAATAATCCTTCATCCGGTCGAAGAAGGACTTGCGCGTCTCGTATTCCTTGCCGCTGAGCGAATCCTCAAACTGGCGCAGCAGCGATTTCTGCTCCTCGCTGAGCTTTCTGGGCACATCCACGCGAACCTTCACATACAGATCGCCCTTGCCGCTGGAGCGGAGCATCTGCACGCCCTTGCCCTTGAAGCGGAACTCGGTGTCCGTCTGCGTGCCTTCCGGGATGGTATGCTTCATCGGCCCTTCGAGCGTGGGGATTTCGATCTCCCCGCCCAGCGCGGCCTGCGTGAAGGAAAGCGGGATCTCGCAATAGAGGTTATACCCTTCGCGCTTGAAGAGCTTATGCTGCTTGACGTGAATATACACATACAGGTCGCCCGCCGGGCCGCCCCGCACGCCACTCTCGCCCTGCCCGGAAAGCGTCATGATCTGCCCGTCGTCAATGCCCGCGGGCACGTTGACCGACGCGGTACGCGTCACGCGCACGCGGCCTCTGCCGCTGCATCTGGGGCATTTCTCCTTGATAATCTGACCCGTTCCGCCGCACGCGGAGCAGGGACGCTGCGTGACCACCTGCCCGAACAGCGAATTCTGCACGCCGCGCACCGTGCCGGTGCCGTGACAGACGGAGCATTTTTCCGGGCTTGTGCCCGGTTTTGCGCCCGTCCCGTGACAATCCTCGCACGGCTCGGAGCGCTGGAATTTGAATTCCTTCTTGCAGCCGAAGGCCGCTTCTTCAAAGGTGATCGTCAGGTCGTAGCGCAGGTCGTCGCCGCGCTCGGGGCCGTTGCGCGTCTGCCGCGCGCCGCCGCCGAAAAAGCTGGAAAAGATATCGCCGAAGCCGTCGAAGCCTCCGTTGAAGCCGTCAAACCCCTGCTGGCCGTTGAGGCCGTCAAAGCCCAGCTGGTCGTAGCGCGCGCGCTTGTCGCCGTCGGAAAGCACCTCGTAGGCTTCGTTGAGCTCCTTAAACCGCTCCTCCGCCTGCTTATCGTCCGGATGCAGGTCAGGATGGCACTCCTTCGCTTTCCTGCGATAAGCAGACTTGATTTCCGCTTCCGTCGCCGCTTTTTCGACGCCCAGCACCTCGTAGTAGTCCCGCTTTGCCAAATCATCCACCGCCTGTCTTTATGACGGAAGCAGCCGGGAGACAAAACCGTCCCCCGGCGTCCGTTCCGACTCATTCGTCTCTTATAAATACGCTTGGGACGCGATGTATTTTACTTCACATCGTAGTCCGCGTCAACAGTTCCGTCGTCGTTGGTCTGCTGACCCGCGGCGCCCTGCGCGTCCGCGCCGGGCTGCTGCGCCTGCTGCTGCTGATAAATCTTGCCGAACACCTGATAGACCTTCTGCGTGAAGTTCTCCATCGCGCTCTTGATCTGCTCGGCGTCGTTCGACTCGCGCACCTTCTTGAAGGCGTCCAGCTCGCTCTGCACCTCAGCCTTATCGGAATCGCTGAGCTTGTCGCCCAGATCCTTGAGCTGCTTTTCGGTGTCGTAGATGAGGCTGTCGGCGCGGTTGACGGTTTCAACCTGCTCCTTGTTCTTGCGGTCTTCCTCGGCGAACTGCTCGGCTTCCTTCACGCGCTGCTGAATCTCTTCCTCGCTGAGGTTGGAGGAAGCGGTGATGGTGACCTTCTGCTCGTTGCCGGTCGCCAGATCCTTCGCGGAAACGTTCACGATGCCGTTGCGGTCGATGTTGAAGGTGACTTCAATCTGCGGCACGCCGCGCGGCGCGGGCGCAATGCCGCTGAGCTGGAAGCGGCCGAGCGTCTTGTTGTGCGCAGCCATTTCGCGCTCGCCCTGAAGCACGTGTACTTCAACGGACGTCTGGCCGTCGGCGGCCGTGGAGAAGATCTGGCTCTTGGTGGTGGGGATGGTCGTGTTGCGGTCGATCAGGCGCGTGAACACGCCGCCCATGGTTTCAATGCCGAGGGACAGAGGCGTCACGTCCAGAAGCAGAACGTCCTTCACTTCGCCGCCGAGAACGCCGCCCTGAATGGCCGCGCCAACCGCGACGCACTCGTCGGGGTTGATGCCCTTGAAGGGCTCCTTGCCGGTGATGCGCTTGACAGCTTCCTGCACAGCGGGGATGCGCGTGGAACCGCCCACGAGGATCACCTTATCGATCTGGGACGCGGTGAGGCCGGCGTCCTTGAGCGCCTGCTGCATCGGCAGGATGGAGGCTTCGACGAGGTCGCGGGTCATTTCGTCGAACTTGGCGCGCGTCAGCGTCAGGTCAAGATGCTTCGGGCCATTGGCGTCCGCGGTGATGAAGGGCAGGTTGATGTTTGCGCTCATGACGCCGGAAAGCTCGATCTTCGCCTTTTCGGCGGCTTCCTTCAGGCGCTGCAGTGCCATACGATCCTTGCGCAGATCAACGCCGTCGCTCTTGAGGAATTCATCGGCGATCCAGTCGATGATGCGCTGGTCGAAGTCGTCGCCGCCGAGGCGGGTGTTGCCGTTGGTGGCAAGCACTTCAAACACGCCGTCGCCGATTTCCAGCAGGCTCACGTCAAACGTGCCGCCGCCGAGGTCGTATACGAGAATCTTCGAGGTACCTTCCTTGTCGAGGCCATAGGCCAGAGACGCGGCGGTCGGCTCGTTGATGATGCGCAGCACTTCCAGACCGGCGATGCGGCCGGCGTCCTTGGTG
>CAZKJW010000065.1:0-13529 GCA_964553125.1 uncultured Oscillospiraceae bacterium
TCAGATAGCGCTCGTGCTCGGTCTGCAGATCAATGCCCCATTCGACCGGGTATTCAAACTTCACGCCGCTTTTCTTGAGAATTTCAATCGCATCCGTGTAGGAGACGCGCGCGAAATCGGAGCCGACAATGTGCTCAAGGCGCTCGATCAGTCCCTTGTCAACAAACTTGTTGAGGAACTCCATCTCGAAGGGCGCTTCTTCCATCACGCGGCGGATGATGAACTTGACCATTTCCTCGGCCAGCTCCATATCCATTTTCAGGTCGGCGAACGCGATCTCCGGCTCGACCATCCAGAATTCGGCCGCATGGCGCGCGGTGTAGCTGCGCTCCGCGCGGAAGGTCGGCCCGAAGGTGTAGACGTTGCGGAACGCCATGCAATACGTTTCCACGTTCAGCTGACCGGACACGGTCAGGCTCGTGGGCTTGCCGAAAAAGTCCTGCGAAAAATCGACACTGCCGTCCTCGCGGCGCGGCGGGTTTTCGGGGTCGAGCGTCGTCACGCGGAACATTTCGCCCGCGCCCTCGCAGTCGCTCGTGGTGATCAGCGGCGTGTGTACATACACAAATCCCTTCTCGTGGAAGAACTCGTGAATCGCCTGCGCCGCCAGCGAACGGATGCGGAAGACCGCGCTGAAGAGGTTCGTGCGCGGGCGCAGATGCGCGATGGAGCGCAGGAACTCGACGCTGTGCTGCTTTTTCTGCAGCGGATAGTCAGGCGTGGACGGTCCGACGACCGTTACGCCCGTCGCCTTCAGCTCGAAGGGCTGCTGCGCGCCGGGCGTGGGCACCAGCGTGCCCTCAGCTTCGATGGCGCTGCCAACGTTGAGCTTGGCGATTTCTTTATAGTTGGAAACATTGGCCTCTTCAACCACAATCTGCAGGGGCTTGAAGCAGGTGCCGTCGTTGAGCGCAATGAAGGCGAACGCCTTGCTGTCGCGCACCGTGCGCACCCAGCCGCTGACGCGGACGCCGGAAATCTCCTCCACCGGAGGCTTGTCAAAAAGCTGCTTGACCGTCATAAACATAGGAATTCCCCCAACCGAAATGATAGAAGATTATAGCACGCCCGGCGAAGAATCACAAGCATTTCCCGCTTTTTGCAGGATTTTGCCGTTTTCCGCGGAATTTAGCGTAGTAATTCTATGGATGGAGCTGCCCGATGCAAAAAGTAATTCTCGGCTTTTCCGGCGGAGTCGATTCCGCGGCGGCCGCGCTGCTGCTCACGCGCGCGGGTTACGACGTGCGCTGCGTGTTCCTCGACGTGGGCGTTCAGGGCGCGGAAGCGGACGCGCGCCGCACCGCTGAATTTCTCGGCCTTCCGCTTGAGGTGCTTGACGCGCGCTGCGCGCTGGAAGAATGCGTGTGCCGTCCGTTTGCGGAAGGCTATCTGCGCGGCGAAACGCTGAATCCATGCCTGCTGTGCAACCCCGCGGTCAAGTTCCGGTTTCTGCTGGAACGCGCAGACGCGCAGGGCGCGGAATTCATCGCCACCGGGCACTACGCGCGCCTTGAAAACGGCGCGCTCTATATGGGCTGCCCGGACAAGGATCAGAGCTACCAGTTCGCCATGATTACGCGCCCGCAGCTTTCGCGGCTTCTTCTGCCGCTGGGCGGCATGGAAAAAACGCGCGTGCGCGAAATTGCGGCGGAGGCGGGCATCCCCATCGCGCACAAGCCCGACAGCATGGACATCTGCTTCATTCCGGATCACGATTACGCCGCATGGATCGAGCGGCGCGGCTTTACGCCGCAGCCCGGCCCGTGCGTGTTTCAGGGCGAGGTCATCGGCCGGCACGAGGGCATTCACCGCTGGACGGTCGGCCAGCGCTGGGGCGAGCTGCATAACGGCCGGCGGCTGTATATATCCAGAATCATCCCCGAAACAAACACGCTGGAAACGGCGCTGTGGGAGGATCTTTTCAAAACCGAAATCACCGTGCGCGGCATGAACTGGCTGATCGACCCGCCGCAGACGCCCTTGCGCGGGCGCGTCCGCGCGCGCCATACGCGCTGGGAAACGCCTGACTGCACCGTTTTTCCCGGCGGGAACGGCACGGTGCGCATCGTCACCGACACGCCGCTGCGCGCCCCCGCAAAGGGGCAGACCGCTGCAATTTACGACGGCGAGCGCTTGCTGGGCGGCGGCTTTCTGGAAGAATGCTTCTGAATAAAACCCATCGGCTCTGAGGAGGGCTTTGCAAATGATTTACGCTTCCCCCGAAATGGAACATTCCGCCGCGCTGAATGCGGCCGCCGCCATTTGCGCCGCCATGCGCACGGCGCCCAAGACGAAGGGCGTGGACGTGATCCGCACGTGCGTTGTGACCGGTGAGGACAAAGAACGGCTCGCCGTCCGGATGCGGGAGCTGTCCGAAGCGTTCGGCTATGCGTTTTTCAAGCGCGATGCGGACGGCGTGGACGCCGCTGAAGCCGTCATCATCGTCGCCGCAGAAGAACACTGCGGCGGGCTGGACAAAAGCTGCGGCTACTGCCATTTTGCCGGCTGCGGCGACTGCGCCGAAAAAGGCGGCCTGTGTACGTTCAACGCGCTCGACGTCGGCATAGCGCTTGGCTCTGCCGCCGCAATGGCGGCCGATCTGCGCGTCGACAGCCGCATTATGTTCTCCGTCGGACGCGCGGCGCAGACGCTGGGGCTTCCGTGCGAAAACGCAAGCGTCGTGCTGGGGCTTCCCATTTCCATCAGCGGCAAGAACCCGTACTTCGACCGAAAGCCCAAGGGCTGATTATTACCCCCGAGGAGGATTTTCCCTCATGCACATGCGGAAGAAAAAATGGGCGCAGGGCGAACTGGACGCCTGTCCGTTCTACTACGAAAACGCCTATGAACTGCGCGGCCGCTGGCGCGGCGAATTTGCGCGGGAAGGCGCGCTGCACGTTGAGCTGGGCTGCGGCAAATGCGTCTCCACAGCGCGCATGGCGCGCGAGAATCCGTCCGTCAACTACCTCGCGCTTGATCTTTCGCGCGACATGCTGGCTGTCGGCTGCCGCGGAATTCACGACGTCTTCGGCGATGCGCCGGTTGACAACCTCAAGCTCGGCCACCACAATCTGCTCTATATCCAGCAGATGCTCTGCGCCGAGGATGCGGTGGAACGGCTGTATATCAGCTTCTGCAACCCGTGGGATCAGAAGGGCCGCCACGAACGCCGCCGCCTGACGCACACGCGCCAGCTGGTGCAGTATCGCACGTTCCTCGCGCCGGGCGCGGAGATTTACTTCAAGACCGACGCGGACGAGCTGTTTGAGGATTCCCTCGGCTATCTTGCCGAGTCGGGCTTTGAAACGACCCACCTCACGCGCGACCTTCACGCGAGCGGATTCGCGCCCAACTACGTCACCGAACATGAAGCGCGCTTTGTCGCGCAGGGCGTGGCGATCAAGTTCCTCATTGCAAAGATGCAGCCGCTCGCGCCGGAACGCGAGCGCGCGCTGCGCGAAGCATGGCTCGGCGACGAAGAAACGCAGCGCGAAGTGCTGCGCCTTTCGGGCGAAGGAGGCGTTGTGCGTTGAAGGAGTTTACCGTCGGCGCAGACGTGGACGAGCGGCGGCTTGACCGCTGGCTGGCAGCGACGTTCGGGCGCATCTCCATGGCGCAGGCGCAGAAGATCATCCGGCAGGAGCAGGTGCGCGTGAACGGCAAACATCCCAAGGCGGACGCGCGCGTCCATGCCGGCGACGCGGTGCGCCTCTATATTCCGGATGAATGGTTCGAGCCGCCCGAGCAGAAAAACGATCCGTTCTACGGCACGTTCCGCTGGAAGCTGGACGTCGTCTACGAGGACGAAAACGTGCTACTTGTCGATAAGCGGCCGGGGTTGCTGTGCCACGCGGACGCATCGGAAAAGGTTGACACGCTCGTCCATCACGCGCGGGCGTATCTGTATCAGAAGGGCGAGTGGCGCAACGAGAAGGGCGCGTTCGCGCCTTCGCTGTGCAACCGAATCGACCGGTTCACCGGCGGCGTGGTGCTCATTGCCAAAAACGAAGAAGCGCTGCGCACGCTCGATCAGAAGCTCCGCGCGCACGAAATCGTCAAGCAGTATCTGTGCATCGCGCGCGGACGGTTCGACCGCGAGTCCGGCCTGCTCGACGGTTATCTCACGCATGTGGGCAAGCGCGTGGAGGTTTCAAAGCGTCCCTCCCCCGGCGCGCAGCGCGCGCAGACGGGCTTTCGCGTGCTCTGCCAGCGCGACGGGCTGGCGCTGCTGGAGTGCGAGCTGTTCACAGGCCGCACGCATCAGATTCGCGCGCAGCTGGCCGCAGCCGGGCATCCGCTTCTGGGCGACGCGCAGTATGGCCGCGCCGAAAAGGGCGGGCGGCAGTATCAGGCGCTGTACGCCTATCGCGTCACCTTCGCCTTCCGGACGGACGCAGGCGTGCTCAACGGCCTTCGCGGCAAGTCCTTCGCTGTAAAAACCGTGCCCTTCGCAAGGGAATATTTTCCGCAGTATGATCTTTCCACGGCGCTCTCGCGCGTCGAAAACGCCAAACCATCCATGCAAGGAGGCTCCCTCAAATGAAGCAAAAGCGCATTCTTCCCGTCGCGCTCGGCAGCGAGCCTGCCGAACTGGTGCTGAAAAACGTCTCGTATCTCAACGTGTTCACGGGCGAGTTCCTTACGGCGGATATCGCAATTTCCGCCGGACGCATTGCGGGCGTCGGCAGCTATCACGGCAAGGCCGAAATCGACTGCACCGGCAAGACGGTTGTGCCGGGGTTTGTCGACAGCCACATCCACATCGAAAGCACGCTGCTCGCCCCCGCCGCATTCGCGCGCGCCGTCGCGCCGCACGGCACCACCGCCGTCGTGACCGACCCGCACGAAATTGCCAACGTCTGCGGCGAAAACGGCATCCAGTATATGCTGCGCGCCACGCGCGGCCTGCCGCTCGACGTTTTCTTCATGATCCCCTCCTGCGTGCCCTGCTCGCCTTTCGACGAAAACGGCTGCACGCTCGGCACGGAGACGGTGCGCCGCTTCATGACGGAGGAGCGCGTTCTGGGGCTTGCCGAAATGATGAACTATCCCGGCGTGCTCAGCGAGGACGCGGCCACACTGGAAAAAATCGACTGCGCGCTGGCAGAGGGCGGCATGGTGGACGGCCACGCGCCCGGCCTGAGCGGCGAACGGCTCAACGCGTATATCGGCTGCGGCGTGACGAGCGACCACGAAGCCGTCGCCTATAACGAAGCGCTGGAGAAGCTGCGGCTCGGCCAATGGATCATGATCCGCGAAGGCACGGCCGCGCACAACCTTGCGGCGCTTGCGCCGCTGCTTCAGGGCGATTCCTTCCGCCGCTGCCTGCTCTGCTGCGACGACGTTCACCCCGGAACGCTCGTGACAGACGGCCACATGGACCGCATTGTGCGCCGCGCCATCGCGCTTGGCGCCAATCCGGCGCACGCATTCATCGCCGCTTCCTTCAACGCGGCGCAGCGTTTCGGGCTTTCGGACACGGGCGCCATCGCGCCCGGATACTTCGCCGATCTCGTGCTGCTCTCGGACAGAGATGCCGTCGCCGTCGAAGCCGTCTACAAGCGCGGCAGCCTTGTCGCGCGGGACGGCGCGCTCACGAAGCCGCTGAGTGAAAGCGCCGCCGCGGGGCGCAAGGCCGTCTCCGGCACGGTGCGCGTTGGCGATTTCAGCGCTGCGTCCCTCGACACGCACGGCAAGCCGCTGCCCGTGATCGGGCTGGTTTCGCACGAGCTGATCACTGTGGACGCGGGCATGACCGACGCGGTGCGCGTGGAGGATGATCTGCTCAAGCTGGCCGTCATCGAGCGCCACAAGGGCACCGGCCACACGGGCCTTTGTTTCCTCAAGGGGTACGGGCTGAAATCCGGCGCAGTCGCCACAACCGTGGCGCACGATTCGCACAACATCATCGTCGTCGGCACGAACGACAGCGACATGGCGCTTGCCGTTGACACGCTCCGGCAAAACGGCGGCGGCATAGTTGTCGCCGACGGCGGCGAAATTCGCGCGGAGCTGACGCTCCCCATCGCAGGGCTGATGTGCGATCTCGACGCGGAAGAAGCGGAAGCCGGACTTGCGCGCGTCCGCGACGCCGCCTATGCCTTGGGCGCAAGCCGCGAAATCGACCCGCTGATGACGCTTTCGTTCATGAGCCTGCCCGTCATTCCGCACAGAAAGCTGACGACGCTGGGCGTGGTGGACGTGGACGCATTCCGCCTGATCCGCTGAACGCAGGCCTGCGCTGCCGTCCGCAAAGCACGCAAAGGAAAACCTCGCAGCAGAATAGCCCTGCTTTCAAACCTGCCGCCGTCCTTTTCGGCGGCAGTTTTTTTTGAAAAAAAGCGGCTCTGTTCCGCAGGGAACAAAGCCGCTTGGCAATGCGAATATGGCGGGCGATGCGAAACAGGCGCGAAAGCTTCCTGATTCACAGCGCGGTACGAACGTCCTTGTCGCTGACAAAGAACAGCGCGAGCGCGCCGGGGCCGACGTGCGAACCGGTCATCGGCTCGTAGCAGACGGTCATGATTTCCTTCGGGGGATTGTTCTTGCGCAGGAGCGACTCCAGCAGCGCCGCATCCTCGGGGCAATCGGCGTGCGCGATGCCGACGCGCTGCGTCTGCGCATCCTTCACCAGCGCGTCGTAACGCTCGGCGATGGCGGCAATGGAGCGCTTGCGCCCGCGAACCTTTTCAAAGCAGACGATCTTCCCTTCCGGGTCGCCCTTGAGCAGCGGCTTAATCTGCAAAACCATGCCCAGCAGCGCGGCGATGTTCGACAGTCTGCCCGTCGCGCGAAGGTACTTCAAATCCTCAACCGTGAACACCTGCGCCATGCAGTGCCGCTTTTCATCGAGCAGCGCGGCGGTGTCCTCCAGCGACATGCCGCGATCGCGGCAGTCGGCGGCGTCCAGCGCCAGAAGCCCTTCGCCGAGCGACGCGCCGAGCGTATCGATCAGGAAAATTTTTCTTTCGGGATATTCTTCCAGCAGAAGCGTTCTGGCCGTCTGCGCCGAGGCGAAGGAGCCGCTCACGCCGGACGACATGCCCACGAAAAGCACATCCTCTCCCGCGGCCAGCGCGGGGGTCATGAAGTCGATATAGCGCTGCGGCGTAACCTGCGAGGTCTGCACCTTCGCGCCTTCGCGCATGGCGTCATAGTACGCCTTGCCGTCGAAGGCGACGGTATCCGTGCACGTCTGATCGACGCCGTTGACAGAGAACGTGAAGGGAATTACGCTGATCTTTCGCTCCTGCAAAAGACGGCAATCGAGGTTGGCGGCCGTATCCGTGAAGATGGAGAACATAATCAACACCCCGCATCATATCTGATATTGTATATTAGATAGATTAGCACGTTTGCTGTCAAACGTCAAATACGACTTTTGCGGCAAAAGCGCCCGCACGTCAGCAGCGGCTGATACGCACGTTCTTGCCCTGTCTGCTCAGCGCCTGAGTCAGGCGGTCAAGCAGCTTGTCCTTCGTGTCGGAATCGACGTCCGGGCCGGCGTTCGCCGTGTTGACGGCCTGTCCGTAGAAGATGTTGATATCCGTCGCCTGCTCCAGCAGCAGCGCAGACAGGCGCGAAACGCCGTCCTTGCCCTCAGTGAGATGGAGCGAGATGCGGGAATCGTCGCCGTAATGCTCGGCCAGTTCCGTCACCTTCTGAAGCGTGATCACGCCCTCCGTCACAAGATCCACGCCTTCGATTTGGGCAATCATCGGAGAAATGTCCGTGCCGCTGTCCTCGACGGGAATAACGGGCTTTCTCAGATAGCGGCTGGCGATTTGCGCGGTCGTGCCGCCGCAGACGACGTGCAGCCCTTCCTTTGCAAAGAACAGCTTAAGCACCTTCTCATCGTCCTCCGGGTCAACCGGCGGGCCGATCATGACGTTCACAGCCTGCCGCCGCCGCACCTTGAAGACAAGCACGGTCGTGTCGTCGTCTGGAGAATCCTGACAGAGCGCCATGCAGCCGTTGAGAATTTCTGCCGCGATATGCTGCGCCGAAAGCTCAGGCGAGTAGATGCGCTCCAGACACGAGATGATTTCCTCGCGCGGCCAGCCGTTGTCAGTCAGCTTGCCCAAGCCGGAGCTGGTCACGCCGTCGCTCATGAGAATCAGCACGTCGTCCTCCTGCAGGAGCAGCGCGCTTTCGTGAATCTCCTTGAGGCCGACGAATCGGACGGTGTAGGGGTATTCAAGGTTTCTGCCCGAGCGCAGCAGGATCGCGTGCGGGTTGTCGTACTGGACAAGGCGCGCTTGCGCGCCTGTAATCTGCACCATGGTGAACGTCGAATAGGCCACCTTGCGCTCCTTGCACATGGGCAGCGTGGAGGCGACCGTTTCGATGCACTCGTCGATGGGGCGGTTATGCGAGACGAGCGTAGAAAAAATCGTTGCGGTGAGCGTGGAAAGAATATTCGCCTTCACGCCGCTGCCGAGGCCGTCCGAAAGAACGGCGGTCAGCTGCGCGCCGCGCTTGTTGACGCTGATAAAATCGCCGCACAGGCTTTCGCCGCGATGGTTGACGCTGGCGTGGCCGCTTTCAATGAACAGATCCTGCATACTCTCACTGCTCCCCGCTATCCATCATGACGGCGTCCTTTAGCTCGGCAATGGCCAGCTTTGTTTCCGCGGCGGATTCGCCCAGCAGCGACGCAATCTCGTGAACGATGCGCAGCTGCTTGTCGGAGATGCTGTCCGCCATGTTGGCAACCTGCGTTTTGTGGCGCATGAGCTGGTTCTGGCGCTGCTTCTCGCGCGTGATGTTTTTCATAATGCACAGCACCACGCCGGCCGGCTCGTCAAAGTAGAATGACTGCTTGAGGTAGAGATTATACTCGGCAAGATACGTGAACTTCTCCGTGACGGATTTTTTGTTGGCGATCATGTCAACAAAATCAAACTCGTCGAGGATGCGGCTGACGGACTGCCCGAGAATATCGTCCGGCTGCAGAGAGAACATCTCGCACGCCGCGCGGTTGATCTGCTGCACCTTCAGGCTCAGATCGACGGCAAGAATAGCGTCCGGCGTGATGGAGAGCACCTTGTCGGAGAAGGATTCGGCGCGTTTTTTCATATAAGGCATACACATGCTGATTTCAGCGCGCCCCATGATGACCGCAATGGCCTTTTCGCGGCAGGAGGCGTAGCCGCACATGCCGCAGTTCAGCTCGTCCGCAGCCGTCAGCTTGCCCATCTTCTTGAACACTGCGGCGATTTGCTGCTCGGTCGGCTGATCGTAGACGATCTGCTCATCCCGGAAGGACGCGTCCAGCGCGCAGGGCTTCGTCTGCGGAAAATCGGGCGCGTTTTCTTCCGAAGCGCCCTGCGCGAGCGCCGCCCGCTCCACCGAAAGCGCGGAGGCCGCGAGGGAACGCGCGTGCTTGCGGAAGTCCGGCCCGCCGATGCACGAGCCGGTGCAGAAGTTCATCTCGATGAAGCAGCCTTCGAGCTTGCCCGAAACTGCGTCGCGCAGCGCGGCCATGCAGTTTTCGGGGCCGTCCACGTTGAGGTAACGCCAGCGATGGTTTTTCTGCATCGTTTTCAGGATGCCGCCCGTCACGGGGAAGAAGCGAGAGAGGTATTGCTGCCCGTCCGGCTCGCGGCTCAGCTCAATGTTCTGGCGGCGGAGCCATTCGGCCAGTTCGTCGAAGGTGATGGCGTACTCCACCTCCGTCGCCTTCTTGCGAACCTCCGCCTTTTTGGAAATGCACGGCCCGATGAACACAATCGCTGCGTCGGGCGTATCGGCGTGAATGAGCTTTGCGTGCGCCTGCATGGGCGTAAGCACGGGCGCCATGACGGGAATCGCTTCGGGGTAGTGCTTGGAGACGTATTCGTTCAGCGACGCGCAGCACGACGAGACGACGGTTTTCATTTCGCCGCCTTCAAGCAGCGCTTCGTATTCGGTCTTGACAAGATGCGCGCCCTCGGCGGTTTCGCGCGCGTCGGAAAAGCCCAGCGAAAGCAGCGCAGCGCGCAGCGCGCCGAAGCTGGCGCCATCAAAATAGGACGAGAACGACGGCGCAACGCTCGCCACCACGCGGCGGCCGTCATGAATCATGTTCTGCACGTTGCCCACGTCGTTGACGCAGCGCTTGCTGTTCTGCGGGCAGACGACGGTACAGTTGCCGCAAAGCACGCAGTCGCTGACGACGACCATCGCGCGGTGGTTCCGCACTTCAATCGCCTTGACCGGGCACACGCCGATGCACTTGCAGCAGTCTTTGCAATGGGTGACTTCAAACTGTAAAATGTCCATCCCGTTTCATCCTTTCAGCGGTTAAAGGCGCTGCGCGCCAAATTCGCTCCCGGCGCATTCCTTTTCCCGAAGCCGGCGGGAAAGCAGCGCGAGGGACGCGGCGAGGTTTTCATTCTGAACCAGAATACCGTCCGGAACGTGCAGATGCACCGGCGCAAAATTCCATATGGCCTGCACGCCGCCTGCAATCAGCTGATCGCAGACAATCTGCGCCTGATTGGCCGGCACGGTGATGATTCCAATGGGGATTTTCATCCGCCGGCAAAGCTCGCTCACGCGATCCGCCGGAAAAACCGGCACATCGCTCACGCTCTCGCCCGCGAGGTTGAGATCCGCGTCAAACGCCATGTCGATGGTGATGCCGTATGTGGCGAAGCCGCCATATTGAAGAAACGCGCGCCCGAGCGAGCCGACGCCCACAAGCGCCGCGTGGTCTGCGTTGTGATAGCCGAGCACGGCTTCAATATCGTGAATCAGCCGCGCCAGCTCAAACCCCTGCTTGGGACGGCCGCGCACGGTGCTGACGGCCGCAAAGTCCTTGCGCACCTGCGCTTCCGTGAACCCGAAATGCTCCGCCGTCTGCGGCGCGGAAACGGCGGACGCGCCGTCCTTTTGCAGTTGGCGGAGATATTGCAGATAGTAGGGCATTCTTCGGAACGCCTGAATGGACAGAGCCGGCACGGAGCGCAGAGATTCCATTTCAATCCCCCATCAGGAATGTTATATTGATATCATATCACGGCGCGCGGACTCCGTCAACGAATTTACGAATGCGGCGAAGCAATCAATTTTCCGTCAATATTTTTCGGCAGGATATTCACAAGCCGCTGGGTTTCATGTATAATGAAAACGTTTGTGTAAAGAGAAAGATGCAGTGACGCGTTTGGGAGAAGGATGCCCTTGCGCGCACCGCCCGGCGCGGCGGAGCCGCCGCGAAATCAACCGACGCGCTAGGCGCGGGGAGAGGAACGACGATGCGCAAATTTGACACGAAAGTGCAGCACCTCAAATACAAGGTGCTCAGAGAAGTTGCACGGCAGGCATGGAATGGAACCCTTCAGGAGCATCTGCTGGATATCCCGAAGATGATCGTTCCGGGCAAAACGCCCACGATGCGCTGCTGCGTGTATAAAGAGCGCGCCATTCTTGGCGAGCGCGTGAAGCTGGCCATGGGCGGCGATAAGAGCAACCCGAACGTGATCGAGGTCATCGACATTGCCTGCGACGAATGCCCCATGGGCGGCTACGAAGTGACGGACGCGTGCCGCGGCTGCCTTGCGCATCGCTGCGAGGATGTGTGCCGCCGCGGCGCGATCAGCTTTGACATGCACCAGAAGGCGCACATTGACAAAACCAAGTGCGTCGAGTGCGGCCAGTGCGCCAAGGTTTGCCCATACAGCGCAATCAACAACTTCATGCGTCCCTGCCAGCGCGCCTGCAAGGTGAAGGCCATCGAGATCGGCGAGGACAACGCCGCGAGCATCCGCAACGAGAAATGCATCGCCTGCGGCGCGTGCGTCTATCAGTGCCCCTTCGGCGCGATTTCCGATAAGTCGTTCATTCTCGATGCAATCAACCTCATCCGTGGCAGCGAGGACAACGAGAAATACCGCGTCTTCGCGCTCGTTGCGCCGTCGATCTCCAGCCAGTTCACCTATGCAAAGCTGGGGCAGGTTGTCAGCGGCATCAAGGCGCTGGGTTTCTTCACCGTGATTGAGGCCGCGCTGGGCGCGGACATGGTGGCGTGGGCGGAAGCGCGCGAGCTGACCGAGAAGGGGTTCCTCACAAGCTCCTGCTGCCCGGCGTTTGTGGAGTATATCAAGAAAAACTTCCCCGCGCTGGAGGAGAATATTTCGCATAACCTTTCCCCCGCGGCGACGCTGGCAAAATACATCAAGGACACCACGCCCGATGTGAAGATCGTATTCATCGGGCCGTGCACGGCCAAAAAGACCGAGGCGCTCAAGCCCGAAGTGAAGCCGTACATCGACGCGGTGCTGACGTTTGAGGAACTGCAGGCGCTGTTTGACAGCCGCGATCTGGACATCACAACGATGGAAGAGGATCTGCTCGACAACGCATCGTTCTACGGGCGCATTTTCGCGCGCAGCGGCGGCTTGTCCGACGCGGTGAAGGAAGCGCTGCACGAGCAGGGGCTGGATGATTTCGACCTGAAGGCCGTGCCGTGCGACGGCATCGAGGCCTGCCGCGTCGCGCTTCTCAAGGCGAACAAGCATGTGCTGGACGGCAATTTCATCGAGGGAATGGCCTGCACCGGCGGCTGCATCGGCGGCGCGGGCTGCCTAACCCACGGCGAAAAGAACAAAGCCGAGGTGGACAAATACGGCATGGAAGCGCACGAGAAGAAAATCATCGATGCGATTTCTCTCCTGCAATGACGGGCTCCTGAAAACAGCAAAAGAAAAAGAGACCTCCTGCTGCAAAACAAGAATTGCGGCGGGAGGTTTTGCCATTGCGTGAAAAGCACGGGCGGGCGGCGCTGCCGCGAAATTGCCCGTCAGAAGCGCCGTGTATCTGCATGTACGATGCGCTGCCCGTGTGCAGCCGGAAGCGCCCGCAGCGGCGGTTCATCCGGACAGCCCGTTCTCGCGCCTCGGCAATTCCCTTTTCGGAGGCTTCATTCCACTTTCTATTCCATCTCGTGCATGTCTGGAATCTTGTCATTGCCAGTGGAGTCACGTGTGACTCCGTAACATTTGCCAAAGCCTGTTTTCATCACCCCAGTTCAACCGGGGGTATCCTGCCTATTCGGCGCACAAAGAGACCCCCTGCTGCAAAACAAGAATTGCGGCAGGAGGTTTTGCCATTGCGTGAAAAGCACGGGCGGGCGGCGCTGCCGCGAAATTGCCCGTCAGAAGCGCCGTGTATCTGCATGTACGATACGCTGCCTGTGTGCAGCTGGAAGCGTCCGCAGCAGCGGTTCATCCAGACAGCTCGTTCACGCGCCTCGACAATTCTCTAAAGATTTGTTCTTTCATAACGCCCGGCTAAACTGTGAATCACACCTCCCATTCGACCGACAAAAAACGGCCTCGCTCCGATCGCAATCAGGAGCAAGGCCGCATTTTTTCATTACCGTTTTCTGCCCGGGAGCTTCAGGTTGAACATGGCGCGCTCATAGCCACCGCCTTCTTCCATCACGCGGCCAAGACCCATGCCCACGCACGCCTGCGGATCCTCTGCCACGCGACAATTCAGCTTCAGCTGGCGCGAAAGCGCCCGATCCAATGCAAACAGCTGCGCAC
>CAZKJW010000066.1:0-1991 GCA_964553125.1 uncultured Oscillospiraceae bacterium
TGGCTGGTTCTGCTGTCCCACCCCGCGAGGGGTGGGTGGATTGAAATAATTTCAGCGCGGTTTCCCGGTCAATATCGCTGCGTCCCACCCCGCGAGGGGTGGGTGGATTGAAATGTTGAGCGTGCGTAGGTCAAGGAACGTGGTCCCACCCCGCGAGGGGTGGGTGGATTGAAATAAAAACGGCGTGAAAAATGGCAAGCCCGTATATCGTCCCACCCCGCGAGGGGTGGGTGGATTGAAATCTCGCTCGGCTTGTCATAGAGCCAGAGGTAACCGTCCCACCCCGCGAGGGGTGGGTGGATTGAAATGATCACGAGCAGCATGTCTGGCGGTGCATCAGCCAAGTCCCACCCCGCGAGGGGTGGGTGGATTGAAATATTCCGCGAGCGGCGAAACGCTTTACAGCCCGAGTCCCACCCCGCGAGGGGTGGGTGGATTGAAATAAACGGCGCGCCTTGCCGGAACTGTGCCTCCTCGTCCCACCCCGCGAGGGGTGGGTGGATTGAAATGGGTAGGTCGGACAGCGTGTCGGCGGGGATATCGTCCCACCCCGCAAGGGATAAGCGGCTCCACCCCCCGTTCACGCTTTCAAAAGCGAGAGATACGTGTTCCCACGCTAAGGCAAATAGACAGCTATCAAGGAAGCGCTTGTTATAACGGCTTCCGCGCGTTTTCCGTGCGGCAGATAAGACCTGAATGAGAGTATCTCCGCAGCACGATAAATTGCATGCAAGAAAGAAGCCTTTGCACTGCCCGGATATGTATCGCTGCTGGAAACACACCATGGCGCACTGCGCCATCGAACCGCCCTCGCTTTTTTACCAGCACTTGCTGCACTTCCTGCGCCCGCGCGCAATCGCTTCATCCTCCGTCATTGCAGTCGGGGTGCGCATCTCGGAGCAGTCGGCGCGGCTGTGGTAGCATTCGCCCGAGCGTGAGACGTACACGGTTTGCGCGGACGGCTGGATGCCGGTTGAGCTGCCGTCCGGGACGGCGCTGGTGCTGCTTTGGGGCATGGACGGCTTCGCCGTACTGATGAGCTTTTCGCTGACGTAGCCTGTGCGGCCGCTGGCTGTCCGCACTTTGTACCAGCCGTTCTGCGTAGGTGCGTCCATCACGGAAAGCTCGCTGCCGTAGTAGAGTTTTTCTATGAGCGCATCATTGGCAGATGCGCCTGCATACACGTTTGCCGATTCACCGATCACCCACGCCGCGGTTTGCGGCTGTGTGTATGCCGGTCTGGGCGTCGCATCCGATGCGGGAGTTGTCTGCGGCGCTTGCAGCGTCCCCGCAAATGCTTCGCCTGTTTCTTCGGATGCGGGACGCAGTGTGACCGGCGCAGCCGTCGGAATGATAAGACGGGCCGCCGCGCGGTGGTTCCAGTCCTCAAAGTGTACGCCCTCGTATATCGTAATCAAAGAGAAAAGAAGGCATAACAAAGCGGTGAGGCATTTTGACCTGCCGTGTCGTTTGCGCATCTTCTCAACCTCGCTTTATTTGCATGGCGTTTGCCGCCGCAGTGTTTCTTTGGAATCATATGGATGTGAGGAAAACGGTCGTGTTGCTTTTTCCCGCCGAGCCGGAAGAAAGCGCATGGATTGCATCGCCGTTTCTATCCCGGTTGCTGACGGACGGCGGTTTCAAGCCCGGCGACAGCGCATGTGTTTTGTGAAAAACCGGCAGAGCGCCTGCGCAACGTTCCCTCTTGCTGCAAAAATTATACCACAAACATTAGTCAAAAGAAACAAAAAATCAATCGCGCGTTTCCTGCCGGAATTCCCGGACGGTTTGCATTTCGTGACCGGTCGCGCGGTACGGCTTTCAGGGCGCTGTGCGCCCATAAAACAAAAACGCTGCAAACATGGCGCGCTGCGGATGCTCCAAAAAAGCGCTGCGTCCGGGGATAAGCGCCTGCCTTCTCGCCGCGCATTTTGGAGCGGATTCCCGCGCGTTTCGTTTGCCTTTTTGCTGCCGTTGTGGTACGATAGACT
>CAZKJW010000066.1:2091-3374 GCA_964553125.1 uncultured Oscillospiraceae bacterium
GCGGATTCCCGCGCGTTTCGTTTGCCTTTTTGCTGCCGTTGTGGTACGATAGACTGTACTTTTTTACGGAGGAAACAGATGCGAATCCGACGTTTTTTGCCGCTGCTGCTGGCGGCGTTGATGGCTTTTTCAGGCGCTGCGCTGGCGGGCGAAGCGACCTATAACGGAATCCACTATATTTTTGCCGGGGAGACGCAGGGCGAAGCGCTGCTGACAATTTCGCTTTCCGCGGAATCCGTCGATGCGCGCACGCTGGAAACGCAGCACGTTTCACAGCTGGCCGGTGCGGCGTTCGGCGTGTACGCGCGGGGCGCGGACGGTGCACTCGTCCCGTGGCCCGACCCGAAAGACCCTTCCCGTCCGCTGACGATCACGACGCAGGCGCAGCCGGTGTCCGCGGCGCTGCCGCGCTCGGCGGAACTGTATCTGTGCCAGCTTTCCGCGCCGGACGGCTATGCCATGGCGCTGACGGAGCCCGTCGCCGTGAACGCGCCGTGCGAGATGGCGCTTTCCTGCCGCAAGCTCGGCGAGACTTGCGTGCGCGTCGCGCTCTGGGGCGATGCGGCGGGCGGAGCCGTGCCGCTTGCGGGCGTGCGGTTTGCGCTGAAAAACGCGCAGGGCGCGTATGAGGCGGCAACCGATGAAAGCGGCGTGGCGCTGTTTGAAGGCGTTGCGCCGGGCGAATACACCCTCGCGCAGCAGACGGCCGCCGGGGCGTACACCATCGATCAGGCGGAACAGACCGTCGCGGCGCGCGCGGGCGAGACGACGCTTGTTGAAATCACGAACAGCCGTCCGGGGACGCTCTCGCTGTCCGTTCTCGGCGCGAGCTTTGACCGGGAAGCGGGCGCGGCGCGGTTTGTGCCGCTCGGCCGCAGCTATGAGGTATACGACGAAGCCGGCGCGCTTGCGGGCGTGCTTGCGGGCGGGGAAACGCTCGAGCTTCCCGCCGCGCAGAACGGCATGCGCTATGTTCTTCGCGCCGTGGACGGCGCTGAGGACGGCTTTGCCGCCGATGCGCAGGCGCATGATGTGACGCTGTATTCCGGCGCGGTCACGCCGGCGCAGACGCTGGTGAACGCCGACGCGGGCTTCTTTGATTTTGAGCAGACGGACGCGGCGAGCGGGCTGCCCGTGGCGGGCGGAACGTTTGCGCTTTATGACGCGGCCGGCGCGGAGGTTCTGCGCTTTGAGGCCGACGATGCGGGGCGCTTTGCGTCCGTGGAGCCGCTTGCGGCGGGCGAATACACAGTGCGCATGGTGCGCGCGGCGGAGGGCAGACC
>CAZKJW010000066.1:3474-7678 GCA_964553125.1 uncultured Oscillospiraceae bacterium
GGAGCGCTGCATCTGGCGCGCAGGTTTGCGCTGCCGGACGCGGAGGAAAACCGAGAACTGACGCTGACGGGCACGGTGCGCCTCTCCTTTGAATACGCCGTGGACGCGCAGGGAACGCGCGAAACGAAAACCGTCGCCGCGCCGTTTGCCGTAACGGCGGCGACGTTTGAGGCGGCAACGCCCGCCGGATATGCGGTTGCCGGTCGCCTGACGGACGCGGACGGCGCGCCGCTTGCGGGGCGCGAGGTTTCGCTGCTCGGCGAAAACGGCGAAACGCTGGAAACGGTTTGGACTGACCCGTGGGGCGCGTATGCGTTTGAAAGCGCTGGCACGGCGCGCGTTGCGCCGGACGAGGGCTGCGGCGTGCGCTACACGGACGGCGGCGCGCAGATGCTGCCGCTTTGCACGCGCACGGCGCGCATCGAGGGCGGCGAGGCTGTGCAGAGCGTTGAAATTGCGGTCGCGTGCGGCGGGGAAACCCGGACGGCGCGCGCGGGCGACACGCTTTCGTTCCGCTGCCTGCCGGATGAGGAGATCAGCGTTTCCGTTCCGGAGGGCGTGCTGTACACGCTCGAGGGGGAGACCTATCGGCTTTGGGCGGCGGCGAGCCTTCGCGGCGCGGCGTGCGATCCGGAAGGGACGCCGCTTGCGGGCGCGCGCGTGCAGCTCGACGACGAAGAAATTGTGACGGGCGCGGACGGCGCGTTCGCGTTTGAGAACCTGTATCCGGGCGAATATGCGCTTTCGTTTGAAGCGCCGCAGGGCTATCTGGTCTGCGGCGAGGCGCAGGAGACCGTTGCGGTTTCTGACGGCGAGGCGCTGGAGCACAATCTGACGGCGATGCGTCCCGCGCGCGTGGAGGGCACGCTGCGCGAGGAAGGCGCGCCGCTTGTGGGCATTGCCGTCCGGCTGGACGGACAGACGACTGAAACGGATGAAAACGGCCGCTTCGCTTTTGAAAACCTGACGGCGGGCGCGTATGCGCTCTCGTTTGAAACGCCTGACGATATGGCCGTGCAGGGCGCGCCCACCCCGCTTGAAATCACGCGCTCGGGCGAAACCGTTTCGCTGGAGCTGACGGCGATTCGCGCGGCCTTCGCGGCGGGCGTCGTCTGGCACGACGCGGACGACAACGGCCTGCGCTCTGCGGGCGAGCCGGGCGTTTCCGGCGCTGTGGTGACGCTGACGGACGGCGCGGGGCGGAAGGTCTCCGCCGTGACGACGGCCTCCGACGGCGCGTTCGCGTTTGAAGGGCTGCTGCCCGGAGAATACCGCATTGCCGTGGAGCTGCCGGAAAGCATGATCTTCTCGCGCCATGCGGAGGGCATGGAGCGGCTCATTTCCGGCCACGACAGCCGCACGGGCGAGAGCGAAGCCTTCTCTCTGGCGAGCGGCGAAAAGCGAACCGGTCTGCTGTGCGGCGCGGTTGTGTCGGGCCGCGTGGAAGGCTTGGTCTGGGAAGACGAAAACGGGGACGGCGGCAAGAGCGGCGCGAAAGCGCCCCTGCAAAACGCCGTCGTAACGCTGGAAAAGAACGGCGAAACCGTGCAGACCGCCGTGACGGGCGCGGACGGCCGCTATGCGTTTGAACACCTGCGCAGCGGCGATTACACCGTGCGCGCGGCGCTGCCGGACGGGATGCTGCCCACGACGGACGAGACGGCGGAAATTTCCGTGAGGACGTGGCGCACGCAGTTTGAAAAGGACTTCGCCGGCGTGTCGCCTGCGGAGATTCGCGTTGCCGTGTTCTGCGACGAAACCGCGGACGGCGCGCAGCAGGCGAACGAAGCCGGTCTGGCCGGCGCGACGGTGCTGCTTGTGTCGGGCGAGGGCGCGCGGGAAACGATTGCCGCCAGCGCTGTAACCGACGAGACCGGCGCGGCGCGCTTTGCGGACGTATATCCGGGAACCTACCGCCTGCGCGCGGAGTGCGACGGCTGGACGCTGACGACGCAGACCGGGGAGATCGTCGCCGCAAGCGGCGATTCGATCGACGCGCAGCGGATCGGTCTGACCAAGACGGGCCGCATCTCCGGCGTGGTGTTTGCCGACGAAAACTATGACGGCCTGCGCTCCGAGGGCGAAGCCGCCGTTTCGGCCGTGGCGACGCTTCTGGACGGCGCGGGCAACACGCTTGCCAAAACGCGCACGGGCGCGGACGGCGCATATTGCTTCGACGGCCTGACGGCGGGGAAATACGCCGTTTCCTTCCAGCTGGCGGAGGGCTGGCAGTTTACGAGAAACCGCGAGGATGCGCCCTCCTTTAACAGCGACGTGCCCGAAACGCTTGGCAGCGAGGCGGCGACGGCCGTGATGTATCTGCCCATGGGCGAGACGCTGCTTGCCGATGCGGGCGCTTACCGCGCGGCGAAGCTGTCCGGCGCGGTGTGGATGTATCCGAACGGAAGCGAAGGCGTGGCCGACGCGTCCGTGCGGCTTGTGCGCGAGGGCGCGGTCTTCCGGGAAACGACGACGAGCGCGCGCGGCGCGTATGCCTTCGAGGCGCTTCCGCCGGGCGAGTACACCGTGGAAGCCGTGCTGCCCGATGGAATGCTTTCGATGAACGGCACGGAAAGCGCAACGCTCGCGATGGGCGAGACGCGCGCGAACGTGCGCTTTGCGGCCGTGTATGCGGCGCGCATCTCTGGGACGACGAGCGGCTCCGACGTGGCGCTGACGCTTCGCAGGGCGAGCGGCGAAACGTGGGAATGCGGCGAAGTGGGTGCGTTCACGTTTGAAGGGCTGCTGCCCGGCGAATACACGCTGGAGGCGCGTGCCAAAGTTGGCTACGCGCTGCGCGATTTCCGGCAGGAGGCGCAGACCTTCACCCTCGCGCAGGGCGAGACGCGCGAGTTCCGGCTTGAAACGCAGCCGGAGGCCGTGATCAGCGGCAGCGTCTGGTATGACGAAAACGGCGACGGGCAGCCCGGCGGCGAAGCGCCGCTGGCCGGCGTCACCGTAACGCTGACGCTTGCGGAGGAAGGCGCGGCGAAGCCGCTGCGCACAGCCGTAACCGATGCGGACGGCGCTTTCCGGTTCGACGCGCTTGCGGCGGGCGAATACCGGCTCGCATTCGCGGCGGACGACGCGGCGCTCTGCTTTGACGAGACAAAAACGTTCGCCCCCGCCGAGGGCGAGCGAATCGAAACGAGCGTGGCGGCGTGGAAGCCCGCGGCGGTTTCCGGCTCCGTGTGGGACGACAAAAACGCCGACGGCCTTTTCCGCAAGACGGAGACGGCGCTGGAGAACATCCGCGTCGAGCTGCTCGACGCGCAGGGCGGGACGATTGCCGAAACCGTGACCGGCGCGGACGGCGCGTATGCGTTTGAAAACCTGCGCCCCGGCGAAATGCGCGTGCGTTTCACGCTGGCCGCCGGATGCGTTTTCACGGATTATAACGAAAACGGATCGCTCGTGCCGACGACGGACGCGAACGTGGGGACGACGGATTTGTTCGCGCTTCGCGCGGGAGAAACGCGCGCCGACGTGAACGCGGGTTCGCTCACGGCAGGACGCGTGGGCGACCGCGTGTGGCTGGACGAAAATGGCAACGGCCTTCAGGACAGCGGCGAGCCGGGCATGGAAGGCGTGACGGTGGTGCTGCTGCGCATTTCGGCGGATTACGCCGAAACGGAAGCCGCCCGCACCGTAACCGACGCAAGCGGACGCTACCGCTTCGACGCCGTGCGGCCGGGAACGTACCGCGTGCAGATTGAGCTGCCGGACGGCTTCGCGCCGACCGTGTCCATGCCCAAATTCCCGACGATCAACAGCAAGCTGGACGCGGATTCCAAACGCCCCGAGCTGACCGGCAGCTTCGACGTGCGCTCGGGAGAAGCGTATCTGAGCGCCGACGCGGGACTGGTGAAAAAATGAGACGGGAAACGGAGCGGCTGATCATCCGACCGTTTGCGGCGGAGGATGAAGCCGCGCTGGGCGCGGTTTTGTCCGATGCGGAAACCATGAAATACATTGAACCGCCCTTCTCGAAAGAGAGGGCGGCTCAGTTTTTGCGGGAAGCGGGGCTGTGCGAGCCGCCGCTCGTATACGCCGTGCAGGAAAAGCGCGGCGGCGTGATCGGTCATGTGATTTTTCACCGATACGAAACGGCGGACTGCTGCGAGCTTGGCTGGGTGCTGCGCCGCGACACATGGGGACGCGGATACGCGACGGAGCTGACCGCGGCGCTGCTCGATGAAAGCCG
>CAZKJW010000066.1:7778-13205 GCA_964553125.1 uncultured Oscillospiraceae bacterium
GCGTACCCGGAGCGAACCAGTGGCCTTCAGAGTCGGAGTCTGATACGCTGCTCTCCGAAGTGTCTTTGCAGCAGGCGGCTTTTTCTGTGCAGGAGTTGCCGTCGCCTTTGCCGGCTGACGCTACAGCCACTCATCGGGGCGGCTCATATCGCGCGATAGCGCGTCCAAAAATACCCGCACATGCCAGCCGTCGGTCGCTGCGTGGCGGCAGGTGAGCGAGAGCGGCATGAGCGTGCGGCCGTCCCGCGCGAAGAAGCGCCCCGCCTCAACCGATGGGAAATAGTACGGCTTGTTTTCGTAGCTGTGTACGGCGAAGTGCGAAAACTCCACCCACGGCAGGCAGGAGACGGTGTATGCGTTTTCGGGCGGCGGCGTCTGCGGCTGCGCGAGCATGCCGTGGTTTTGCCCGAAGCGGCGCTGGTTTTCCAGATAGCGCGCGTGGAACGCGGCGAAGTCGGCTTCGTAGGGCGTCCACATGAGGGAGAAGGTTTTGTCGTCGTCGTGGAAGGCCGCGTACAGCGGCGTGAGCGAATCGTAATAGCCGAGCCGCCCGTCGCGCACGGCGGTTTTGAATTCGGGCTGCTCGTTCAGCCGCCGCGTGACCAGCCACAGATACGCCGGGAAGAATTTCTTTCCGGCTTTTTTGAGCGCTTCGCGCGCGTCCGTTACATCGACGGAGACGGAAATGGAATAGCCCGTCGGGGCGATTTGCGAGAAATAGCGGAACATCTGCGCGCGCGGCCATGTCCGCGGGTTTATCGGGGTAAAAAACATCGCGGGTTCACTCCTTTCGGTGAGGAATGATACCCGCGATGCGCCGATACGGCAACCTACGCAGCGCAGAGCTGCGCTTTTTTTATAGCGCTCTTGCCTCCATATAGTAGCGCTTTTCCCATGCTTCGCCCATGGAGAAGGCCTTGCGGGGCAGCGTTTTGCCGCCGTGAAGCGAAGGGAAGAGCGTCTCTTTTTCGATGCCCCGCAGCGCGATTCCGCGGCAGCCGGGCCGCGCGGACAGCGTTTCAAGCGCCTGCGCGCCGTGAATGTAATCGACCTGCACGCTTTCGTCCAGCGTTTCGTCAAGGAAGGGCTGCACCTGCCGCACGTCGCCGCCGTCGAGCACAACGCCGCGCTCGGCGGCTTTGCGCCAGACAGCGTCGAGGTTTTCGCCGCGCAGCAGGCGGTGAATCGGCTCAAAGTTCAGCGATTCGTCGTAGAGGTTGACCACCTCGGCCAGCATGAAGCGGTTCCGCTCGGTGGGGTGCTCCAGCCAGCATTTGCGCGCGGCGGCCATGGAGTGATTGCCGTCGCCCACGGCGAAAAGAATCGGGTCGTCCGTTTGCAGCGAAGGCAGCGCGTCCATTGCGGCGAGCACGCCGGCTTCGTCGTCCACCGCCCAGCCGCGCAGATGGCCGCCGCCCTGCATCAGCTCGAAGTCGTAGAGCTTTTCAAGCGCGCCGCGGCGCGCATAGAGCGGCTCGATGAGCGTCCTGCGCGGATCGTCGGCCAGAAGCATCAGGTGAGGCAGCTCCAGCGCCGCGCCGCTGCGCACGCGCACGCGCGCGGGCAGCCGCGACTCCACCGTGCCCTCCGTGGGCCGGATGAGCGGCCGCGAGCCGGGCGCGTAGTCGTATGCCGCCAGATCAACGAGCACCATCAGCCCGAGGCGCTTGCCCGACTGCGTGGTGCGCTCGGTCAGGATGAACCCGTGCCGCGCGGGGGCAAACACGCCGCCGGAGAGATATTCGCGCATGGCGCGATGAATGCCGTCCACCGGGTCGTCGTCCGGATGCTGCAAAAGGCGCGCTTCCGGGTGAATCAGGCGCAGTGTGGAAGGCGCGCCGCCGACGAAGGCTTCGGCTTCGTCCCAGTATTCAGGCTGAGAGGTGAACTGATCGCACGCCACAACGGCCCAGCGCTGCTTATCGACGTGCGCGCAGGGCAGCAGAATATCCGGTACCCGAATGCAGTCAGGCATTTTCGTCGTCTCCTTGCATCAGATCGTAAAGGCGTTCCAGCTCCTGTCGGGAGCCGTAGGAAAGCGTGATTTTTCCCTTACTGAGCGTGCCGTCGATGGACGCCTTCATGCCGAACGTGCGGCGCAGCCGCTCCTCCATTTCGACAAACTCGGGCAGCTTGCGCGTCCGGACGCGCGCCGCCTTGGGCGGGACGGGCTTTTCCTGTGCCGCCAGCTCAATCTGGCGCACGCTCCAGCCTTCGCGCACGGCCTTTTCAGCAAGCGCGGTGCAGCGCGCCGGATCCTCCACAGCGACGAGCGCGCGCGCGTGGCCTGCGGACAGCTTGCCGTCGCGCAGCAGGTTCAGCACCGGCTCGGGCAGCGTCAGAAGGCGCAGCAGGTTCGCCACGGCGGGACGGCTTCTTCCCAGCCGCTCCGCGGCCTTTTCCTGCGTGAGCCCGCATTTCTCCATCAGCGCGCGCACGGCGAGCGCTTCTTCCAGCGGGTTGAGATCCTCGCGCTGGATGTTTTCAATCAGCGCCGCTTCCATGCGGGTGATGTCGTCGAGCGGGCGCACAATGGCGGGAATTTCTTCCAGCTCGGCCAGACGGGAGGCGCGCCAGCGGCGTTCGCCCGCGATAATGCGATAGCGCCCGTCAATTTCCGTGACGAGAATGGGCTGCAAAACGCCCACCTGCCGGATGGACGCGGCCAGCTCGGCCAGCGCCTGCGCGTCGAATTTGCGGCGCGGCTGCTCGGGGTTCGGGTCAATGTCGCCCATGCGGAGCATCATCACGCGCTCGCGCGCATCCTCCTGCGGCAGTTCGGGCATCAGCGCGTCCAGACCGCGTCCCAGTCCTCGGTTAGCTTTCATCGGCTCGTCCCCTCATTTCTTTCGATAAATTCTTCCGCAAGCAGTTCATATGCCTGCGCGCCGGCGCTGCGCGCGTCGTAGAGGTGAATGGGAAGGCCGTGGCTCGGCGCTTCGCTCAGGCGCACGTTGCGCGGAATGATCGCGCCGTAGACCTTCTGGCGGAAATGCTTCTTGACCTCCTGCGCCACCTGAATGCCAAGGTTTGTGCGGCCGTCCATCATGGTCAGCACCACGCCTTCCACGTCCAGATGCCGGTTCAGGCCGCGCTGCACGCGCTGCACGGTGTTCATCAGCTGCCCCACGCCTTCCAGCGCGTAATACTCGCACTGAATGGGGATCACCACGCGATCGGCCGCGCAAAGCGCGTTGAGCGTCAGCAGCCCGAGCGACGGCGGACAGTCGATGATGATGTAATCATACTGCGCGCGCAGAGGCTTGAGCGCTTCGCGCAGGATATATTCACGATTGTCGGCGGAGACAAGCTCCACCTCGGCGCCGGCCAGACGGATATCGCTCGGCAGAAGGTCGAGCGTTTCCACGGGCGTTTTGACGATGCATTCCGACGCCTTTGCGCTGCCGGTGATGACGTCGTAGACCGTTTTCCCCGGCGTGCCGGAGATGCCGAGTCCGCTCGACGCGTTCGCCTGCGGGTCGAGATCGACGGAAAGCACGCGCTTGCCGGTCGCCGCCACGCACGCCGAAAGATTCACCTGCGTGGTTGTTTTGCCCACGCCGCCCTTCTGGTTGGCCACCGCGAAAATCTTATTCATGGTATCCCTCACGTTTCCTCAGAAAACAAAGCATCATTTTATTATAGCGCAAATATCTGCAAATGGGAAGAGTTATCTTGCGCGGATGCGCCGAACGTGATATAATCAGCTTTCGTTGCGCGAAAAGGCGGGAAGGAGGGATGCGCGTGGAAGATCCGTTTGCGGCGCTTGGGCTGAACGGCCTGTGTACGGTGGAAGAAATCCGTGCGGCTTATCACGCGCTGGCAAAGAAATGCCATCCCGACCTGAACCGTGCCGACACGGCGGGCGCACAGGAGCGGATGGTTCGCCTGAATCTGGCCTACGCCGAGGCGATTCGCATGGCGAAGAACCATGAGGAGCCGCTGAGCGTGCTGCCCGATGCGTTCGACGTGGCGCGGCGGCTTTTCGAGCGCGGCATGTGCGACAGCGCATTGCGGATGCTCAACCGCGCGGCGCTGCGCGACGGAGCATGGTACGCATTGCAGGGCGCGGTGCTGCTCAAAATGGACGAAGCCGAGGCGGCGCATACGAGCTATCGTGCGGCGGTGCGGCTGGAGCCGGAGAATGAGAGTTTCCGCGCGGGCGCGCTGGCGGCGGCCGTCCGGATGCGCAAGCAGCATACGCCCATGGGCCGCGTGGCGCACTGGGCGCGCAAGGCCGTGCATCCGCGCAGGCAGACGCGCATAAAATAAGGCGCACAGCGCCGCAGACTGTCAAAAAAGTCGTACCTACAGCAGAAGCAATTCGCCGTCTGCAAGACTCTAATCGTATCGACCGGCTTTGCCGGTCGGGCGGGGCGTTTTCCGTAGCAAAATGCGGTTTTGCGGAGGAAAACATTCATCAGCTTTCCTCGAAAAAGTGGCCTTGCCACTTTTTCGACACCCTGAGGCGCACAGCGCCGATGATTGCATCGCCGGCCGGAATGTGCTATAATCAGCTTGTAGCTTTGAACGGAGGAGGATGCCCATGGCGCGCGAACGCGGCGAAAAACAGGTAGCGGCGAACCGCAAGGCACGCCACGAGTATTTTGTGGAGGAAACCTACGAGTGCGGCCTCGTGCTGCACGGCACGGAGGTGAAATCCATGCGGCAGGGGCGCGTGAACCTGAAGGAAGCGTTCTGTCAGGTCAAGGGCGGCGAGATGTGGGTGATCGGCATGCACATCAGCCCCTACGAGCAGGGCAACATCTTCAACGTGGATCCGCTGCGCGACAAAAAGCTGCTGATGCACAAAAGCGAAATCCGCAAGCTGTCCTCGCAGGTGCAGCGGCAGGGCTATACGCTGATTCCGCTGCGCATCTACCTCAAGGACGGGCGGATGAAGCTCGAGCTCGGGCTCTGCAAGGGCAAGCAGCTTCACGACAAGCGGGACGACGCCGCGCAGCGCGCGGCAAAGCGTGATATTGAGCGCGCAATGAAAAACGGCTGACGTCAGCGGCCGTGCAGAACAAGGGGGCGTTCTGGTTTCGACGGGGATCGTCGGGGATTTGGGAAGCGAGCCGTGGACCCGGGCCACGTTAAAACTGGGAAACTTTTAAAATGAACTGACGAAAATAATTTCGCTCTCGCGGCCTAAGTGCTGCGCGTCGGACACAAGCGCCTACTGCTTGCCCACCCGGCGTCATTGAAGTAGGGGACGGGCGCGCCTAAGCTTTGCGGCGCGTCGGCACTATGAAGCTACCGGATCCGTAAGCCTGTCCGTGGGCGTGCGGTGAAGGGAATTTCAAAACACGGACTGCGCTCGGAGAAACCTGGGTTTTCGGATTTTCGGACAGGGGTTCGATTCCCCTCGCCTCCATAGGGAAAAGTCCCCGGCAGAAATGCCGGGGATTTTTTTGTGCGGCAGGG
>CAZKJW010000067.1:0-1590 GCA_964553125.1 uncultured Oscillospiraceae bacterium
TTTTTGACTTTTGCCCGGCGCATGGTATAATGCCTCTTAACTGAAAAGAGGGGGATTTTTTCATGCGCCATGTTTTCAGGCTGCGCCGCGGCGACGATCTGCGCGGCGGCATCGAGGCTTACGCGCGCCGCTGCGGCATCAACGCGGCCGCGCTCTGCGCGTGCGCGGGCTGTGTTTCCGCGTGGCGCGTGCGCGCGGCGGGCGGGAAGACCATCCTTCAAGGCGGCGAGCACTGCGAAATCGTCTCCCTGACGGGCACGGTTTCCCGCAACGGCTGCCATCTGCACATCGCGCTTGCGCGCGAGGATCTCTCCGTGTTCGGCGGCCACCTGACGGAAGGCTGCATCATCGATACCACTGCGGAAATCGTGCTGGAAGAAATCGACGGCGTCGTCTTCCGCAGGCAGTTCGACGCGGAGACGGGCTACAACGAGCTGGTCGTTCTGCCCACCGGTCAGCAGTAAAGCTCCATCGGGTACGTCAGGTAATGCACCGGCTCGAGCTGGTCGGCCGTCACATAGCCCGCAGGCGCGGCGAGCAGCGCCGGCAGGCGGTTCACAATCGTCGCGCACGTATGCTCAACCGTCGCGGGCTTGACGACATGAAACTCCGTGTCCGGCTCGCCCGTCAGCTTCCAGTCGCACAGATCGCCGTCGTCGGGGCCGTACACCTTGCCGATGGTTTCTTCTTCCACGGTAACGCCCTGCATGGTTTCAACAGTCACAACGGCGGACATGCCGATGACGTTCCCCGCCGGAATGGTCTTGCCCAGCGTGGCGGAGCGGATATCCCTGTCGATGACGCAGGGCACGTGCTTCTGCTCAATGGAGCGGATGGTCAGCCCCAGCTTGCCGCAGATGGCCTCGGCGGCGTTCCACGCATAGGAGGGCTCAAACGCGGCGGGATGCGCAATCTGCCGCTCGAACTCGTCCGGCGTCAGGCCGCAGCCGTGCGCCTTTGCCAGCGCCATGCCGTATTCGTCCACGTTATAGCTGTAAGCGCCCTTGATTTTTGTCAGCCGGTTGCAGCCGCCCGCCACGAGCGCCGGCATGTTGATCCAGAAAATATCCTGCATTCCGCTGCCGGTGACGGTGCAGCCGGTTTCCTTCGCCAGCGCGTCGAGCCGGCTGGTCTGCGCGGCGGAGGTCGTCCACGGATAAATCGCCTCCTCGCAGGTGGTGATGACGTTGATTCCGCGGGCGACGCACTTTTCCACATGCTCGTAAATCTCGCCGACAAAGCTGAACAGCGTCACAATCGCCGCATCCGCGTCGCATTCGTCGAGCACACTGTCCGCGTCGGCTGAAATGCGCACGCCGGTTTTCAAGCCGAGCCCGGCGAAATCGCCCACATCCTGCCCGACGATTGCCGGATCGACGTCGATTGCGCCGACGATCTGCGCGCCGTGCTCATGCAGATAGCGCAGGATGTATTTGCTCATCTTTCCGCAGCCATACTGAACCACGCGAATCTTTTCCATCTTGCTTCACGCCTCCATTTTCTCTGCGGCGCAAGCGCCGCCATTTTCACGCGCTTAGCGTGCGCAGCGCCGCCGCAGGCGACACATGCAGATTCTGGAAGCTGAAAAAA
>CAZKJW010000067.1:1690-13022 GCA_964553125.1 uncultured Oscillospiraceae bacterium
TAGCGTGCGCAGCGCCGCCGCAGGCGACACATGCAGATTCTGGAAGCTGAAAAAAATGGCTGGTATCTCGAAATCACTTCTTGTCGCTGCACAGTCTCAACGGTCTTTCTCTCTCGCAGGGAAGGGTTCCCGTTCAAAAATCCGGCAATGCCCTCGCCGCCCTTTCCTCACTGGTGTGAAAAATCAACCAACGCATTTCCCCTTCTACCCTCCGCGCATCTCGCAATCGGTTTGCCCCGCCGTTTCACTCTGTCACGCAAGCTCGGTGCCCCTCCCCTCTTCCGCACTGGCGCGAAAAAATCAACCAACGCATTTCCCCTTTTGCCCTCCGCGCATCTCGAAATCAGTTTGCCCCGCCGTTTCACTCCGTCACGCAAGCTCGGCGACCTTCCCCCTTCCGCGCTGGCGCGAAAAAATCAAGCACCGCATCTCCCCTTCCACCCTCGGCGCATCTCGCAATCGGTTTGCCCCGCCGTTTCACTCCGTCACGCAAGCTCGGCAACCGCCCCTTCCGCGCTGACGTAAAAAATCAAGCAACGCATTTCCCCTTCTGCCCTCCGCGCATCTCGCAATTGGTTTACCCCGCCATTTCACTCCGTCACGCAAGCTCGGCGCCCCTCCCTCTCTTCCGCGCTGGCGCGGAAAAAATCAACCAAAAGCAAAAGACCGAAAAAGCATCCGCCCTTCCGGTCTTGTTTTTTGAATTCGCAGATCCGCCCCGGCTCAGTCGCCCTCGTGCTCCTCGAGCGAAACCAGATAGCCCGCAAGCACCGTGATATCGCTGCCAAACCAGTCGGCAGCGATGTCGCTCAGCACGCCGTTGAACGCGAGCGTCACCATCGCTCCGTTCACCGCAGACCACAGCGCCTCGCTGCGCTGGGCGAACGCGGCCGTCAGCTCCCACACGGCTTCCGGCGCGTTGACGATCTTCAGGTTCGCGCCCTGCGCGATGCGGTATTCCGCCGCCAGCCTGTCCACGAGCGCGCCGTCCACATCGCCCTTTTCCACGGCGTTGAGCAGCTCATAGGCCGTCGTGAAGGAATAGGCCGCGCTCAGCGAGCGGTAGAAGTTCGCGTTGTTCTCGTTGAGTACTTCCAGCTCGCACGAGCCTTCGCGCACGCCGACCGTTTTCCCGGCAAGCGCGTCCCACGTCTCGGCCTCGGAATCGCCGCGCACAACAAGCGCCGTGCTCGATTCGATGTAGGGGTAGCTCGCGCGCAGCAGCGCGTCGCCGTCCGTCTGCGCGTAGCCGCACAGCAGCATGTCCACCGTGCCGTTCTCCAGCGCCGCGGCGCTGTTTTTCCATTCGAGCGGCACAATTTCCATCTGCACGCCCAGCGCGTCGCAGATCGCATAGGCGAAGTCCACGTCGAAGCCGGTGTATTCGTTCGTCTCGTCAATGAAGCAGAAGGGCGCGTATTCCTTATCCATGCCCACGCGCAGCGTGCCGCGCTCCATCACGTCGACATAGGAAAGATCGGCTTCCTCCTCCGCAAATGCGCACGCGCAGAACGTCATGCACACGGCCAGCAGCATGGCGAAAAATTTCTTCATTTCGGGGTTCCCTCCTTCGCGTTTCATGGCACAATAGTACCCTGCGCGGCAAAATTTGTCAAGCAACCAAAAAAAGCGTGACGAAAACGCGCGGCGTGTGTATAATCGAACTGCATATCGCAAGGAGGACACAAATTTTGCCCAAGAAAATCATCTGCGCTCTGCTGCTCGTCTGCCTTTCTCTCGGCGGCTTCGCCGCTGCCGAAGGGCTGAACGTCACGGCCACGTTCTATCCGCTGTACCTCGCCGCCATCAACGTCTGCCGCGGCGTGGACGGCGTCGCCGTCTCCTGCCTGACGCCGCCGACGGCAGGCTGCCTGCACGATTATCAGATCACCTCCGCCGAACGCCGCGCGCTCGCCGATTCCGACGTCATCATCGCCAACGGCGCAGGGCTTGAATCCTTCATGGAAAAGCTCGCGCCGCAGCTGGACGGCGCGGTGATCGAAGCGTCCGCCGGCATCGACCTGCTGCCCGGCCATGAGGACGAATGGAACCCGCATGTGTGGGTGAGCGTTTCCGGCGCAATGCGGCAGACGGAGAACATCGCCGCCGGCCTTTCCGCCGCCGACCCTGCGCACGCGGACGCCTACGCCGCCAACTGCGCTGCCTATCTCGAAAAGCTGCGCGTCCTTCAGGAAGAAACGGCCGCCGCGCTCGCGCCCTGCGCGGGCAAAAGCATCGTCACCTTCCATGAGGCGTTTGACTACTACGCCGCCGAGTTCGGCCTGAACGTTGCCGCCGTCGTGCAGCACGACGAGGGTAGCGCGCCCTCCGCGCGGGAAATCGCCGAAACCATCGCAATCATCCGCGAGCAGAACGTGACCGCGCTCTTTGCCGAGCCGCAGTATTCCGACGATTCCGTCGATGTGATTGCCCGCGAAACGGGGCTGACGGTCTTTGCGCTTGATCCGGCGGTGACCGGCGAAGCTATCGCGGACGACTACGACGCATATCTTCGCATCATGCGGCAGAATCTTGCCGTGCTTCTGGAGGCGCTTCAATGAAATACGACGCTCCGCGCACGCCCTGCGGCGCGTGCTGCACGCAGTTCCGCCATCTGACCGTTTCGCTTGAAGGGCTCGACGTGCTCGAGGATATCTCCATGCACCTGCACTGCGGCGAAATGACGGCCATTATCGGCCCGAACGGCGCGGGCAAGACGACGCTTTTCAAGGCGCTCCTGCGCCAGATTCCCTATCGCGGCGAAATCACCTTCTCCGACGCGGCGGGCACGCGCGTGGGCAAGCCGCGCATCGGATACGTGCCGCAATATCTGGCGGCCGAGCGGCTTGCGCCCGCAACGGTGCTGGACTTTTTCCGCGCGGCGCTCTTTCACTCGCCCGCGTTCCTGCCGCCGCGCAGGAACGAGCGCGCTGCTATTATTGAGGCGCTTTCGCGCGCAGGCGCGGAGCAGCTGATCGACCGGCGCGTCGGCGCGCTTTCCGGCGGCGAAACGCAGCGCGTTCTGCTCGCGCTCGCGCTCACGCCCATGCCCGACCTGCTCCTGCTGGACGAGCCCGTCAGCGGCATGGACGCGGAAGGGCTGGCCGCGTTCTATCACCGGCTGGACATGCTGCGCAGCGAATACGACATCAGCATTCTGCTCATCTCGCACGATTTTTCCTTCGTGCGCCGCTACGCCGACAAGGCCGCCCTCATTGACCGCCGCCTGCTCGCCTTCGGTTCCCCGCAGGAGGTCTTTGCGGGCGAAACCTTCCGCGCCGTATTCCCCGGCGTGGCGGTGGAGGAAGCCGCGCCCGATCATCACTCGCACGTGCATCATCACTGCCATGGAGAGGAGGCGCAGGCATGACGTTCCTTTCCGATTTTCTGTGGGGCTGGACGGAGTACGGCTTTATGCGCACGGCGCTGTGCGCCGTACTGCTCATCGCGCCGCTCTACGGTCTCCTCGGCACAATGGCGGTTGACGGCCGCATGTCGTTCTTCTCCGACTCGCTGGGGCATTCTGCAATGACCGGCATTGCGCTGGGCATCATGCTCGGGCTGCAAACACCCGCATGGGCCATGGTGCTCTACGGGCTTTGCTACGCGCTGCTCCTGTGCTATGTGAAGGGGCGCGGCGCCGCTTCGACCGACACGACGATCGGCGTATTCTCCTCCACAGGGCTTGCGCTGGGCGTGGTGCTTCTCTCGCGCAACGGCGGCTTCGCCAAATATTCCGGCTACCTCATCGGCGATCTGCTCGCCATTGAGCCGACCGACATCGCAACGGCGGCTGTTCTGCTGGCGGCGGTGCTCGCTTTCTGGCTGCTATGCTACAACAAAATGCTGCTGAGCAGCATCTCCGCCCCCGTCGCTTCCAGTCGCGGCGTGCGCACGCAGCTGGTTGAAACGGCGTTCGCCTGCCTGCTCTCGGTGGTGGTCATGCTGTCCATTCGCTGGGTGGGCACGCTGATGCTCAACGCGATGCTCGTCCTGCCCGCCGCGGCGGCGCGCAACCTTGCGCGCAACGTGCGCCGCTATCATCTGCTGTCGATACTGCTGGCGCTCGTGTGCTCTGTCGTGGGGCTTCTTCTCTCCTTCGCGTGGGGCACGGCTTCCGGCGCAACGATCGTGCTGGTGCTGGCCGCCGGCTATGCAATCACGCTGCTCATCCGCTCGCGCAGCGCGCAGTAAGCGCAGGCAAAACCGGCCGGCGCTTCACGCCAAATCAGACCCGTCAAAAAAAGTGGCTCGCGCCACTTTTTTTGTTTGTATGCCGCCCCGCCGCGCAGGACCTGCGCTATTCATTCTCCCGAATCGTTTTCAAAAACGCCTCGCCATAGAGCGCAAATTTCTTCTCGCCCACGCCGCTGACTGCAAGCATGGCCTCGCGCGTCGTCGGCTTGTTTCGGCTCATCTCCTCAAGCGTCGCATTGCTGAAAATGATATACGGCGGCACGTGCTTGCAGAATGCGATTTGCTCCCGCGTGCGCGCCAGCCGCGCATACAGCGCCTTGTTTTCCTCCAGAGCCGCACGCCGCACGCGCGTGGTTTTTTCGGCCGCCACGGGCATCGACAGCACGCACGGCAGGCCGCGCTCAATCTCCTCCGCGCGTTCGCCCAGCTGCAAACTGCGATACATCCCCGGCGCGACGCGCAGATAATCGTCCGCCAGCAGCGCGTCAATGCACGCCGCAATACGCTCGCGCGGCGTGCCGGAAAGCGCCCCGAACCCCGCAAAGCGCGCGTCGTCCTCGTCGTCTCCACGAAGGATCTCCGTCAGGCGCTTTGCGCCGAAAACCTCGCCCGTCCCCCCGATGCACGCAACGATCTCCTGCGCCATGTCGGTCACGTCCTCCTCGCGCACGTCGGCAAGGCAATTCGAGCAGCCGTTGCAGCGCGCCGGCGCATCCTCGCCGAAATAGCGCAGCAGGTATCCGCGCAAGCAGCCGCGCCCCGTGCAGTAAAACGTCATGCGCCGAAGCCGTTCCATGCTTTCCGCGCGCACGTTCTCCTTCTGAGCATAGCTCAGCTCCTCATTTTCGGCGAGCGATTTTTCAATCAGGAATTCGTTCAGCTTCACGTCCCGCCCGCTGTAGAGCAGAATGCACGACGCGGGCGTTCCATCGCGCCCCGCGCGCCCGGCCTCCTGATAATAGCTCTCCACATCCTTGGGCATGTTGTAATGCAGCACATAGGACACATTCGATTTGTCAATTCCCATGCCGAACGCGTTCGTTGCAACCATGACAGGCTTTTCATCGAACACGAACGCCTCCTGATTGGCGCGCCGTTCCTCGTCGGACAGCCCCGCGTGATAGCGCGTCGCCGCAACGCCCGCCGCTTCCAGCGCCGCGCACATTTCCTCCACAGCCCGGCGCGTCGCGCAGTAGACAATGCCCGACTGGCCGCGCTTTTCCCGCGCGATGGAAAGCAGCGCCGCGCGCTTTTCGCTTTCCGTCACGCGCCGCACTTCAAAATACAGGTTCGGGCGGTTAAAGCCCGTCACCAGCGTCTGCGGGTTTTTCAGGCGCAGAAGCGCCGAAATATCCTCCCGCACGCGTTGCGTCGCCGTTGCGGTGAACGCCGCGACGGGCGGCCGCTTGGGAAGGCTTTCCACAAACTGCGCAATGCCCAGATAGCCCGGCCGGAAATCGTGTCCCCACTGCGAAACGCAGTGCGCCTCGTCCACCGCCGCAAGCGAAATCTCCGCGCTGCGCGCAAACGCCGCAAAGCCCGGCGTTTCCAGCCGCTCGGGCGCTACGTAGATAATCTTGTACATGCCTACCGCCGCGTTTGCCAGCGCCTTGCGGTATTGTCCGGGCGTGAGGGAACTGTTGAGATACGCCGCCGCAACGCCCGCCTGCCTGAGCGCGAACACCTGATCCTTCATCAGCGAAATCAGCGGCGAAACCACAATTGTGATTCCCGGCAGCATCAGCGCCGGAATCTGATAGCAGATGGATTTGCCCGCGCCCGTCGGCATCACGCCCAGCACGTCCTCCCCGGCCAGAATTGCGTCGATCAGCTTTTCCTGTCCCGACCGGAAGGCGTCGTATCCAAAGTATTTTTTCAGCGTTTCCTGTTTCGTCATGCTCTGCATTATAGCACAGCCGCGCGCCCTTTGCGAGCGAATCCTCAAAGAGAAAACGCGGCCGCGCCTCCCGGACGCGCTCCGCGTTTTGCACTCGTTTTCTGTTTCAAGCGCCGCTCACTCGTAGCGCACGCACTTTTTTGCAAGTTCCCACACGGGTCTTCCCTGCACGCCCGCCAGCGCGAACAGCGCCGCGCCAAACGCGGCTTCTTCCTGATGCGCCGGAATCTGCATCGGCATTGCAAACGCGCGCTCGAACGCCTTCTTCAGCGCCGGATTGCGGCGGATGGCGTTGCCCGAGCCGACGAGCAGCGCCGGCTTCGCCGCTCCTGCGGCGCGCATTTCTTCATAAATGCCGTACAGCTCCTGCGCCATGCCCTCGACGAGCGCGCCGCACAGATGCGCCGCGTCAAAGTTTGCGTCGTCCGCATTCGTCAGCGCTGCGCGCTTTTCCGGGCGGCGGCGCGTGCCGCAGAAAAGCGGCGAGAACGCCATTTTGTCGCCGAAGTCCAGCGCCGCTTCCGCCGCGCGGTTCATCGCGACGTAGAGGCTGCCCGGCTCGCACTGCGCGCCCGCCATTTCCGCGCACGAGCGCAGGAAGCGTTCCAGCAGCGCATAGGCGCGTCCGCCGCAAAGCGACGAACCGGCGAGGATGAACTCGCCCCCACCGAGCGGGCGTTTTTCAAAGTTTTCCCCGCGCGCATTGCCCTGCATGTTGATCTGCCCGCCGGTGCCCATATTGACCGCCGCCGCGCCGGGCTGCGAAACCGAGCCGAAAAACGCCGCCTGGCTGTCGCCGATGGCGCACGTCACGGGCAGGCCGTCCGCATCGTGCCCGAGCAGGGCAGGCGCGTCCGTCACCTCGGGGAAGTATTTTTCCTCCAGCCCCGCCGCGCGAATGGCGGCCGCGTCGAAGCGCGCCCCTTCCACATCGAACAGACCGAAGCTAGCGGCATCCGACACATGGCAAAGCGGCGCTTCGCGCCCCGTCAGGCGCATACCGATATAATCGTGAATGGTGCAGAATTTCTCCGCCTCCGCCGGGATTTTTCCCTGCTGCGAAAGCGCGTAGTGCGTCGTCGCGCCAAAGCCCGTCGCCGCGTGATGCCCCGAAACGCGCGCAAGCCGCTGCGCGTAGGTTTCGCCGGTTTCGTCCGCGGGCGCGTCGCCCATGGGGTTTTGCCATGTATACAGCGGGCTGACCGCGCGCCCCTGCGCGTCAAGATAGACGATGCCGTGCATCTGCCCGTCCAGCCCGATGCAGTCCGGGCGATGCTTTTCCTTCAGCGCGGCGGCGAGCGCCAGCGCCTTTTCGCAGATCGTCTCCGCGTTCTGCACGCCGGGCGCAGCGTCCGCGCCGTTGGGGATATTCCGCGCCTCCAGAAGTCCGCCGGTTTCGTCGAGGACGACGGCGGAAATCGTCGTGGTGCCGATATCAAGGCCGATCGCTTTCATGCTCTTCCTCCCTTGCAGCGCCGCGCGTTTTCAGCACAGGCAAGTGCTGCCCGGATCAAGCCGGCGAATGATATCCTGCTGGATGGCGGGCGAGAGGTCCAGGAAATTGACGAAGGTGCCGTGAATGCGCATGATGTATACGCCGCTGGGCGCGTATTTTTTCGGGTCGGCAAGCACCTTGCGGAGCATCTCCGGAGTGGTCACGTTGACATAGAGATAGAACGGCGCAAGGTGGTCGCGCATGGGGTTGAAAAAGAGCGGATCGGTCACGCGGTGCTTGAACTCAAGCCCTTTCTCGCCCATATCGTCCCCATGGAAATATTTCGGGTCGACACCGAAATGCGAGGCGTAGCCGCCGCAGAACTTTTCAAACGGCAGCTTCATGGTGGAAAGCGTGCGCAGGCCAAGCCCGTTGGACGCATCGCCCGCAAACGGATCGACGCCGTAGTTGAGCATATCGCGCGCCTTGCGGCCGTCCGCCGTCGCGCCGACCCACCAGCCGTACAGCAGATGCGTGGACGGCGTGGAAAAATCGGGGCGGAAGGGGGTGCCCAGATAGTTGCGGCAGGCGCGCACCATATCGGAGACGCGGCTGGCAATTTCCACCGCTTCGCGGTCGGGTTCTTCTTCGTTGTTGCCGTATTTCGGGCAGGCGAGCAGATAGCTGCGCAGCTCGTCGTAGCCATCGAAGTTCGCCTTCATTGCGTCAAGCAGCGTCTGTGCGTCCTCGGGGCGCTCCGCCACGAGATGATCGATCGCCACAAACGAATCGGCGAGCACGGACAAGCCGTGAATCAGGCAGCCGCTGCCGTTGTATTTCGTGCCCTGATGCTGGGTGTCGCGCATGTCGTAGCCCGTTTCCAGACCGCCCATCAGCGCGGACAGGAACGGCACGGGCAGATGCGACACAGCCGCACAGGCCGCATTCGCCGCGTCGGTCATTTTTTCAAGGAAACCCTGCAGGTTTTCATAGAAACGCGCGCGGCAGTTTTTCAGCGCATCCAGCGCGTCCGTATGCGGCACAAACGTTGCAATCGTGTCGCCCGTCACGGTGGAAACGCCGTCGAACAGCGTCATCTCCAACACCTTCGGCAGCGACAGCCACGTGTTGGTGGTGTTGCCGTTGTCCTTGCCCATAATCAGCGGCTCTTGGCAGCCGGCAATGGAATAATCGGGCAGATCGTCGTCCTCAATGCCCACCATGCGCAGCGCCTCAAAGACGGAATCGTCGTTAAACAGCGAGGGCGTCAGGCAGCCGGGCGTGAAGAAGAAGCGCCCCATTTCGCGATAGAGCTTCTCGGGCGTGTTCGCGTGCAGCTTCACGGACAGAATCGGCTGCGGCAGGTTCATGTCGTAGTACGCATCCAGAAGGGCGTAGCTGGTTTCGTTCGTCAGGTCGCGCCCCTCAAGGTCGCGGCCGCCGACGATCAGGTTCTGCGAAATGGCCCAGCTGCGGTCGCCCACGTTGTAGAACACCAGCAGGTGCTTCAGGAGCGCGGCGGTCTCCTCGCGGCTCAGCCCGTCGTGCGCGCGGTACGGCTCAAAGATGCGGTCGGCGTTTCCGACGGAGAACGCAAACGGGTTGGGCGACTGCTCCGCGCACATCACCTGCCACATCAGGATGAAGCTCTGAATCGCCTCATACATGGTTTCCGCGCCCTGCGCGGAAACCTTGCGCAGCGTCCTTTCAAGGAGCGCCAGCTGCTCCCGGCGCTCGCCCTGCGCCTCCTTGAGCTGCTCCGCAGCGATATCGGCGTAGCGGCCTGCGAGCATCTTCACGCATTCCAGCGCGGTGCGCATCGCGCGGAAGCCGCTCTTTTTTGTCTCGTCGGTTTCGTGGGCGATGGATTTCTCCAGCCGTGCAAGCAGCGCGTCCACGCCCTCCTTCAGCGCCGGGCGCATATCGGGGATGACGTGCCCCGTCACCTGCTCCATAAAAAACGTCACTTCGCCGGTGAGCGTTTCCACATCGGCATACGCCTTCGTCAGCGCGCGGACATAATCGGTGTCCCTGTCATGCGCGCGGACGGTTTCGATGCGCGCCGCCGTGATGCGCTCGTCCGGGTCGATGTCGTTGAATACGGCCGTCGGGTCGCAGTAGCCGGCAAAGCTCTCCACCTTGAAGCTGGGGTTGATCAGCGCATAGCTGCGCGCGAACGCGTCGCGCTGCGTGCCGGCGAACACCGCGTTTTCGCTGATGGAAAGCGGCAGCTCCGAAAGCGCCGCATACAGCAGCTTCGCCGCGCGCTCCATCGGCGGAAGGGTCTGATATTCCGCCTCATGGCGCATGTTGCTTTCCTTCATCAGGAACCAGCCGTCCAGCCGCTTGAGCGCGCGCTCCTCGCGAAAGAGCGCCTTCGCCATTTCCGTCACACGCGCAGGGCTGCCCACATAGCTTTTCATGTCGCATCCTCCTTTGGTCTGTCAGGTGTGAATCACGCGAATGCCCGCGGATTGAATTTCTCTTTCAAACAGAGCCGCGCGTTCGGGCGCGACAAAAGCGTCGCGCATCGTATACTCGCGGCCCAGCTGTTTCCATTTGTCTTTGCCATATTCGTGGTAGCGCAGAATTTCGAGCGTAACGTTTTCATGCGCCGCAAGCGGCGCAAGGAAATCCAGAAACCCCTGCAGCGCTTCGTTGGAATCGTTCACGCCATGAATGAGCGGAATGCGCATCGCCACCGGCATCCCCGTGCGCACGGCCAGCGCGATGTTCTGTTTGATTTGCGCGTTGTCCAGCCCCGTCCATTTTCTGTGCTCGTCCGCGTCGGGGTGCTTGAAGTCGCAGATCAGATAATCGAGCAGCGGCAGAATCTCCGCAAAGGCGGGGCTTGACGCGTTCGTTTCAATGCAGGTATTCACGCCGCCCCCGCGCACAAGCGCCAGCAGCGTCTTCACGGCCTCCGCCTGCGCGGTGCATTCGCCGCCGGTCAGCGTCAGGCCGCCGCCGTCGAAAAACATCGGGCGCGCCGAAAGCACCGCCTTGGCGACGGCTTCGGGCGTTTCCTCGCGCGCAGGGCGCGCAAAATCCATGCCCTCCGGGTTGGAGCACCACGGGCAGCGCAGATTGCACCCCTGAAGGTGATAGACCAGCCGGTTGCCGGGCCCGTCCTGCGAGAAGTTGAATCCCTTTTGAAAATAGCGAACGACCATAGCGCGCCTCCGCCTGTTTTCTTTTTTCCTTCTTATATCACTATATCACAGTTTATTTTCCGGCACAAGAGAAATACGCGAAACGTTACGCTTTCTCAACGCGCCGCACACGCAAGATGCTGCCGTCCACGCTGAACTTGATTTCCAGCCCGGCAAACCCAAAGCCGTAGAGGCGCTGCGCGTCGTCCTGATACGACGGGCGCGGGTCGCTTTCCAGCACGCCCAGCAGCGCCGCGCGCTTTTCGGGCGGCACCTGCGAAAGCAGCTCCTCCGGAAACTCCACCGCCAGCGCGTACTCCTTCGCGCGCTCGGTGAAGCCGCCCGCCGCATCGGTGAGCGCATCAACATAAGGCAGATACGGCTTGATATCCAGAATGGGCGTACCGTCCATCAGGTCCGCGCCCGAAACCCGCAGCACCGTACCGAATTCCTCCGTCCTTTCCACTCCCTCCAGCCGCACAGCAGAAAGCGCAATCGGGTTCGGCCGGAACGGCGAGCGCGTGGCGAACACGCCCAGCTTCGCGTTGCCGCCCAGCCGCGGCGGGCGCACCGTCGGCGACCAGCCGTCCCGCACTGCTTCAGAAAACACCCACAGCAGCCACAGATGCGAATACTGCTCAATCCCGCGCA
>CAZKJW010000068.1:0-2112 GCA_964553125.1 uncultured Oscillospiraceae bacterium
ACAGCGGTATGGAACGCCTTGCCGCGTTTTTGTTTGCGTTTTTCGTCATGCTGTGAGATGAGCTTTCATCACGCACAAATGATTTGATTCGTCCACGGCAAAGATATCACGCGGATTCAACGCAAAAAAAGAACCGCCTCCACCGCCCACAAGCAAATCCCCTGCACGCCCTCGCCGCTTTTCACCGATATTCCCACGCAATCCTCCATACCGCAAAAGCTCTGCTCCTTCGCCACTCTTGCCGTACACAGCGCCTCCGCATCTTCATCTGCTGAAATGAGCGCAAGAACCATCTCCACCGCCCACAGCAAATCCCCCTGCGCGAACCCCTCGCCGCTTTTTGTCGATATTCCCACGCAATCCGCCATGCAGCAGAATCTCTGCGCCGCGTGGCACGCCCACATCACTCCAATCTGACAAGGCAGACGAACGCAGCGCTATTTTCAAAAAAAGCCGAACGCCCGATTTTTCATAAATGCGCGGCATTCTCAGCAAGCATTCCTCATCCGGTATCTCCCGGCTCTTTGAAGCGTCCGATACGCAAAAATTTATGCGCCGCACGGCATGACGGCGCGCTGCACTTCCGCTTCGTGTATCCAACGCAGAAGCGCTCGCTCCGCAGCCTTTTCCTCCCCGCTCGCCCCGTCCGTTTTTTCCACAATTTTGCAAAGAAGGAAGCGTCTGCTTTTTTTCCGCGCGCGGCGCGCACGTTCTCCGGCGGCTTTTGCCGCCCTGAAAACAACATCCGTCCGCTTCCGCGCCGTGTTTCGGTTGGCATTTTCGCCTTTCATTCCCGGTCATATTCGCTTCCCGCGCGGAAAAACTGTTTGCACAGGATGCGGACAGGAGGGAACGAAATGGCAGTTTTTGAGGTGGAATCCGGCGCGCCGCTGATGGGCGAGGCTACCGTGCATCCGGCGAAAAACGCCGCGCTTCCGGTCGTCGCGGCTTCCCTGCTGACGGACGGCGCGCTGACGATTCCGAACATGCCCGATCTGACGGACGTGCGCGCGATGTGCCGGCTGATCGAATCGTGCGGCGCGCGCGTGCTGCGCGAGGGCGACACCATGACGCTCTCCGCGCCGCAGCTGACGCCGCCCGACGCCGCGGGGCTGATGCGCTTCACGCGCGCCTCGGCGCTGATTATGGGGCCGATGCTCGCGCGGCTGGGCTATGCGCGCATCACCATGCCGGGCGGCTGCGCCATTGGCCAGCGCCCGATCGACCTGCATTTGAAGGGCATGAGCGCGCTGGGCGCGCAGATCGTCTCGCGGCAGGGGTTCATCGAGCTGAGCGGCTCGCTGCATGGCGCGGTCGTCTATCTGGATCTGCCCAGCGTGGGCGCAACCGAAAACATCATGATGGCCGCAACGCTCGCCGACGGCGTGACGCGCATCGAAAACGCGGCGAAGGAGCCGGAGGTCGTCGATCTGGCGCAGTGCCTCACGGCGATGGGCGCGCAGATTCAGGGCGCAGGCACCGGAACCGTCACCGTGCGCGGCGTGCGCGCGCTGCACGGCGCGACGCATCAGCCAATCCCCGACCGCATCGAGGCGGGCACGCTCTGCTGCGCCGTCGCGGCGGCGGGCGGCAGCATCCTGCTGCGCGGCACGCGCCCCGATCAAATGCGCGCGCTGCTGTTCAAACTTCAGGAGGCGGGCACGTCCGTGTCGGAGTTTCCCGGCGGGCTGCGCGTGCGCGGCAAAGCCAAATGGCCGATGGAGGTTCGCACGCTAAGTTACCCCGGATTTCCCACGGACATGCAGGCGCCGATGATGGTAGTCGCCTGCGCGACGCCGGGCACGTCGGTGTTTCTTGAAACCATTTTCGAGAACCGGTTCATGCACGTGCCGGAGCTTGCGCGCATGGGCGCGTGCATCCGCGTAGAGGACAGGGTGGCGGTGATTGAAGGCGGTTACCACCTTCAGGGCGCGGAGGTGCGCTGCCCCGACCTGCGCAGCGGCGCGGCGCTCCTGCTGGCCGGGCTGACTGCCGACGGCGTGACGCGCGTGGAGGACCCGGCCGGCCACATCGACCGCGGCTACGTGCGCCTCGAAGAAACGCTGTCCGGCCTCGGCGCGAGCGTGCGGCGGATTGAGTAGCGCAGGGCGC
>CAZKJW010000068.1:2212-5712 GCA_964553125.1 uncultured Oscillospiraceae bacterium
CCCTGCGCAATGCAAAAACCCGGAAACGCCAACGCGCGGCGCTTCCGGGTTTTGTTTTCGTTTGCTTTTTTGTTACAGCTTCGCCATGGAGGCTTCCAGCCGCTTCATGGTTTCTTCCCTGCCCAGCAGGTACGCGATTTCAAACGCGCCGCCCGGCGTGCTCGCCAGTCCGGAGATGGCGATGCGCAGCGGCCAGAGCACCTGACCGTTCTTCATGCCGCTTTCGGCGACGGCCGCCATTACGACATCGTGAATGTTCGCTTCCGTCCAATCGGCGATGCCTTCCAGCACGGGCTTGATGAACTCAAGCGCCTTCTTGGCGACGGCCGCGTCGGTTTTCATTTTCTTGTGCGTGTAAAGCTCGTTGTCGAACTCCGGCATTTCGGCAAGGAAATGAACCATTTCCGGGATATCGCCGAACACCTCGGTGCGGCCCTGCATCAACTCCGCCAGCCGACGCGTGTCCACATGGCCGACGCCGGCCTTTTCAAACCACGGCAGCGCCAGCTTGTAGTATTCGTCGAAGGGCAGCTTGCGCACGTATTCGCCGTTCATCCAGCGCAGCTTGTTCACATCGAAAATGGCGGGGGACTTGTTCAGCCCTTCCAGATCGAAAATCTGCTCCAGCTCCTCCAGCGTGAAGAACTCGCGATCGTTGCGCGGGCTCCAGCCGAGCAGGGCGATGAAGTTGACGATGGCGTCGCGCAGATAGCCCTGATGCAGCAGATCTTCAAACGACGGATCGCCGTAGCGCTTGGACAGCTTGCGCGTCTGGTCTTTCATCACGACCGGCAGATGGACGTACACCGGCTTCTCCCAGCCGAACGCGTCGTAGAGCAGGTCGTACTTGGGCGAGGAGGAGAGATACTCCGTGCCGCGCATGACGTGCGTGATGCCCATGAGATGATCGTCCACGACGTTTGCGAAGTTGTAGGTGGGCAGCCCGTCGGCCTTGAGCAGCACGTTGTCGTCGAGCGTGGCGCAGTCCACTTCGATGTGACCGAACAGCACGTCGTCAAAGCCGCACTTGCCCTCCGTGGGGATATTCTGGCGGATGACGAACGGCTCGCCCGCCTCAATGCGCTTCTTGGCCTCGTCCAGCGGGATATGCAGGCAGTGCTTGTCGTATTTGAAGGTTTCGCCCTTCGCTTCGGCGGCATGGCGCGCTTCGTCCAGCCGTTCTTTGGTGCAGAAGCACGGATACGCCGCGCCCTTCTCCACCAGCTGCCACGCATAGTCCTTATAGAGCGCTCTGCGCTGGCTCTGGATATAGGGGCCGTACTCGCCGCCCACGTCGGGGCCTTCGTCGTAGGTGAGGCCGGCCAGACGCATCGACTGGTAGATCATGTCCACCGCGCCGGGCACCTCGCGCTCCTGATCGGTATCCTCAATGCGGAGGATAAACTTGCCGCCGTTGCGGCGGGCGTAAAGGTAGGTGTACAGCGCCGTGCGCAGGCCGCCCAGATGCAGATAGCCGGTCGGGCTGGGGGCGAAACGTGTGCGGACTTCGTTCATTGTAAGCTTCTCCTTTGAGTGAATATCGGTAGGCGGCAGGGCGCTTTCGCGCCGGATATCGGCGCGCCCTGCGCGCATAAAAAGCGGACTCAGACCTTCTTCTTCGCGTTATCCTTGAGGCTCACCACGCGGTTGAACACGAAGCCGTCCTTGTCGAGGCAGAAATAGCCGATGCGCAGGAACTGGAACTTATCGCCCGTTTTGGCTTCGCCCAGCCATTTTTCGGCCATGCAGTTCTTGACGACCGTCAGCGAGTTCGGGTTGAGGCGGGCGATGAAGTCCTTCTTGTCGGGCGCGTCCTCGCCTTCCTCCACTTCGCCGTCGTCGTTGAGCAGCGGCTCATAGAGTCTCGCTTCAAACGGAATCGCATCGGCCGCGCACACCCAGTGCAGCGTGCCCTTCACCTTGCGCGCCGCGCCCTCGGAGCCGCTGTGGCTCTCGTGATCGACGGTGCATTTCAGCTCGACCACGCGGCCCTGCTCGTCCTTGACGACTTCCTCGCACTTGATGATATACGCGCCCTTGAGGCGAACCTCGCCCTCGGGCTTGAGGCGGAAGAACTTCTTGGGAGCATCCTCCATGAAGTCCTCCTGCTCAATGTACAGCTCGCGGCCGAAGCGCTGTTCGTGCGTGCCCATCTCCGGATGATCGGGATGATTCTCCAGCGTGATCGTTTCAAATTTATCCTCGGGCCAGTTGGTCAGCGTCACCTTCAGCGGGTGCAGCACTGCCATTGCACGCGGCGCGGTCGCGCCCAGATCGTCGCGGACGCAGTTCTCCAGCATCGCCAGATCGATGACGGAATCCGCCTTGCTGATGCCCGCGCATTCGATGAAATTGCGGATGGACGCAGGCGTGTAGCCGCGGCGGCGCAGACCGCACAGCGTGGGCATACGCGGATCGTCCCAGCCGGAGACGTAGCCCTCCTCCACAAGGCGGCGCAGGTAGCGCTTGCTCATGACGGTGCGGGTGAGGTTCAGGCGCGCAAACTCAATCTGGCGCGGCGGGTTTTCAAACCCGCACACCTTCACCACCCAGTCGTACAGCGGGCGATGCGCTTCAAACTCCAGCGAGCAGAGCGAGTGCGTGATGCCCTCCAGCGCGTCGCTGATGGGGTGAGCAAAATCGTACATGGGGTAGATGCACCAGTTGTTGCCGGTGCGGTGATGCGTCTTATAGGCGATGCGGTAAATCGTGGGGTCGCGCATGTTCATGTTGGGCGACGCCATGTCGATTTTTGCGCGGAGGATGTAGCTTCCCTCGGGGTATTTGCCCTCGCGCATTTCGCGGAAAAGGCGCAGGCTTTCCTCGGCCGGACGATCGCGCCAGGGGCTGTTTTTGCCCGGCTCGGTGAGCGTGCCGCGATATTCCTTCATCTGGTCGGCGGTCAGCTCGTCCACATAGGCGAGGCCGCGCTCGATGAGCGATTCGGCATACTGGTAGATTTTCTCGTAATAGTCGGACGCGTAATACATGCCGCCCTTCCATTCAAAGCCGAGCCAGCGGATATCCTCCTGGATGCCGTCCACGTATTCCGTGTCTTCCTTCGCGGGGTTGGTGTCGTCAAAGCGCAGGTTGCACAGGCCGTCATAGCGCTTGGCGGTCATAAAGTCGATATACAGCGCCTTGGTGTGGCCGATATGCAGATAGCCGTTGGGTTCCGGAGGGAAGCGGGTATGCACCTTGCCGTCATTCTTGCCCGCCTTGAGGTCTTCATCGATAAAATCCCAGATAAAGTTAGTGCGCGCTTCTTTCGCTTCCTCCATGGGAACGCCTCCTGATCTTTCGGATAATGAAATAGTATACCGCAACGGGTAACGAAATACAATAAATTTTTATCCGGCTTCGCCGGGCAAAAAAATCCCCCGCCCGCAGCCGGGTGGGGGAGAGAAAAGCAAAGCGGGGGGAAAGACGGTCGGCCTGTCCGAATGTTTTCTCGCAGACAGGCTTCATTCGCCGCACAGCGGCGCGCCCTTCCGTCTGCC
>CAZKJW010000068.1:5812-12746 GCA_964553125.1 uncultured Oscillospiraceae bacterium
CCGGCTCCCGCTCGCACGCTGATCGGTTCTTTTCATGCGTTCTGCGTCACGCAGCGCCTTATTTTGCCGCTTCTGCTCAGAAGCTGTACGGGTTGATTTCCACCGCCGTATCCTTCAGCGTTTCCCGCAGCGTCAGCAGATGGCCGCCGTAGGACTGCACCATCTCCAGCTGCGTCAGCGAAAGCAGCGGCGTGAAATCCGTGATGTTTTCCGTGTTCACAAACAGCTTTTTCAGCCCCGGAACCGCTTGCGCGAGGCTGGCCAGCCCTTCGTTGTCCAGCTGCGTAACGTCCACGCGGTACAGCTCCGTCTGCGCCGCCAGCGGCGAAAAATCGCGAATCATTTCGCCGTTTGCGCTCAGCTGCAGCACGTTCAGTTCGCGCGTCGCCAGCGCGGCAAGGTCGTCTGTCGTAACGGTTCCGGCGCTGACGTTCAGATAGCGCAGCTTCGGCCAGCTTTCCAGCAGCGGACGAAGCTCGCCCTCGTTCAGCTCCGGCAGCGTCGCCTGCCGCAGGTTCACATGGCTCTGCAGGGGCGAAAGGTCGGTCTCGGTCTCCTGCGCGCGCTTTTTCAGGTAGAAGCTCTCAAGGTTGTCCCGACCCGCCAGCGGCGAAAGATCCAGCTCGCTGACATAGCCGCCGATTTGCAGCGTTTTCAGCTGCGGCAGCGCCGCCACCGGCGCGGTGTTGATCACATTGCCGTCCATGCGGAAGAACGTCAGCTTCGTCAGGCCGGCAAACGGCGTCAGGCTGAACGCCGCGGACGTTTCGCCGCGCAGGATAAACGATTCGAGGTTCACGCAATAGGCGAGATCCCGCAGGGTCTCAACGCCGTCTGCGTCGCAGTCAAACTCAAGCACCTTCGCAAGATCGTCGGTCGTAAGAGGCGTATCTTCGGCAGCGTTCAGCGCTTTGCGAATGGCTTTCTCAATCACAGCATCCGCAAACGTGACCGCTTCTGCTTCGGCGCACGCGCCGAACGCACACGCGCACAGCATCAGAATGCTCAGCGCCGCGCATAAAAACTTCATGATTCGTCCTCCTTCCATACTGGCTGTCTGTTCACTGGCTCGGCGCGCTGTTTTACTGCATTTTACCCCCCGTAAACCAGTTTTTGTCTCCATGTATAAGACGATTCAGAAGCCAAAAAGGTTGCATCGTTTTTGGAAAATTCTGTTAATTTTTTTCGCTGCGCAAAGGTTTCCGCGCCCTGCGCGGAAAAAACATCGCCGCGCGCCGTTTTCTTCAAAGAAAATTTTCAAAAAGCCCGTTCATCCACTGGCGGCGGCATAGCGAAGTGTGCTATACTGAGCGGGCAGGAACGAATGTTATCCCCGGCATGAATGACGGACAACCCCCTCACGTCCGTTTATAGCGGGATGACATTCGTTTTTTTGTCGTTTCGGGCGCACTTGCGCGCCATGCGCGTTGTGCTGTATAATGAAACTGGTTTATTATCGCATGAATTACCTTAAACCGGAAAGGTTGTGATGACAATGTCCGAAAATGCCGCAATGAAACGGCGCGTGCGCGGCGTTCTTCGCAAAAATCGTCTGGAGCCGCTGCTCGCATCCGCGCTGGCGCTGGTTCCGTGCGCGGCGGCGGCCGTGCTGTTTCTGCTGCTGGTGTGGCCGCGCGTTTCCGGCGGTCAGGTGGTTGATCTTTCGGCGCTGCGGCTGACGGGAACCAGCCTTGTCAACTCGCTGCTCATGGCGGCGGCGATGCTCGGCGGCGGGCTGAACGTCAACTGGCAGGCGCTCGGCGGCGCGGCGCTGATGGGTCTGATTCCGTTCGCAGTGTGGGCGTTTGTGGCGCTTCCGATGCGCGCGGCTGTTTCGGGCTACTATATGGCGCTTCTGCGCGGCAAAAAGACCTCCCCGCTGGACGTTTTTTCGTGCTTTGGCGAGCGCTATGTGCGCTATCTGTGCGGAATGCTTTTCAACGCCCTGTGGCTGTGCCTGTGGGCGGCTGCGGCCGTGGTGCTGCCCGTGGTGATGTACGTCGCGGCGCAGCCTGTCATCCCGAAGATCACGCAGGCGCTCCATCTCATCAACTCGTGGTATGTATGGCTCGCCGTGCTCGGGCTGTGCGCGGTGTGGTTCGTCGTCTTTACGGTTGTGTTCATCAACCGCGCCGTCGCCTATAATTTCACGCCCCTGTGCCTTGCGGCGCATCCGCGCCTGCCCGCGCGCCGCGCGCCCCGGCTGAGCCGGATGCTCGCCCGCGGCTGCAAACGGCGCGTCGTTTCGCTTTTCCTCGGGTTTGCGCTCGCCTTTGTGCCGGCCGTCGCGTGCGCGGCGGTTTCGGCGTTCATTGGCGCGCCGGGCGTGCGGCGCATCCTGCTGCTTGCCGCCGCAGTGCTTGCCGCAGCCGCGCTGGCATGGGCAGGGCCGTTTTACGCCGCATGCCGCCGGGCTTTTTACATCGAAAGAAAGCGCGAAGCGCTCTGGGATAACGACGTCACGCCCGACGACTTCGGACGCCCCGTCAAGCCCGAAAGCAAGCGCGCGCACAAAAAAACAGAGGAGGATGCGCAATGAGAGAAGGTCGCCGTGAATGGCTGGACAGGCGCAAAATGAAAGCGAAGGCAAAGGTGCGGCTTCGCGGCCGTCTCGGCCCGTGCTTTGTGGCGTGCATTCTGCCGATGCTGCTTCCGTGGGTGATCCGGCTGGTGCCGTCGAATATCGGCGTGAAGTATCTGCTGCTCGCTGATCTGTATGTCGTGGGCGTTTCCGTGCCGATGACGGTGCTGTCGTTCGTCGCCACGATTTTTGTCACGGATGTAATGAACGTGCGGCTGGCGGGATATTTCCTCAAGATGCACGAAGGGCTCAAGGCCGTTCCGCCGGGCACCATCTGCGATTGCTTCGGCGAGGATTACTGGCCGAACATGCGCGCGATGCTGCTGCGCACGGCGTATATCGGCGCGTTCACGCTGCCCTTCATTGCCGCGTCGCTGCTCGCGCCCGGCGCTGTGCGGCGCGAAACAGTCGAAGGGCTGGACTGCCTGTGCCTGAATCCGTCGCCCGTAATGATGCTGCTGGCCATGGCAGGGTATCTCTACGCGCACGTTTCCTCGCTGCTGACGCGCTATATCGCAGCGAGCGATGCGGGCGCGTCGGCGCGCGAAGCGCTGCGCCGCAGCCGCAGGCTCGTTCACGGCCGCTTCTGGGAAATCGCGATGCTTGAGCTCACCTTCCTGCCGTGGGTGCTCGCTGCAAGCACGCTTCTTTTCCCCTCGCTGTACGCCTACCCCTACATGGAATCGACGTTCGCCGAGTATTATCGCGAGATGACGCTGCCTACGCCCACGGAGGAACATCTCGACGGCGGAGCGGAGGACGACGATGCGGCTCGATAAGTTTCTTTCGCTCGAAGGGCGCTGCACGCGCTCGGGCGCAAAGGAATGGCTGCGCCGCGGCCGCGTGAGCGTCAACGGGCAGCTTGTGCGCGACGGCGCGCACAGCGTCGATCCGGAAAACGACACAATCGCCCTCGACGGCGAAGCGCTCCTTTACCGGCGCGAAATGCACATCCTGCTCAACAAGCCCGCCGGCGTGCTCACCGCCGCCGACGATCCGCGCCGCGAGACGGTGCTCGATCTGCTGCCGCCCGCGTGCAAAGCGCTTTCGTGTATGCCGGTGGGGCGGCTCGATCTGGATACGGAGGGGCTGCTGATCCTCACGACGGACGGTCAGCTCGCCCACAGGCTGCTCGCGCCGAAGAACGGCGTGGAGAAGGTCTATCTTGCGGAGGTGGACGGCGCGCTTTGCGCGGCGGATGTCTCCGCTTTTGCGCAGGGGCTTGCGCTTTCCGATTTCACGGCGCGCCCTGCGCGGCTGGAAATCCTGCCGCCCGGAAACCTCGGACGCGTCACGGTCTGCGAGGGAAAGTTTCATCAGGTGAAGCGAATGTTTCTGGCGCGCGGCCGGACGGTGACGCATCTCAAGCGCCTGTCGTTCGGCGGCGTGCAGCTGGATGAATCGCTTGCGCCGGGACAATGGCGAGAACTGACGGCCGACGAGCTGGAAACGCTCCGCCGCGCCGCGAAAGGAAATGAAAATGGCTGAGCATTACTACACGGAATCTCCCACCTCCAAGCACGAGGAACACGCTTTCACGCTGGAATGCGCCGGCAGAACGCTGCGCTTTGAAACGGACGCGGGCGTTTTCAGCAAGCTGAAGCTCGACTCCGGCACGGCGCTGCTGCTCAAGGCGCTGCCGGAAAAATTCTCCGGTCGGGCGCTCGATCTGGGCTGCGGTTGGGGGCCTGTCGGCTGCTGCATGGCGGCGCGCTGGCAGCATGCGCAGATTGCGCTGTGCGACGTCAATTCGCGCGCTGTAGAGCTGGCGCGCGCGAACCTGCTTCGCAACGGCCTGTCCGGCGAAGCCTTCTGCGGCGACGGGCTGGACGCGGTGGAAGGCACGTTCGATCTGATCGCCGTCAACCCGCCCATCCGCGCGGGCAAGGCGGTCATCTACCGGCTTTTCGCGCAGAGCGCGCAGCGGCTGACCGACAGCGGCAGCCTGTATGTCGTCATGCGCAAGGCGCAGGGCGCTGAATCCGCCGAAAAGGAGCTGAAAACGCTCTTTCCCAAGGTGGAGACCATTGAGCGCGGCGGCGGATACCGCGTGTTCCGCGCCGTGAAATAAAAAAAGGAGAAACGGACATGAAAAAGCGGACGTTCTTTTTGCTTGCGTGCGCTGTGTTTTTCGCGCTTGTATCCTGTGTAGCGCTTGCGAACGGCTCCATGCTGGCGCAGGCGCTTTCTCATAGCGAATGGAGCGCGTTCGCGCCCAAGCTGGAAACCGAATCCGGCAGCGTATCCGCAGGCGTTGCGATGGACGCGGCGCTGGAGCGCAGCGTTTTCGCAATCGCCCAGCGCAATGCGGACGGCGAGGTATCGCTTGCCGCGTGCTATGGAGCGCTGCTTCCCGCCGACGCGCGGCTGAGCAAAATGCAGATCGCTTCCGATTCCGATGATCAGATTCGGCTGAAGCTGTCGGAAAATCAGACGGTTGTGTTCCGGCGCGCGCAAGACGGCTGGCAGATCAACTGGATGTTCGACGGTGATTTTTCCCTCACGTTTGAGAACGGCCGCCTGAGCGTGTATGATAGCTCGACCGATTTTGGGGCCGTCGTTGCAACGGACGCGATCGATCTTTCTCCGGCGGGCTGCTCCTTTGACGACGCCATGCAGCAGGCTGCGCGCCTCCTGCGCGAAAAGCAGCAGGAGCGGTTCGCGCTCATCCGCGCCGCGCTGACGGAAGCGTTCCCCTATGCGCAAGCCGTGGCGCAGGGCGAAATCATCGCGGCGGACGTCCTTTTCGGCGACGACGGCGCATCCGTGCTCGCCGCAGCCGCGGCCATCGACTGGCAAAACGGCCGCAGCGTATACTTCACCGACGCGTCGGACGGCGCGCCCGTCAACACCGTCTGCAACAACCTCATCCCGAATTTTGCCGGCGACGTCGCCATATCGGTTCCGCGCCGGGCGGCCGATGAATACGCGTCGCACGGCGTTTCCTTCACGACGGGCGGCGGCACGGCGTCCGAGACGGCTTATTCCGTCTCCATGGCGTATTCGGACGGCGCGCTGACCGTCACAAACATCGACATGATGGACACGGCCACCGGCGATTTTGACATACTCGCCTTCGGCGCGGATTCCATCGAGCGCTTTAACGCGCTCGCATACGGCAGCCTGTATTATGAGCTTCCCGAGAGCCTCCGCTCCATGCAGACGTTCGACCCGACCGTCGCGCGCAGCGCGGCCGACGCCGCCATGCGCAGTCACGACGAGGGCGAAGCGCCGTTCATTCCCGAAGCCGAGGGCGAATACGTCGTCCCGCAGCCCTGCGGCGCGGCGCTGCGCAGCGGCAAGTGGGATGTGTATTCCGGCCCGGGCAAGCAATATTATCGCGAGGCGAACGGCAAAGCGTCCGTCAGCACGAACGACTGGATTCAGGTGTTCGGGCGCGAAGGCGAGTGGGTGCTGATTCAGTATCGCGTTTCTGGGGCAAAGCTGCGCTTCGGCTATGTTCACCAGAGCGCGCTGGCCGATCCTTCGCAGGCGCCGGAGCTGAAATTCGAATCCGTGCCGCTTGAGCAGGATAACGATTTTGTCACCAGCGACCCGCTGGGCGTAAGCGAGCGCATCGACCTTTCCGGCGAAAGCTGGCCGATGACGCGTCTGGCCGTGCTCGGCGGCGAGACATGGATGTATGTGGAGCTGACGCTCCCCAACGGAAAGCCCGCCCGCATGTTTGCAGAAATTTCAGCCTCTCACGGCTGAAAAAAAGGAGGAACCGCTATGAAAGTCCTTATGCTCAACGGAAGCGCGCATACGCGCGGCAACACGTACCGCGCCCTGCTGGAAGCCGGCGCGCAGCTGGAGAAAGAGGGAATCGAATACGAGATTTTCCAGCTTGGCGGCGCGCCCGTGCGCGACTGCATCGACTGCGGCCGCTGCTCGGAGGACGGCTGCATCTTCCGCGACGACGCGGTGAACGCGTTCATCGCCAAAGCCAAGGAAGCGGACGGCTTTATTTTCGGCACGCCGGTCTACTACGCGCACCCGAGCGGCCGCATTCTCTCGTTCCTTGACCGCGTGTTTTACAGCAGCGGGCGCGCGTTCGCGTTCAAGCCGGGTGCATCCGTGGCAGTGGCGCGGCGCGGAGGAAGCTCCGCTTCGTTCGACGCGCTGAACAAATATTTCGGCATCTCGCAAATGCCCGTCGTCGGCTCAACTTACTGGAACATGGTCCACGGCTGCGCCATCGGCGATGCGGAGCAGGACGCAGAAGGTCTGCAAACCATGCGCAACCTTGCGCGGAATATGGCGTGGCTGCTCAAGTGTATGCAGGCGGGGCGCGCCGCCGGCGTGCCGCTTCCGGAAACGGAGCGCGGCAACCGGACGGATTTCATCCGGTGA
>CAZKJW010000069.1:0-12310 GCA_964553125.1 uncultured Oscillospiraceae bacterium
AAAAAACGGCCCCTCACGGAGCCGCTTTTCCCGCGTTCTTATCCGGCGCTCTGCGCCCGAAAAAAACACCTTTATTCTTCGTAATCCATGCAGAGCCGCGTTTCGACGTTCGGCCGCACCACGCCGTTCGCCACGGCCAGATGCGCCGGATGATTTTTGTAGCCCTGATACGCCTCAAACGTTTCAAACGTCGTGTCGAGCATCATGTCGGCCGACGAGGTTTCCAGCCCTTCCGTGCGCACCTGCACGGCCGTCAGCCCCGGAATCTGCCCGAACAGCCCTTCCAGCCCCGCCTTCACGCTGCGCTTGACTTCCGCCTTCTGCTCCTCGGAGAATTCGCTCTTGATTTTCCAGAGAATGATGTGCCTCACCATGTTTCTGCCTCCTCGTTTTTTGTGCCGCGTGACCGCGGCCTTCTTCCCGCAATGATACGTCAAAGCCCCTCTTTTCCTTGCACGCTGCAAAAAGAAAGAGGGGCTTGTAAATCTTCTGCTTAGTCCATCAGCAGCAGAAGCGTTTTGGGGCCGCACACGCCGTCGGCGCGCAGACCGTTCTCCTGCTGGAATTGCTTCACCGCATCGCGCGTCTTTTTGCCGTAGATGTGATCGGCGCGCCCGGTGAGGTATCCCTTTTCGATCAGCTTCTCCTGCACGGCGCGAACGTCCATGCCCTTCGTGCCCATCTCCAGATAGCGCTCAAAGCCGTCCGGGAACACGTCGGGGTACCACTCGGGCATTTCATAGCCGTCCTCGGCAAGCGTGCGGCGCGTTTCCGCGCCCAGAACGCCATCCGCCTCCAGCCCGCGCGCCTTCTGATATTTCTTCAGCGCGCGCTCTGTGCGGACGCCGAACTGACCATCCACGCGGGAGGTGAAAAATCCCAGCGCGGTCAGCGCTTCCTGAAGCGCTTCCACGTCGCTGCCGTAGGAGCCCTTGTGCAGCGTGCGCAGCGTTCCCTCGTCGGAGGGCGCGGGCGACGCGCTCGGCGCGGCCGTTGTCGCCGGCACAAGCGTTGCCGCTGCGGTCGCGGAAGGCGCGGCTGTCGCCGTGGGTTCAAGCGTTGCGGCGGCTGTCGCCGCGGGCTTCACAGTCGCCTGCGCGGTAGCGGTTGCCTTAGCAGTGGCAGTCGCCTTTGCAGTGGGGGCGACGGTGGGCTTCGGCGTGGCCGTGGGAACCGGCGACGGGGACGGCGTAATCTCCGCCTCGCGCTGCTCGAGATACTTGTCGATAATGGCCGACTCGCCGCTCTCCGCCGAAACGATCTGCGGCAGAGCCAGCATCAGACACAGCGAAACCAGAAGAATGCGTTTCAAAGCCTGCTTCATCGGTAGTCCTCCCGTCTTGGGTCGGTCGGGAAAGCTCAGACTGCGTCGCTCGTCGCAGACGGCTCGGCTTTCAGCGCCGACTGCGCACGGCGGTTGCGCACGATGGGAGACGTTTCCAGCTCCAGCTCGGGCGTTTTGTGCTCGCGCACGGTTTCTTCCGTGACGATGCATTTCTTCACGTCCTCGCGGATCGGCAGCTCGAACATGATATCCATCAGGATGCCCTCGATGATCGACCGGAGACCGCGCGCGCCGCTCTTGCGCTCGATGGCTTGATGCGCGATGGCGCGAAGCGCCCCATCCGTAAACTCCAGCTCCACATCATCCATGGACATCAGCTTGGCGTACTGGCGCACAAGCGCGTTTTTCGGCTCGGTCAGGATGCGCACAAGCGCGTCCTCGTCGAGCTTGTCGAGCGTGACGACGACCGGCAGACGGCCCACAAATTCGGGAATCAGGCCGAACTTGAGCAGATCCTCCGGACGGATCTGGCGCAGGGTCTCGCCGATGTCCTTATCCTGCTCGCTCTTGACCTCCGCGCCGAAGCCGAGGGTCTTTTTGCCGATGCGGTTTTCGATGATCTTCTCCAGCCCATCGAACGCGCCGCCGCAGATGAAGAGGATGTTCGTCGTGTCAATCTGGATAAACTCCTGATGCGGATGCTTGCGGCCGCCCTGCGGCGGAACGCTGGCAACGGTGCCTTCCAGAATTTTCAGCAGCGCCTGCTGCACGCCCTCGCCGCTGACGTCGCGGGTGATGGACGTGTTCTCGCTCTTGCGGGTGATCTTGTCGATTTCGTCGATGTAGATGATGCCCCGCTGCGCGGCGTTGACGTCGTAGTCGGCGTTCTGAATCAGGCGCAGCAGAATGTTCTCGACGTCCTCGCCCACATAGCCGGCCTCGGTGAGGCTGGTCGCATCGGCGATGGCGAAGGGCACATTGAGAATCTTGGCGAGCGTCTGCGCAAGGAACGTCTTGCCGCAGCCGGTCGGGCCCATCATGAGGATGTTGCTCTTTTGCAGCTCCACGCCGTCGGCCTTGCCGGCGGGCGCGTTGATGCGCTTATAGTGATTGTACACGGCGACGGCCAGCGCCTTCTTGGCAGCGTCCTGACCGATGACGTACTGATCGAGAATCGCCTTGATCTCCGTCGGCTTGGGCAGCGCGCCCTGCTGGAAATCGCGCTTCTCGCCCATATCCTCGGAAATGATGTCGTGGCAGAGCATGATGCACTCGTTGCAGATATACACGCCCGGCCCGGCCACCAGTTTCTGCACCTGATCCTGCCGCTTGCCGCAGAAGGAACACTTGATGCCGTTGTCTTTGCTTGTCGCCATATTAGCCCCTTACTGCCGCGCGCGGCTGATAAATCTGATCGATGATGCCGTAGCGAAGCGCTTCTTCAGCGCTCATGAAATGATCGCGCTCCACATCCCGCTCGATGATTTCCAGCGGCTGGCCGCTCATTTCGCTCATGAGGCGGTTCATCTTCTTCTTGGTTTTCAGCAGCCATTCGGCATGAATGGTCACGTCCGTCGCCTGCCCCTGCGCGCCGCCGGAGGGCTGATGAATCATCACTTCGGCATTGGGCAGCGCAAAGCGCTTGCCTTTTTCGCCCGCCATCAGCAGGAACGCGCCCATCGACGCGGCCATGCCCACGCACACCGTGCGCACCTGCGGCTTGATATAGCGCATGGTGTCAAAAATCGCCATGCCCGCCGTGACCGAGCCGCCGGGACTGTTGATGTAGAGCGAAATATCGGCGTCCGGGTTTTCCATTTCAAGGAAAAGCATCTGCGCGACGATCAGGTTGGCCATTTCGTCGTAGATTTCCCCGCCAAGGAACACGATCCTGTCCTTGAGCAGTCGGGAGTAAATGTCATAGGAGCGTTCGCCGCGGTTTGTCTGTTCAACTACGATCGGTACCAGGCTCATGTTTCACCCTCCTTTGGCCGGGAAGCACCTTCCCGTTCCATACGGTTTGATAGTTGCTCAATATGAAAAGAAAGGGGTCGCGGCCCTCCGACGACCCCTTCGGCTTTTGCTTTGCGTTTCTCCCGCAGCGCTTTTGAGCGCGGGATCAGCGTCATTCCGCCTTTTTCGCTTCCTTCTTCAGCAGGTTCAGCACAGCGATGGTGGCGGCGTCCTCTTTGATATACTCAAGCTGCTGCTCGTTGAGACCGCTCTTGAATTCTTCGACTTCCTTGCCGGTGGCCTTGGCATAGCGCGCGGTCACTTCGTCGATTTCTTCCTGCGTCGGCTCGAGGTTCTCCGCCTTGCGGATGGCCTTGATCACCAGCTCTCCCTTGAGCAGATCGGTCGCTTCGTCGCGGAACTGTTCGCGCACCTGCGCTTCCGTCTGACCGGTGTACTTGAGGAAGTCCTCAAAGCGCATTCCCTGATAAGCCATGCGCATCGCCAGATCGCGGATCTTCTCGTCCAGCTTGCTCTCGATCATCGCGCTGGGGATATCCATCTTGGATTCCTTCACGACGGCCTCGACCAGCGCGTTTTCAAACTGCGCGTCGGCCTGCTGTTTGGCCTGCTCTTCCAGCTTAGCCCGGACGTCGTTTTTATATTCGTCCAGCGTGTCAAATTCGCTCACGTCCTTGGCGAACTCGTCGTCAAGCGCGGGCAGCTCGCGCACGTGGATGGCGTTGACCTTCACGTGGAACACAGCGGGCTTGCCGGCCAGTTCCTTGGCGTGATACTCCTCGGGGAAGGTGACGTTCAGGTCTTTTTCTTCGCCGATTTTCATGCCGACCATCTGCTCTTCAAAGCCGGGGATGAAGGAGCCGGAGCCGATCGTCAGGTTCTGACCCTGCGCGGTGCCGCCTTCAAAGGCCACGCCGTCAACGGTGCCGGCGTAGTCGAGGTTCACGATGTCGTCGTCCTGCACAGCGCGGTCTTCGACTTCGATTTCACGCGCGTTGCGCTGGCGAACCTGCTCGATTTCGTGTTCGACGGCTTCGTCGCCCACTTCATCGGTTTCGCGCTGGACGTCCAGTCCCTTATACGCGCCAAGTTCCACGTCGGGGCTGACGAACACTTCGGCAGTCACCACGAGGTTCTGGCCCTTTTCCATCGTTTCAACATCGACGGAAGGCTGGTCGACCACTTCCAGATGATTCTCTTCCACGGCGGCGCGATACATGTCCGGGAACACGATATCGAACGCCTCTTCGTAGAACACGCCTTCGCCGTACATGCGCTCGATCACCACGCGGGGCGCCTTGCCCTTACGGAAGCCCGGAACGTTGATGCGGCCGCGCATCTTCAAATATGCCTTCTGTACTGCTTCTTCAAACGCCTCGGCCTCAAGTTCGAGGCGGAGTTTTACCTTGTTGCTGGAAATTTTTTCCATGCTGGAATTCATGGTTCTTCCTCCCGTATCACATTACGCATGGCAAAATGCGCCACGTAACAGTATAGCAAACAGACGCTGCAAAGTCAAGCAATTCCTTGCTTTTCGCGGCGGCGGACGCCATTTTTTCCGCGCATGGCGCGGGAAAATTTCATCCGCCGCCCGCCGATGGATCAGCCGCGCTTCCCGAAGCAACGCACGCAAGCGCAGCGGCGTTATTTTGCGCCCTTGCGGAAATTCACCGTCAGGATGCCGCAGCACACCAGCACCAGCGCCGCCGGGAACGTCCACGAAAGCGCGCGCTCGCGCAGCAGCAGCATACTCAGCAGCGTGCCGAACACGGGCGTCATGAACTGCCACACCACCACGCGCGAAACGGGGTTATCCCGCAGCAGCAGGCTCCACAACCCGTAGCCGCCCGCGGAGACGAAGCACAGATACGCAAAGATCAGCCACGCGCGCAGGCCGTCCGGTGCAAGCGTTCCGCCGCCGAGCACGCCGACGAGCGCCATCGCCGCGCCACCGACAAGGAACTGCCAGCCGCAAAGCGTAACGGCGTCGTCCCGCTTGGAGTAGCGCTTCATCAGCACCGCGCCCAGCGCGGACATCATCGCCTTGACGAACATGAGCCCTTCCGCGCCGACGCGGAACCCGCCGCCGAAGCTGCCGCCCAGATTCACCGTCACCACGCCTGCAAAGCCCAGCAGGCAGCCGACGAGCTTGCGCGCCGTCAGCTTTTCCGTGCGGAAAATCAGGCTGCCGAACAGAATGGCGAAAAATCCGCTGCTCGCGCCGATAATGGCGCTCTTCATGCCGGTCAGCTGCGAAATCGAGATGTAATACGGCACGTACTGCAAAATCGTGTAAACAAAGCTCAGTTTGCACACCATCCACCAGTTTTCACGCTTTGGCAGCAGGCTTTTCTTCCCCGAAAGCGCGCAGCTGCAAAGAATCATCACGCCCGCAAGCGCGAAGCGAAGCCCGCCGAAAAGCATCTGGGAGAAGGTCTGTCCGCCCGCCACGCCGAAGGCGGCGTATCCGATTTTTACCATCGGATAGGCGCTGCCCCACAGGCAGGTTGCGCACAGCGCCATCACAATCACTCCCACGGGCGTCGCGCTGAAGCGGCGTTTCTGATTCGTCTGCATGGTTCTGTTGTTTTCTCCTTTTGTTTTCGGCGAGTATTCGCCAAGGGTTATGCGTTCTCCTCTTTTGAAACGTCCATTGCCGCCTGCACGAAGCCCACAAACAGCGGATGCGCGCGGTTCGGGCGGCTCTTGAACTCGGGATGGAACTGCACGCCGATATGGAAGCGCGCGCCCTTGCGCTCCACGGCCTCCACGATGCGATCATCAGGCGAAACGCCGCAGCAGACGAGGCCCGCGTTTTCCAACGTTTCACGGAAGCGGTTGTTGTATTCGTAGCGGTGGCGATGCCGTTCGGAAATATCGGCGCAGCCGTAGCATTCATACAGCTTCGTGCCCTCGGCGATGCGGCAGGGATACGCGCCCAGCCGCATTGTGCCACCCTTCTCGATTTCGTCGTTCTGGCCGGGCATGAAGTCGATGACGAGGTTGCTGCGGCGGCGCGTGAACTCGCGGGAGTTCGCGTCCTTCAGGCCGCACACGGAGCGCGCATACTCGATCACGCTCACCTGCATTCCCAGACAAATGCCGAAATACGGCACGTTGTTCTCGCGCGCCCAGCGGCAGGCGCAGATCATGCCCTCAATGCCGCGGGTTCCGAAGCCGCCCGGCACCAGCACGCCCGCGCAGTCGCCCAGCAGCTTGGGCGCGGTTTCGTCGGTCACGTCCTCGCTGTCAATCCATGCGATTTCCACAGCGGTTCCCAGCTTGAAGCCCGCGTGCGCCAGCGCCTCGACGATGGACATATACGCGTCGTGCAGGCGGATGTATTTGCCGCAGACGGCAATGCGCACGGTTCTGCGCGTGTTGTGAACGCTTTTGACCATTTCTACCCATTCGGTCAGATCCGGTTCATGGCCCTTGAGCCGCAGCGCGCGACACGCCACCCTGTCCAGCCCCTCATGCTGAAGCATCAGCGGCGCTTCATACAGCGAGGAAAGCGTGCGGTTCTCGATGACGCAGTCGGGCTTGACGTTGCAGAAAAGCGCAATCTTGCGCTTGAGCTCCTCGTCCATCGGCTCGTCCACGCGCGCCACGATCACGTCCGGCGCGATGCCCATGGCCTGCAGCTCCTTGACGGAATGCTGCGTGGGCTTGGACTTGAACTCACCCGACGCCTGCAAAAACGGCACGAGCGTCACATGAATGAACAGGCAGTTATTGCGCCCCACCTCGCTGCTGAACTGGCGAATCGCCTCCAGAAACGGCTGGCTCTCGATATCGCCGATCGTGCCGCCGATCTCGGTGATGAGCACGTCAGCCTTCGTCGTGCGCGCGCCCGCGCGGATGAACGCCTTGATTTCGTTCGTTACATGCGGAATGATCTGCACGGTCTGCCCGAGATACTCTCCGCGACGCTCGCGGTTGAGCACCGTCCAGTAGACCTTGCCGCTGGTGAGGTTGGAAAACTTCGTCAGGTTCTCGTCGATGAAGCGCTCATAGTGGCCGAGATCCAGATCGGTTTCCGCGCCGTCCTCGGTGACGAACACCTCGCCGTGCTGGATGGGGTTGAGCGTGCCCGGATCGACGTTCATATACGGGTCGAGCTTCTGCGAAGCCACCTTGAAGCCGCGCGCCTTGAGCAGCCTTCCGAGGGATGCGGCGGTTACGCCCTTGCCCAGACCCGAAACCACGCCGCCGGTTACGAAGATGTATTTGGTCATGAAGTTTTCCACCCTTTCCGCTGTGTCTGCATGGGAAGCCCCTGCGCGAAAGCTGCCGCGCAGGGGCTGAGCCTGATTTGTTATATTGTCACTTCGCCGGCGTCCTTGCATCCGGCGTCGCCAACGGCGGGACGGAGCGCGTCCCGCACGAAGTGTTCGGTCTGTTCGGGCGCAAGCCCCACGTATTTCGCGGGATCAAGCAGCGTCCCGAGGTCGTCCATGGAGAGCGGCAGCTGGTCATCCTGCGCGATGCGCGAAAGCAGGTCGTTCGGCGCGCCCTCCTGTTTCATGCGCACGGCCGCGGCCTGCGAATGCTCGCGGATGCGCTCGTGCGCGTTCTGCCGGTCGCCGCCCTTTTTGACGGCTTCCATCATGATGTTTTCCGTCGCGATAAACGGCAGCGACTCGCGCAGGTTCTTCTCGCACATTTTCGGATACACCGTCAGCCCGCGGGCGATGTAGATCACCACGTCCAGCGCCGCGTCGGCCGTGAGGAACGCCTCCGGCAGCGCGATGCGCCGGTTGGCGGAATCGTCCAGCGTGCGCTCGCACCACTGCGTGCAGGCGGTCATCGCCGCATCCTGCGAAAGCGCGATCAGGTGGCGCGCCAGCGAACAGACGCGCTCTGCGCGAATGGGGTTGCGCTTATACGCCATCGCCGAGGAGCCGATCTGCGAGGCGCCGAAGGGTTCTTCCATTTCGCCGCGCGATTGCAGCAGCCGCACGTCCTGCGCGAAGCGATAGCAGCTCACACCCAGCGACGAGAGCAGATTCAGAATGCGCGCGTCGAGCTTGCGCGGGTACGTCTGCCCCGACACGGGGAACACCGGCAGCCCGCCCAGCTTTTCGCTGATTTTCTTTTCCATCGCTTCGACCTTCTCCGCGTCGCCGTCGAATAGGTCGAGGAAGCTCGCCTGCGTGCCCGTCGCGCCGCGGCAGCCCAGCAGCTTGACGGAAGGCAGCAGCGCGTCGAGATCGTCGAGATCCTGAAGAAAATCCTGCGCCCAGCACGCCGCGCGGCGGCCCACCGTGATCGGCTGCGCCGCCTGAAGATGCGTCAGTCCAAGGCAGGGCATGTCCTTGGTTTTCAGGGCGAAATCGCCCAGCGCGGTCAGCGCCTCGCAGATTTTTCCGCGGACAATCCCCAGCGCCTCGCGCAGAAGCAGCAGATCCGCGTTGTCCGTCACATAGCAGCTGGTTGCGCCCAGATGAATGATCGGCCGCGCCTCGGGGCACAGATCGCCCAGCGCGAGCACATGCGCCATTACGTCGTGGCGCACCTTGACCTCGTAGGCATGCACGGCGTCGTAGTCGATATCGTCCAGATGCGCGCGTAGCTGCGCAAGCTGCGCCTCCGTCACCGGCAGGCCGAGCTCATGCTCCGCTTCCGCCAGCGCCAGCCACAGCCTGCGCCACGTGCCGTAGCGATGGTCGGGCGAAAACACCCGGCGCATCGCTTCGCTTGCATATCGTCCCTCCAGCGGGGATTCATAAAAAGGCTTGCTCATCGCTTTTTCACCGAAGAATCATCGAGTCGCGCTCCGCGCCGACAGACACGAACGGAATCCGGCAGCCCAGCTCCTTTTCAAGGAAGAGCACGTATTCCTGCGCCTGACGCGGCAGCTGTTCAAACGTGCGGCACTTCGTCGTGTCGCAATGCCAGCCGGGCAGGGTCACATAGACCGGCTCGCACTCGTCCAGATCGGCGGTATAGGGGAAATCGCGGATCACCTCGCCGTGCAGCCTGTAGCCGACGCAGACGGGAATCTCGTCGTAAATGTCCAGCACGTCCAGCTTCGTCAGCGCAAGCTCCGTCGCCGCCTGAATTTTCACGCCGTAGCGCGCCGCCACAACGTCCATCCACGCCACACGGCGGGGACGGCCGGTCGCCGCGCCGTATTCATGCCCGGCGTCGCGCAGCTTCACCGCCTCGTCGCCTTCAAGCTCGCCGACGAACGGCCCCGCGCCCACGCACGTCGAATACGCCTTCACAACGCCCACAACGCGCTCAACCTTCACCGTCGGGCAGCCGCAGCCAATCGGCGCATACGCCGCCAGCGGCGTGGAGGAAGACGTGTAGGGGTAAATGCCGTAATCCAGATCGCGCAGCGCGCCGAGCTGCGCCTCAAAAAGAATGCCCTTTTCGCCGCGCTCCTCCAGCAGGCGGTTCGCGTCGCAGATGTAGGGGCGCAGCTTTTCGCCGTATTCGCGGCAGAAGGCGAGCAGTTCGTCATAGCGGAAGGGTTCGCAGCCGTAGCCCGGCACGGTCACGGCGTTCTTCCACTCGACAAGCCTGTGCAGGTGCTCCTCCAGCGCCTTCTCGCGCAGCAGGTCGCCCATGCGCAGCGCTTTTTTGAAGGCCCTGTCGGCGTAAGCCGGCGCAATGCCGCGCTGCGTGGAGCCGTAGCCGCTCTTTCCCAGCCGCTTTTCCTCCAGCTTGTCCTCCATGGGAGAGATGGGCAGCACGGCGACGGCGCGATCGGACACGCGCAGATTCTCCGGCGTGATAACGACGCCGCGCGCGCGCAGCGCGTCCATTTCGTTCACAAGGTGCTGAATATCCACCACGCAGCCGGCGCCAAGCAAATTCACCTTGTCCGGATGCAAGATGCCGGAAGGAATCAGATTTAACTTGAATTCGCCCTGATCGGTCACGATGGTATGTCCGGCGTTGTTTCCGCCCTGATAGCGGACAACGGTTCCATAGTGCGGCACAAGGTAATCGACCATGCGGCCCTTTCCCTCGTCGCCCCAGCAAATCCCGACGATCGCGCAATTCTGCATAGTAGTTTTTCCCCCTTTCGGAAAACAAGGATTTATAATACGCTGCAAGTTTTTTCATGTCAAGATGCAAAAAACAAAATTTTCCAAAAAAGATTCACCGAATCGCGCCCGTTCTTTTTGTCGGAAATTTCTGCCGGAATGAATGCATTTCGCGTGTCGCCGCGCCTTGAATAATTCGCGTCAAAGCATTGCCCTGCAAGGGTTTGCCTCCCGCCGCACGCAAGGGCGAACGCCGCGCCGCGCCCCCTGCGCCGCGCGCGGAATCTGCCGCCGCACAAAAAAAGAACCGTCCCTGCGGACGGTTCATGATAGACGGTTTCCTGCACATTTAGAAAATGCGGCGGATATTTTTTTCGGCGCGCCGCGCCGGAAAAACATCGCTGTCCGTCACTCCTCGGCGTAGTTGTCGAAGTAGCCCTGAATCCAGACGATGGGCGTGCCCTTGTCGCCGGAGCCGCTGGTGAGGTCGGAGAGCGAGCCGAGCAGGTCGGTCAGGCGGCGGGGCGTGGTGCCCTGCGAAGCCATCTGACCGGTGAGGCACGCGGCCTTGGCGCGAATCGCCTTCTTGGCGTCCTCGGCGGCCTGCTCGCGGTCTTCGCCGCGCAGCTGGGTATCGGCAAGGTACTTGAGCTTGATCTCGTTCGGGCGGCCGTCAAGCCCCTCGGTGTAGGCCGGGGAAACGACCGGGTCGGCCAGTTCCCAGATGCCGCCGACGGGATCCTTGAACGCGCCGTCGCCGTACACCATCACTTCCACCTGCTTGCCGCTGCCCTCGCGCAGCAGCCCGGCGAGCTTTTCCACAAACTGCTCGCAGTCGCGCGGGAAGAGCTTGACGGAATCGTCGGTGGCCATGTTCGAGCCGTAGAGGCCGAAGTTGGGGTTATAGCCGCTGCCGTTGACCGGCGCGTTGAGCAGATCGGCCAGCGAAAGCGCCGTGCGCGCGCCGGCGGTCTTAAGCAGGCGCACCGTGCGGGCGCGAGTGTGGATATCGCACGCGATGACGTCCTTCGTGTAGGGAAGCACGGCGCGCGCGTCGTTTGCAAGAAGGATCTCGCTGTTGGGCGCGTATTCGCGATAGAGCCGCACGTAATCCATGCCGGTGAAGGGATGCAGCACCTGCTCGCCGAACAGCTCGCGGTATTTCGCTTCCGTCAGCACGTCGCGATAGGGATCGACGCCCTTTTCTTCCAGCTTGTCCAGGCTGATCAGCTCGTTGCCCACCTCGTCGGACGGGTATTTGAGCACAATATACAGCTTATCCACGCCCATGGAAATGCCCTTGAGCAGGAGCGAGAAGCGGTTGCGGCTCAGAATCGGGAACACAATGGCGGCCGTGCGCTTGCCATCCTCGCCCGCGGGGATCTTCGCGCGCACATCGGCGGCGATTTGCTCCAGCGTGGCATAGTTGCCCTGCGTGCGGGCGACGACGGATTCGGTCACCGCGACCACATCACGGTCGCGCAGGGGCGCGTTCGCCTCCTCGGAAGCGGCAAAGACAGCCTTTGCGACCTCGCTGGCAAGATCGTCGCCAGCCTGAAAAATAGGCGCGCGGACGCCGCGCACGACGGTACCGATCGTTCTCATAAGAATAAACCTCCGATTATCGTCCAAAAAAAGCCTTGCGCGTAAAATGCGCAAGGCAGATTACGTACCATAATACCACACATCTGCGCATTCGTCACGCATTTTTTGCATCTTTTTCAAAAAAACTTTCATAAAGCCGGCCGGAGGAAGCGCTCACAGCCGCGCGTCCACGCACTGCGCAGCCGCAATCGCGCCGTCCGCCGCCGCCGTAACGATCTGCCGCAGGCGCTTTGCGCGCGCGTCCCCGGCGACAAACACGCCCGGCGCGCTCGTGCGGCAATCCTCTCCCGCCAAAATGAAGCCCTGCGCGTCCATTTCCAGCTGCCCGCGCACCAGCGCGGTGTCGGGTTCGCGGCCAATCGCCACAAACGCCGCCGCGACTTCCTCGCGCGCGCCGCTCGCCAGCCTTACGGCGCATAGCGCCTTCTCCCCCTCAAACGCAGCG
>CAZKJW010000070.1:0-12243 GCA_964553125.1 uncultured Oscillospiraceae bacterium
GGGTCTTCTTTCTGGAGAAAGAAGGCCCCCTCGCGCTCCCCCAAGAAAGCCGTTTCTTTCATTTTCTTTTATCTCTCACCGCAAACCCCATCCTGCTGCTTTCTCCTTCGCGCATCTCAAAAGTCCCGCCCGCGCCTTTCACAACGCTCTTTCATCCGAAACCGCACTTCTTCCCACATAGCTGCTTAAATCGCAACACCTCCGCTTTTCCTCTCGCCCCAAGCAATCCGTTTTTTTGCGGAGAGGGGGAAGGGTGTGCGGCGCGTGGGAGCGGACGAGGATGGCATCGTCCCAGCTTGTTTTTCTTTCGTAATATTCTGCCGAAGCAGGGAATGCTTTTTTTCTCGCGCCCCAAGTAATCCGTTTTTTTATCCCACTTCTCTTTTTCCTGAATCCCTTCTGTCGCTTTATCCTGCGTCCTTCGCACCTCGCAAAAGCCACCGCTCACACTGCGCCTTTCCAACTCTCTTACATCCGAAACAGCACTTCTTCCCGCATAGCCACTTAAGCCGCGGCGCATTCTGCTTTTCGCGCCCCCAAGAAAGCCGTTTTTGCGGAGAGGGGGAAGGGCGTGCAGCGCGTGAGAGCAGCGGGAGATGCATTCTTCGCGCATTCCCGGAAACCGTTTTTCATTTCCTCTTGTCTCTCAACTAAAAAAACATCCTGCCGCTTTCTCCTTTGCGCCTCGTAAAAGCAATTGCGCACACCCGCTCACGCTGCGCCTTTTCCCATCTCTCTTTCATCCGAAACCGCACTTCTTCCCGCATATCCGCTTGAATCGCAACACTTCCGCTTTTCCTCTCGCCCCAAGCAATCCGTTTTTTTGCGGAGAGGGGGAAGGGTATGCTGCGTGTAGGGGGCGGGCGGGAAATGCGTTCTTCGTGCAGCCCCGGAAGCCATTTTTTCATTTTCTCTTGTTTCTCGCCTAAAAAACATCCTGCCGCTTTCGCCTTCGCGCCTCGCAAAAGCACCCGCACACACCCGCTCACGCCGCGCCTTTCACAACGCTCTTTCATCCGAAACCGCACTTCTTCCCGCATAGCCGCTTTAGCTGCGCGCATTCTGCTTTTTCTCGCACCCCCAAGAAAGCCGTTTTTTGCGGAGACGGGGCAGGGGGTGCGGCGTGTGGGAGCAGCGGGAGATGCATTCTTCGCGCAGCCGCGGAAGCCGTTTTTCATTTCCTCTTGTCTCTCAGCTAAAAAAACATCCTGCCACTCCCACCTTCTTACCTCTCAAAATCCTCCCCCGCCCACGCCGCGCTTTCCACCCCCATCCTCGCTTTCACGCTCCGCCCCCTCGCGCTTTTCCCTGCGCGCTGCACGCAAGCCCTCCCCGCGCGCCAGCGCGCTCGAAGCAGATGCAAAACCGGCGGGGCGCGGTGTGTCGAATTAGTTTATGAAAAAACTGGCAAATGCGAACCGTTTTGCAATCGGCGCGCGGCAGGAATGCAGAATATCGCGGCGAATGTGAAATAAACAGCAGTTCTACTGCAATTTTGACAAAAAATCATATTAACCAAAGGTATATGCGGAATAAAATCGAATCAGTGAAAACGATTGAACCAATTCCACAGTCATGATAAAATTCTCACAGGCAATCATTGGATGCCGATATCATTTCTACTATGGAAGGGGATCGTCATGGCAAAAAACATTTCCCGTAAAGACTTCCTGAAAACTGCCGCTATGAGCGCTGCGGGCATCAGCCTGCTCGGCGCGAAAGCGCTCGACGCCAAGGCCGAAGAAACCGCCGAATACAAAAATTCGAGCAGCTGGGTCGTCGCGAGCCAGAACGTCAAGTGGGACGAGGAGCACGACATCGTGATCTGCGGCTACGGCATGGCCGGCACTGCTGCGTACATCGAAGCCTACGAAATCGACCACAACGTTGACGTCGCCATCTACGACAACTCCGACGAAGCCAACGCCGGCGGCCAGGCGATCGCCTCCGGCCAGTGCGTCATCTTCGTTGACCCCAACGACCTGGAAACCTGGCGCACCTACATGCGCGCGATGAACGAGCCGCATGTCATCCCCGAAGAAGACTTCAACTGGCTCACGAACGAATTCGCCACCGACCTTGAGTGGATCCAGGCTGCTCTGGAGCCCGTCGATTACGAAGTCGGTTACTCCGGCGGCGGCGCGCTGCGCTGGGGCACCCTGCTCGTCGAATTCCCGGACCTGCCCGGTGCTGACTTCATCGGCGCTACCGGCCACTTCCGCGACAAGAACGGCGGCAAGGCGTTTGAAAACGGCGGCTGCTGGAACGGCTTTGACAAGGCTGCCCGCTATCGCGGCGCCAACCCGCGCTATCAGCATCGCGTCTGCTGCCTCGTGCAGGATGCCGTGACCAAGAAGGTCGAAGGCGTCGGCGTCGAAAAGGCGGACGGCACCATCTTCTACTCCAAGGCGCGCAAGGGCGTCCTGCTCTGCACCGGCGGCTACGAAGGCAACCAGGAAATGTATCGTCACTTCAACGGCGGCGACCGCATCATCAACGGCGGCTCCCCGTACGTCAAGGGCGATGGCGTCAAGATGGAAATGGCCATTGGCGCGCAGATGTGGCACATGGACGGCCAGACCATGTCCTGCGGCTACTTCCACGGCATCAAGGTTCCGGATTACGAGACCGCGTTCATCCGCCAGTTCTATATGGCGCACGGCGCCTGGATGGAAGTTGCCAAGGACGGCACCCGCTACTACGACGAAGCGCGCTCCTATCAGCGCCAGCACATGAAGTACTACGAGCACGGCAAGTACGTTGACGTGCCGATCGCCCGCATGCAGCCTGTCCACATGATCATGGACGACAACTGCTTCAAGGCGCAGCCGCTGGTCAACGCTTGGATCGGCTGGCCGGTGACCTGCCGCGAGCCGTACTCCTGGTCCGCCGACAACTCCGTCGAGCTGGAAAAGGGCTGGATCATCAAGGCCGACACCATCGAAGAACTCGCCGAGAAGATCGGCAAGGATCCTGCGACGCTCAAGGCCGAGGTTGAAAAGTTCAACGCGATGGTTGACGCCGGTGAAGACACCGATTTCGGCCGCGACATCACCACCATGGCGAAGATCGAGCAGGGCCCGTTCTATGCCATCGAAGAACTCCCGGCGATGCCCGCCTGCTCCGGCGGCGCGAAGCGCAACATCAAGGGTCAGGTTCTCAACTGGGACGATCAGCCCATCGAGGGTCTCTACTCCGCCGGCGAACTCGGCTCCCTCGTTTGCAACCTCTACCAGAACGGCACCTACCTCCACGAGGCGATTGCCTCCGGCCGTGCTGCGGTTGACACCATGCTCGGCGGCCGCGCCGACCTCAAGCCCACCACCGGCGGCGGCGCGAGCGCTCCCTGGGCCGAGGCTGAAGACGGCGACTACTCCGTGATGTGCCAGGGCCTCCACGATCCGTTCGAGGTCATCTACACCATCAAGGATAAGAAGCTCGTGGCGATCACCGTGGGCGAAGGCCGTTCCAACATGTACATGAGCGATGAACAGTTTGAAACCTTCACCAACATGATCATCGAAGCGCAGAGCATGAGCGTTGACGCCGTTTCCGGCGCGACGGTTGACTGCCAGGCGATCGCCGGCGGCATCATGGATGCGTTCTCCCACAAGACCTCCTGATCCCGGTTTAATCAAAAACTGACGGCGAGCAGGGTGCAAAATCCCTGCTGACCTGAAAGCGCAAAAAAACGGTATGGTCCGCCGTCTCTTTCATGAGGCGGCGGATTTTGCCTGTAAAGGCCGCAAATGGGTCATTTTTTTCGGCGCATTGCGCCGTCGGGCGCGCAAACGCAGCGACAGAGACAATCCGGAGGCAGCTATGGATATCAAGCAGATCCAGTATTTTGTCGAGGTATGCAATACGGGCAGCTTCAACGCGGCCGCAAAGCGGCTGTTCTTTTCCGTGCCGGGGCTGGTCAAATCCATGGACAAGCTGGAGGCGGAGCTTGGCGTGACGCTGTTTGTCCGGATGCGTTCGGGCGTGACGCTCACCCCCGCCGGGCAGATGCTCGCCCGCTATGCCAACGATTATCTCCGCCGGCACGAGATGATCGTCAGCAACGTGCGGAAGGCTGCCGAGCAGCGCGAGATGTGCGTGGAGGTCTGCATGACGTGGGGGCTGCTGAGCTTTTTCCCGCGCGATTTTCTCTCGCGCTTCGTGCTCGATAACCCGGACGTCTCCCTGATTACGCATTACTACGCGCTCAAAGAGCTGCACAGCGCGCTTCAGGATTATCACGAAACGATCGGCCTGTATTTCGGCGAAATCGCCGACCCCGACTTGCAGGTGCTCTTTCATCGGGAATCGCCGCTGCACGCGCTGATGTCGGCGAAGCACCCGCTGAGCAAAAAAACGTCGCTCGCCATGAGCGACCTGAAAAAAGCCAAGGTGATTCTCGTCAACAGCGACCCGGACGTGATGCGCCTTTTGCAGCAGCAGCTTGAAAGCGTCGGCTGCGCCCCGCGCATCATGCTCGACGGCTCCGAGTGGGATCAGGCGATGGAGCTGATCGCTCATGCGGACTATATCTCCTTCTGCCTGCCGCCGCGCAATCTGGACGCAAAGCGCTTCCAGACGCGCGCCGTGGACGATTTGCAGCTGACGGTGAACTTCAACATGGTCGTCATGCAGGATGCAGTGAAAACCGACGCCGAGCGCCGCTTTGTCGATTACGTCGTGAAGCTGATGAACTGTCGCCGCTGAAAAGGATATCGCAATGGAATTTCGCCCGTTTTATCGCCGGTTTGCGGCGGAAGCCGCAGTGCGCGCCGCATGTACAGGCGGCGTGTTTGTTTTGCCCGTGTGGCTCGTTCTTGCCCTCGTCCGGCGCGTCTCCGGCTTCGGCTGCGCGCCGCTTTCGCTGCTTGCGGCGCTGGCATGGGCGGCGCTGTCTGCCGCGCTGTTTTTTCTGCGCTATCGCCCGACGAAGCGGCAGGTCGCGCGCCGGCTGGACGCGCTGTGCGGAATGGATCGCGCTGCAACGGCGGTGGAGTTCGCCGGGAGCGAGAGCGTATTGTGCAGGATGCAGCGCGAGGATACGGCGCGCCGCCTTGCGGCCGTCGATGCAAAGGCGCTGCGCATCCGGCTGCCGTTTCCCGCAATGGCCGCGTGTGCTGTGCTGCTTGCGCTGATTCTCGCCGTGCCGCACATTCCGCAAAGCGCCGCCGAGCGGGCGCAAGCGTATGCGCTGCGTGCGTTTCCTGCGCTTGCGCCGCAGGAGAGCGAGGAATCGGCGGCGCTGCGCGCGATGATCGGCTCGCTGCGCAGCGAAATCGAAGGCGCGGGGCTTGAGGAGGCGGACAGGGACCGGCTGCTTGCCCGGCTGGACGAGCTGCTTGAGCGGCTGGACGCCGGCCGCGCCGATATTTCCGCCCTGCAGGAAATTCAAACGGCGATGGATGGAATGCAGCAGACCCTGCAGGAGCTGACGCCGCGCGACACCTACATGGCGGCGATGATCGAGTTTGAAAGCCTGCGCCTGCTGGGCGAAGCGATTTTCGACGAGAACATGGACGTGGTAGAGATGATTCTGGACAGCATGGGCCGGCAGCTGAACGAGAAGCAGGGCGCGGAGCAGATCGCCGCGCTGATGGAGCTCGCCTATGACGTCAACGCATCGCTGGCAAAGCCCCTGCGGGACAACGGGCAGGAGCAGCTCCGGCAGGGCATGATGATGTTTTCCAACGCGCTGGAGGCCGCCGCAGAGATGGCGTACAGCGGCCGCGACAACGCCCGGATGATCGCCACGGCGCTGGACGCCGCCGAAACCTACATCCGCGAGTATCTCGGCGCGCCTTTGGCGGAGGATCGCTACGATCCCTACGCGGACAGGGTCTATGAGCCGGGCGCGCAGAGCGCGTCTGCCGCCGCGGGGCTTTCCGAAGCGGCGGAAAAACCGCTTTCGCGCAGCGAAACGGAATATGTCTACAACCCGCCCGAAGCGCTTCGTGCCGGCGGCTACACGCCCGGCGCGCTCGACGAAAACGGCGCCGAGCAGCGCATTGCAGCCGAGCGGCGCGAAAGGCCGACCGGGGCCGTCCCCTACGGCGAGGTGTACAGCGATTATTACGCGGCGTATCTCAGGCAGCTTGCGGACGAGGCGTTCCCGCAGGAGCTGCTTGACGCGGCGCAGGCCTATATCAACGGACTATAATCGAGATGGGAGTGTGCGAAGGATGGTCGTTGAAGCGGACGTTCGGATGTTCGCCGAGAAATGCAAAAAAATCTTTGAGCAGGTGGGGCGCGACATCATCGGGCAGGAGGATATCGTCGAACTGACGGTCATCGCAATGATCGCAGGCGGCAACGTGCTGCTCGAAGGCGTGCCGGGAATCGGAAAAACACGGCTGGTGCGCTCGCTCGGGCGCGTGTTCTCGCTGCCTTTTTCCCGCATTCAGTTTACGCCCGATCTCATGCCCGCCGACATCACCGGCACCGACGTGCTGGAAAAGGACGCGCAGGGCAATGCGAAATACACCTTCCGCCCCGGCCCGATTTTCAGCCACATCGTGCTTGCGGACGAAATCAACCGCGCCACGCCCAAATCGCAGAGCGCGCTGCTGGAGGCGATGCAGGAGCATATCGTGACCGTTTCCGGCAAGGATCACCGGCTTGAGGAGCCGTTCTTCGTGCTGGCCACGCAGAACCCCATCGAGCAGGAAGGTACCTACGCGCTGCCGGAGGCGCAGGTCGATCGCTTTATGTTCAAGCTGATCATGCGCTACCCGACGGTGGAGGAAATGAAGCAGATCGTGCTGATGACGCAGCAAACCATGGACGAGGTTGCCGCGGGCGTGGTGGACGGCGCGGAACTTCTGCGGATGCGGCAGACCGCGAAGGAAATCCCCGTCACCGACGAAATCGTCATGGATACGATGCGCCTTGTCTCCGCCACGCAGCCGGGCTCCCCGGAGGCGGGCGAAACCACGGCGAAGACGATTCGCCTCGGCGCAAGCCCGCGCGCGGCGCAGGCGCTGATTACGGGCGCAAAGGTGCGCGCAATGGTCTCGGGCCGCTTCAACGTCAGCCATGAGGATATCGAAGCGCTGGCGTTCCCGGTGCTGCGGCACCGCATTAAGCTCAGCTATGAGGCAATGGCGGAGCGCGTCACGCCCGACGACGTGATCGGCCGCCTGCTCGATGAAACGAAGCGTCAGAAAAAGCGCCGGTAACGCGGCGCGCGGAAGGAGAAGCCATGGCGGAAAGAGCCGCGATACTCGACGGCGCGTTTCTGGACGCGCTGGAAACGCTCGATCTCAACGTGCGGCAGATGAAAAGCGGAAACTTCAGCGGCGCGCGCCGTTCGCGCGCCTATGGATCGTCGCCGGAATTCGCCGATTACCGCGACTACGCGCCGGGCGACGATCTGCGCCGCATCGACTGGAACGCCGCCGGGCGGTTCGACAAATATCTCATCAAGCGCTTTCTCGATGAAAAGCAGGGCAGAAACTGCGTCTATCTCGACGCTTCCGCCTCCATGGGCTTTGAAAGCGAAAAAGGCTTCGCCGCCCTGCGGCTGACGGCCGCGCTGGGGTATCTGTCCGTGACCAATATGGACAGCGTTTCCGTCCGGCTTCTCAGAGGAAAAAGCTGCACGGCGCTGGGCGAGCGCGCAGGCGGGCGGGAGGCGTTCTTCCGGCTTGGCCGGCTGCTGGACGGCGTGCAGTTCTCCGGCGACGCCGATCTGGGCGCGTGCATCCGCAGCGACCCGAACCCCGGAACGAGCGACGGCGTGAGCTATCTCATCTCCGATTTTCTCACTGACAGCGACTGGCGCGGCGCGGTGGACGCGCTGCTCAGCCGCGGCCGCGAGGTTGCGCTGATTCAGCTGCTTTCCCCGGCGGAGCTGGAGCCTACGCTGACCGGCCCGCACGCTTTCTGCGACTGCGAAGAAAAGGGCGGCCGTTCGCCGCGCGTGACGCTGGATGTTGACCGCGACGCGCTGAAGGCCTATCGCGAAACGGCGCGGCAATTCCTTGCGGAAATCCGCAATTTCTGCGTCTCGCGGAACGTGCCGTATCTGCTGATGAACAGCAGCGAGCGGGCGGAGGACGTCCTGCGCACAAGGGGCTTAACAGAGGAGCTGATCCGATGAAATTTGTCTATCCCGCGGGCCTGTGGGCGCTGCTTGCGCTTGCCGTGCCGGCGCTGCTTCGTCTGGCGCGGCGGCGCTCGGAGGTTACGCCCGTTTCAAGTGCCTATCTGTGGCGTCTGGCGGATCAGCGCCGCAAAAAGAGCCGGCATCTGCGCCGGCTGAAGCGGCTTGTGTTTTTCCTCTTGCAGCTCGCTTCGCTTCTGCTTGCCGCGCTGCTCGTTGCGCAGCCTGTTTTTACGGCGCCAGGCGCCGGAATCAACGTAGCGGTGATTCTCGACGCGTCGGCCAGCATGAATATCGCGGACGAACGCGGCGAAACGCGCTTTGCCCGCGCCGCAGCGGCGGCGGAGCGCGATATGAAAGCCCTGCCATGGGGCGCAAGCGTAACGGTCGTGCTCTCCGGCGACGAAGCGGCCGTGATTGCAGATCATGTCAGCGCGGGCAGCGAACTGCACGCGGCGCTTGAAAACGCCGCCTGCGGCTGGGGCGAGGGCGATTTGCAGGGCGCGCTTGCGCTTTGCGAAGAAATGCTCGGCGCGGGCACGGCCTCCCGCGTTTGCCTCTACACCGACGCGGAATACGAAAGCACGGAGGGCATCGAGGTCGTCTGCGTGCGCGGCGAGGGCGAATGGAACGTCAGCGTCGGCGCGCTCAGCGCGGAAGGCTCCATCTACGGCACGGCGTTTGAAACCACGGTGCTCAGCAGCGGCCGGAGCGCGGACGTGACCTTCACTTTGACGGTGGACGGGCAGGTGCAGCCCGCCGACAAAATCGACCTTCGCGTGAACGGCGCGGCGCAGCCGTCGGGCAGCGCCTATTGCCCGGAGGGGGAGGAAACGCAAATCTCCCTGCTGCTGCGGCAGACGTATGAATACTCCGACGCAAGCGTGACCGTCCTTGCCGACGACGGCCTCGCGGAGGATAACCAGACGCGGCTTTTCCGGCACAAGGAGCAGACGGCGCGCGTGCTGCTGGCGGGCGAGAAGTCGTATTTCTGGCAGAGCGCGCTGGAGGCGCTGCCGCGGGCGGAGCTGACCACTGCTGCCGACCTGACGCAAGCGACGCTCGAAGGCTGCGACGTTTACATTTTCGACGGCTGCCTGTCCGAAAAGCTGCCCACGGACGGCGCGGTCTGGCTGCTCAATCCGCCGCGCTCGCCGCGCGAAATCGGCGTGGTGTTCGGCGAGCGCCTAATGGGCGCATATCTCTCCCGAGCGAATTCCGAAAGCGCGCTCGCGCAGAAGCTGACCGACGGCCTCGCGCTCAATGGTGCCGCCGTCGCGCGGTTTTATGAAATCACCGCGTCCGGCGCGCTTGAAAACGTGCTCATGTGCGGAAAAATGCCCGTCCTGACGGCGGGAACCAGCGAAAACGGCTGCCTGCTGCTCGTCATGCCTTTCGACGTGCAGGAGAGCAACCTGCCGCTGCTTGCGGATTTTGTGGTGCTTGTACACAACATGCTCGAAGCCAGCGCGCCCGAAATGCTGTCCGTGCAGACGGCGGTGTGCGGCGAGCGCGTCTGGCCGCAGGCGCATCCGCTCGGCGAGGGGCTTTTCCTGCAAACGCCCGACATGCGCCTTGCCCTGCTCAGCGCGCAGGATGTTTCCGACGGCGTAGCCGTTTCCATGCCTGGAACCTACACGCTGCTGCAAAACGTGCGCGGCGCGCAGCTGCTGCGCAGCTTCTTCGCGCAGACGCCGCCGGGCGAACGGACGGTTGACGCCGCGCCCGTGGAAACGCCGCTCGTAGTGCGCGCAGCGGAAGGCGCTGCCGATGCGCAGCCCGCGCAGGAGCGCGTTTTCCATCCGGCGCGCGTTATGGCGCTGCTGCTGCTCGCGCTGCTGCTTGCGGAATGGGGGATGTATCACCATGAAAGATATTGATCTGTTTTTTGAAACCCCCGCGCTTTTGCTGGCGGCTATTCCGGCAGCCGCGCTGTTTGCGGCGATTTATTGTCTCGCGCACCGCAAGGAAAGCGGCGGCCGCACGGGGCGCGCGGCGCTTGCGCTGCGCATGACGGCGGCGGTGCTGCTTGTCGTTATCGCCGCAGGCCCCTGCGTCACGCTTTACTCGCACGAAACCGAGACCATTCTCCTCGCCGACCGCTCCGGCAGCATGTCGCCCGCAAGCGGCGAAACGGACGCGTTTCTTGCGCAGGCGGCAGACCGCCTGAACGGAACCGTCCGCGTCCTCGACTTTGCGGCGACGCCCGCGCAGGGCGCGGCGCAGCCCGACCCGCTCGGGACGGACATTGCCGCCGCCATCGACGCGGCAGCGGCCTCCTTCGCCGCAAACGGCGCGCGGAGAATCCTGCTCGTTACGGACGGCGCAGCCACCGCCGGCGACGCGCTCGCCGCCGCGCAAAAGGCCGCCGAAAGCGGCGTGCGGCTCGACGCGCTGCAAATCAGCCCCGCGTATTCGTCGCCGCAGGCGGAAATTTCGGCGTTTGAACTGCCCGGTGAGGCCATGGAGGGCCGCTACATGGAGGCCGCCGCGACGGTGCTTTGCGATGTGGAAACGCAGGGCGTTTTGCGGGTTTACGACGGCGAAACGCTCGTGCATGAGCAGAGCATCGCCCTTGCGCCGGGCAGCCAGACGTTTTCCTGCGCTGTGAAGGCGGAAACCGTCGGCGCACACGCATTTCGCGCCGAGATTGCCGTCGAAGGCGACGCAATTCCGGAGAACGACGTTTTCGGCGTGAACGTCACGGTCAGCCGCACGGAGAAGATTCTGCTCGTCGACGGGACGGGCAGCGAATCGGCGCAGCTCGCGCAGCTCCTGCGTGAAGACGGCGCGTCCGTGACGGTTTCGTCGCCGCAAGCCGTGCCGCAGAATGTGTCAGATTTGTGCGAATATGCACTGATTGTGCTGATGAACGTCGACGTGAGCGACCTGCCCGAAGGCTGGGACGAAACGCTTGAAGCGGCCGTCTGCGAGTTTGGGCGCAGCGTGCTGACCACGGGCGGCGAAAACACCTACCTCTACGGCGGCATGAAGGACTCGCGCTACGAGACGCTTCTTCCCGTGCGCATGAGCGTGGAAGAAAAAGAAAGCGTCGAATCGTCGGCGCTGCTGATCGTCATTGACACGACGGACTCCATGCAGCGGGAATCGGCGGGCGTGCCGATTGAAATGGCGAAGCGCGGCGCAATCAAGTGCATCGACGAGCTGAACGGAAACGATTACGCGGGCGTGATCACGTTCTCCGACGAAGCGGAGCTTCTTGTGGAAATCACCTCCATGCGCGACAAGGAACCGGCGCTTGCGGCGGTGAACGGCATTGAAACCGCCTCGCCCGACCGGCTGACAAAATTCTCCGAAGCGCTGCGGCTGGCGTGCGACACGCTCAAGGCGTTCGACGGCGCACAGCGCAGGCACGTGATGTTCATCACGGACGGCAGCCCCGCCGACGCGAAGGAGGGCTTTGAGAAAATTGCCGAGGAAATGCGCACCGAGGGGATCACGCTTTCGGCGATTGTCGTAGGGCGCATCGTCAACGTGGTCAGTATGCTGGAAAATCTCACCGCCATTGGCGGCGGACGATGCTATCTGGTGGAAAGCGGGAAGGATCTTTCCAATATCATGTCGGTGGATTCCGTGCTCTCGCAGGTGGAATACACCATCGACGCGCCTTTCAAGCCGCAGCGCGGAACCTATGACGCGGCCTTTGCCGCGGAAGAAGAAATCACGCAGCTTTACGGCTACGTCCGCACGACGGCAAAGAGCGACGCGGACGTTCCGCTGACCACCCCCGAGGGGCGGCCGGTTTATGCAAAGCGCAGCGCCGGCGCGGGCGCTGCGGCGAGCTTTATGAGCGATCTGAGCGGCGGCTGGTCGCGCGCGTGGTTTGCCGGCGCGCAGGGAAAAAGCATGATTCTCCGCATGATCCGCGAATTGCTGCCGCAAACGCTTTCCGGCGTGGAAACGGCGGCAGACGGCGCGCGCACGGGCGAATACGCCCTGCTTTCCCGCCCGGACGGCGGCGCTGCGCTGATGGAAATCTGCTCCGCTGCCGGCGGAACGGTGTTTCAATCGCCGGAAGACGCGCTGGCCGTCGAGCTGCCGCCCACGGCCGCCGCATGGGACCCGATGCTTCCGCTGTCCATTGCAGCGCTGCTGTGCCTGCTGGCCGACGTCGTGCTGCG
>CAZKJW010000071.1:0-3086 GCA_964553125.1 uncultured Oscillospiraceae bacterium
TCAACTGCCCCGCCTTCCCGCTTTGCACAAAAAACCGGCGCGCCGCCTGTCATCGTGCGGTGCGCCGGTCTGCTTTATTTGGTTTCCCCGCGGAAGAAGTCCATCGAATCGTCCAGCGCTTCGAGGCTGTCCTCCAGATTGGCGATTTCGTTGAGCAGCCGCTCTCCCGCCGCGCCCTCCGCGTCGGCTTCCGGCAGCGCGTCAAACGCTTCCTGCGCGCATGCGCACGCGGCTTCCATCGCTTCGCGCGCCTGCGTCAGCCGTTCCACGGCGGCGCAAAGCGCCTTTTGATATGTCCCGTTCATTGCATGTCCTCCGTTTTCCGTCAGGGGCGGCTGGGCGCGCCGCAGGTCTTGCAGGGCTTGAGCTTGCTGTAGGACGAGTCGTTCAGCTCAGAGTAGTTGAAGCTCTTCATGTCGCCGTAGTATTTTTCGTTGATGGACTCGCACTTCTCCTGCAGGTGGTAGAACGAGCCGCCCTTGGAGTTATACCACAGCGTCACGTTCGGCTGCTGGGTGCTCTCGCTGTTGGAAACGGTGATCTGCGCGGCCAGCGCGCTGTCCTCCGCCATGACGGCGGCATTGGACGCGCCGAGGTCGCTCGCCGATTCCTTCACCTCGATGCCCGTGCGCATCGAGTCGGGGTCGACATACCACGTGCCGTCCTCATCCTTGACCACGATGCCCTCAAACCGCTTGGTCATTCTGTCGGTCGTGCTGTTCTTCTTGGAAAGATCCGTCAGAATGCTGAAGGTGATCGAATCGGAATTCAGCCCCGCGTTCTGCGCGGTCATCGTCCATGTTTCCAGCGTCCACAGGCCATGATTCCAAAAAAGCTGCCGCGCGGGGTTTGCCTGCGCGCTGCGCCATGTGGGGGTGGCGCACTGCGCCATTGAATCCCAGTTTGCGTCCTTCCAGCCCTGAAGGTAGCTCGTCATCACGGCCTCCGCCGCCGAAAGCACGCCGCCCATCGGCGACTGCGTCGCTTCCGCGACCGGATACTGCGCCGCCACAGCCGCGCCGTCCATAACGCTTGCAGCGGCTGCTTCCGCAGGGGTCTGCACAGGCTCGGGCGTCGCGTTGTCCACGCTCGTCAGGCCGCCAAGCCCCAGCCCGGAAACGCCGCCCCACGGCGTGTCGGTGCTCGTCGCGGCAATCTGCTGCCCGTCATAGCCCGCCTGCGCGCCGTAGCTCTGATAGTTCTTCTGCCCGCCGCCCAGATCGACGCCCGCCAGCAGTGCCAGCGTCATCAGCACGAGCAGCACGCTGGTAAGCATGATGCGTCCGCGCAGAAGGTAGCACCGGAACAGCCACATCAGAATCACGCAAAGACCTTCCACAATCAGGAACGCCCAGAGCATGGGGCTGAGGAACACGCCAAGAATGCCGCAAAGCGGCCCGACGATGAACATCAGCAGCAAAAGAAGCATGTCCACGCTGCGCCGCGGCTCAGCGGGCGCGCTTGTGTGCGTCTGCGCGGACGGTGCGGGACGCTGCCGCGCGTCCTGCTGCGCGTAAGCGCGCGGATCCCGCGCATAGCCGCCGTTCGCCGGACGCGCCGCGCCATAGCCGTTCGCCGCGCCCTGATAGGCTCCGCCGTTTCCGCCATACGCGCCGTACTCGCCGCCATAGCCCGGCTGCGGGGAAGGGCGCGCGTCCGCGGGTCTGCGCGGCGCAGCGTCCGCCGCTCCGTAAGGCGATGCGCTCCGATATCCGTATCTGTTCTGCTCCGATGTCATTTGCCAGCCTCCGCCCTTGCCTTACAGTACGATCAGTTTTGCTTCCGGCAGCCGCGCGGCAATCGCGCGGGCATAGTCGTTCCTATGGTCTTCCCCGGCCGCGCCCATGACGACGCAGCCGATCTGCTTTTCCTTCGCCACGGAAACAATCGCTTCCACAACGTCCTCTGCGCGCGTCACGCGCATCTCCGCGCGATAGCCGCGCGCGATTTCATAGAGATACTCCAGCGCGCCGGGATCGTCCGGAAAACCCATCAGCGCCTGTCCGGGGTGCGCCACGTGCAGAATCAGCAGCTCGTCCCCGGAACCATGCTGCGCGCCCTCGCGGATCAGCCGCTCGCAGTTGCGCTGCCCCGTCACACACACCATCGTCCTGACAGCCTTGTTCGCCATGGTTACTCTCCGTCCTTGCAAATTTCCAGCGCGATCAGGTCGTTGCCATGGATGTTCGCGCGCACGCGCGCGCCAATTTCCAGCGCGGGCTTGGGCAGGTTCGCATCCCAGTAGAGGATTCGCTCATCCTTCGGGTCGGCGAGATCGCCCACGTTCATCGTCAGCCGATAAAAGTCCAGCCCCTCGCGGAACGTCGCATCCTCGTCGAAGCCGATGACGACACCCTCCTCCACGTGGGACAGGCCGCCGCGCAGCTCCTTGAGGAATCTGCGATAGGCAATCTTCGGCGCGAGCTTCATGCCGCGCAGTAAAAGCCCGGACGCGCCGAAGGCAAGCGTAAGCCCGGTCACAATCGCCTGCGCGGGCTTTTCGCGGGATGTATCCATGCTGGTCGGGCTGCGCCACACAAGCGCCACGGCGATCAGCGCCGCCCCAAGAAGCAGCCATGCGATCAGCGCCATGCGGACCGACTTGATTTTCCTGTCATTTTCCTGCCGGATCTGTTCAGAATGCAGCGGCGTCATATGAACTTCTGCCATATTCGCTCCTTATCGTCATTGTTTTTATGTTTTAGTATAGCACCTTCCGCGGCAAGAATCAAATTTTCATTTTGCGCCGCGGCTCATTTTGTTTTCAGCGCGCCGGGGCGCGCTTTTTAGGGGGGCGCGCTTTTTAGGGGGGCGCGCGGCGCTTCGGCTTCCATGCCGCCGCACGCGAAAGCAGTTCGCACGGCGCAAGGTGTGCGGAAATGCAATTCCGGCACGGATGCGACGCACGGCGGGAAGCGGTCGCGTGAAGAATGCATCCGGCGATGGGTGATTCCTGTGTGGGGGCTGAGCAGCGCTTTGCCCTCCGTGACGCCGGCTGCGAAAGCAGTTCGCACAGCGCAAGGTGTGCGGAAATGCAATTCCGGCACGGATGCGACGCACGGCGGGAAGCGGTCGCGTGAAGAATG
>CAZKJW010000071.1:3186-11987 GCA_964553125.1 uncultured Oscillospiraceae bacterium
AATGCAATTCCGGCACGGATGCGACGCACGGCGGGAAGCGGTCGCGTGAAGAATGCATCCGGCGATGGGTGATTCCTGCGTGGGGGCTGTGCGCAGCGCTTTTCCCTCCGTGACGCCGCACGCGAAAGCAGTTCGCACGGCGCAAGGTGTGCGGAAATGCGACTCCATCACGGAAGCGGCGCACGGCGGGAAGCGGTCGCGTGAAGGAATGCATCCGGCGATGGGTGATTCCTGCGTGGGGGCTGTGCGCGGCGCTTCGACCGCCACATCGCCACGGATAAAAGTATATCGCCATCGGGAAACAGTCATCTGATAGCTCTCCGGCGGCGAACGATTTCCGCATACAGCAGCGTGCTACAGAACGCAACATCCGCTTGGAAACCTCGTCCGGCCTTTTACTTTTCACAATGCCCTGCGCGCTTTACAATCTTACCACGCACGGCAATGCTGCGCCATTGCGCAGAACAGAGCTGAGAATTCCCGTCTGCCTGCTTGCCGAACCGGCTTTACATTCCTGCTTCCGCACCCGCCAATTCAGCAGCGCAATTCCATATGAGGCGTGCAAACGTTTTCCGCGAGCTTCCATACCTCACGCCTTCGCCCGAGAAACGCACGCAGTCCGCGCCCGCCTTTTGCCACGGCGCAACTCACCGAACCGGCTTCGCGTTCCTTCTGACCACGCATCAGCTCCGCAACGCGCTCCTGCAAAAAACGCGGAATCCCAATTTTGAATCCCGGCAATTTCCTGCTGCGCGTTCTGTTGCATCAAGCCCGTTTCCCGAGAAACGCACGCAGTCCGCGCCCGCCTTTTGCCACGGCGCAACTCACCGAACCGGCTTCGCGTTTTCGTTTCCTCACGCAGTGACACACGCTCAGCCGCTCGCTCCCCCCGCAAACCGGGGCGCGTTTTACCGCGTCCGAATTCACTGCTTCGGCGCAAACGTGACCTCGCCTTTTTCCATGCGCAGCACGCCCGTGCTGCCGCGAATCTCCGGCGTTTTCAGCAGCAGCTGCATCAGCTTGGGCGTGATTTCCGGGCCGCCCGCGCGCGTCACGCAGTCCTTCCACACCTTCAGCCCGCAGCCGTCCTTCCAGCGCGAGCAATAAAACGCCTTGCTGTTCTCCAGCACTTCGCCCTTGCCGCAAATCGGGCACGCGCCCAGCGCGGGCGCTTTCCGCCGGCCGCCGCGCCGTGCTTTGCGCTCCTCCGGCTCGAACGGCACGTCCGGCGCTTTTTTGGCGCTTTCCACCAGCGACGCGCTCAGCCGGCGGATGCCCTCCATGAACCGCGTCGGATCCATGCTGTCTTCCGCGATGCCAGCCAGCGCCTTCTCCCAGCGTCCCGTCGTTTCGGCCGAAGCGATGTCCTCCGGCACGGCCTCGATCAGCCGCATTCCCTTGTCGGTCGCGCTCAGCGCGCGGCCCTTTCTTTCGGCGTAGCCGACTTGCAGAAGCCGCTCCAGAATTGCGGCGCGCGTCGCCGGCGTGCCCAGCCCGGAATCTTTCATCGATTCGCGCAGTTCGTCGTCCTCGATGCTGCGGCCGGCGTGCTCCATCGCCGCGAGCAGGCTCGCATCGGTGTGCGGCGCGGGCGGCTTGGTCTTGTCGGCCTTCACGCGCGCCTTTTCGCATTTGCGCGTGTCCTTCTCGTGCAGCGGCGGGAGGGGCGGTTCTTCTTTGTTTTTCTTCTCCTCCGACTTATCCTTGAGCCCGGCGAGCGTCTCCTTCCAGCCCAGCTGGCGAATCTCGCGCCCCACGCTTTCAAACAGCTCGTCTTCGCAGCGCGTCCACGCCTGCGCGCGGTCGTACACGAAGTCGGGATAGAACGCCGCCAGCATCCGGCGAATCACCAGATCGAGCAGCTTGCGCTCGTCGGGCGGCAGCTTTTCCGGATCGAACGCACGCCCGGTGGTGATCAGCGCATGGTGATCCGACACCTTGCTTGCGTCGAACACGCGCTTTGTGACGGGCAGCGGTTTTTCCATCAGGGGCGCTTTCAGCGCCGCATATTCCCCCGGCAGCGCCGTGATGGCCTGCTTTGTCTTGCCGACCATATCAGGCGTCAGGCAGCGGCTGTCGGTGCGCGGATAAGTGAGCAGCTTGCGCTCCTCGTACAGCTTCTGCGCAACGTCGAGCGTTTTCTTTGCCGTAAAGCCGAGCAGGCGGTTCGCGTCGCGCTGCAGGCTCGTCAGGTCGTACAGCCGCGGCGGCGCTTCACGCTTGATTTCGCGCATCACGCGCTCCACACGCGCCGGCCGGCCCTTGATTTTCGCGGCAATGGCCTGCGCCCTGTCGCCGTCGTACAGCTTTTTTTCTTTTGTCGTTTCGTCGATCCACTGCCCCTCGTAATCGCCGAAGGAAGCCGTTACAGTCCAATAATCTTTCGGCGTAAACGCCTCAATTTCACGCCGCCGCTTCACCAGCAGCGCAAGCGTCGGCGTCTGCACGCGGCCGACGGAAAGCAGCACGCCGTAGCGCAGCGTAAACGCGCGGCTGGCGTTCATGCCCACGAGCCAGTCGGCCTCGCTGCGGCAGCGCGCGCTGCGATAGAGCGGGTCGTACGCCTCCATGGGCTTCATCGCGGCGAAGCCCTCCCGGATCGCCTCGTCCGTCATGCTGGAAATCCACAGGCGCCTGACGGGCTTTTTGCTTGCCGCCATCTGATAAATGTTTCGGAAGATCAGCTCTCCCTCGCGCCCCGCGTCGGTTGCGCAGACAAGCCCCGTGCATTCCTTGTCGGCCATCAGCTTTTTCAGCACGCCGTATTGTTTTTTTGTTTTCGGCAGCACCTTCAGCGGCAGCGTTTCGGGCAGCATGGGCAGATCTTCCGCGCGCCAGCGCTTCCATTTTTCGTCGATCTCCTCCGGCTCGCACAGCGACACCAGATGCCCCAGCGCCCAGCTCACGCGCCATTCGCCGCCCTGATACCATGCCTCGCCCTTCTCGCGGCAGCCGAGCACCCGCGCCAGATCGCGCGCGACGGACGGTTTTTCTGCAATGACAAGCGTATACATCAGCCGACCGCTCCCGTGTCCTGCCCGACGCCGAACAGCTGCAGCGCGTAGCGCAGGTTGCTCATCGCTTCCTCGATGCCGGAATAGTTGGCCACAGCCGTCTCCAGCTGGCGGATGCAATAGGAAACGGAAACGTAATCGTTCTGCGAAATGGTCGAGCCGTAGTTGGTCAGCATCGCGTAGGCCGTATCCAGAAGCGCCTGCGCTTCGCTCACCACGTCGGTGGTCTGATAATACTGCTGCTCCTGCTGCCAGACCGCGCTGTGCAGCGTGCAGGTGCAGGCGGCGATCAGCTGCTCGTTATATTCGTCGCTGTCGGTCAGCTTGAGCGTGGCGAACTCGCCGAGATATTCCTGCATGGCGTCGGAATACTGGTCGATGTAATCATACAGCGGATGCCCCATGGGGACAATCACAGCGCTCTGCGAAACGATGTTGGGGCAATACTCCGTCGCAAGCAGGCCGGTGTCGGCGCAGAGCGACAGCTGCTGGTGCATGTTGCAGTATTCCGTGGGAACGCTTTCAGGCGCCCAATAGTCGGTCACAATGCCATGCCCCTTCACGTCGGAGGCGCAGGCGTTCGTGGCGAGCATTCCGCTCACGCCGCACGTCGTCACGCGCACAAGCCCCAGCTCCTCGGCGGACTTCTGAATGATGTCCTTGTTTTCAAGATTCTTCGCCGTGTGGATTTTTTCCATGACGGCCTGCCACAGCGGCGCGGCGTAGTTGCCGCCGGTCGCCTTGGAGGAAAGCGCCTTATAGTTATCGTGGCCGATCCAGACGGAGCCGGCGTACCAGCCGGTAAGCCCCGTGAAGGTCACGCCGCGATAATCGCTGTTCGTGCCGGTTTTCCCCGCAACGGTCTGCCCGCTGATTTTGGCGGCCGTGCCCGTTCCGGAGGAGACAGCGTCCTTCATCATGTCCACCGTGAGCCACGTGGTGCTCTCCTTGAAGACGATGCTCTTTTTCTGCGTCGTGCGGCGATCGACGATGACGTTCCCGTCGCTATCCTCGATGCGGCTGAAGGAGATCGGCTCCTGATAAATGCCGCCGTTGCCGAGCGTGCCGAAGGCGACGGCCATCTGCACGGGCGTAATGCCGGAGGAGCCGAGCGAGAGGCCGAAGGGCGTGGCGTTGATGTTCGCATCGTCCACGCCCATGCGGCGCAGGAACTCCGCGGAGTTCTCCACGCCGACGTAGTTCATCAGCGTCTGCGCGGAGGAAATGTTGTAGCTCTTCTTGAGCGACTGGCGCAGCGTCGTCGGGCCCGTGTAGCTTGAGCCGCCGTAGTTGGAGGGATAATAATCCTTGCCGTCGCCGTTGGTGTAGCCGTGAATCGGCACGGGCATGTTGTAGGCGATGGTGGCGGGGCTGCACCCCAGCTCAATCGCCGGCGCATACACGGCGATGGGCTTAATCGACGAGCCGACAGGCATGGTCATATCGGTGGCGCGGTTGAGCGTCTTGCGCGCGGTCGGCGCAGTGCGCCCGCCGACGACGGCCTTCAGCTCGCCCGTGCGGTAGTCGAGCACCACAGCCGCCGCCTGCGGCTGAATCAGCTCCGTGTAGGTGCCGTCGGTGTTCCTCTGGCGATAGACCGAGTCGCTCGGGTCGCGCATGAGGGGATAGCTGTCCCACCCGGCCAGCGTATCCTCGACAATCTTCTGAATTTCCGTATCAAGGCACAGATACACATGATAGCCGCCCGTGCGCAGCTTGTTCTCCATCAGCGCGCGGTTGGCGGACGTATCCTCCAGCGAGTTCAGCTCCAGCAGCGTGTCGATGACGTCCTGCACGGCGTACTCGACGTAATACGGGTATTCGTACAGATCGGCGGCGCTGTTGGGCGCCGTTTCCAGCACGGAGGCCGTGCTTTTTTCAAGCGCCAGCTGATATTCGTCGTAGGTGATGAACTGGTTTTCGTACATCTGCCGCAGCGCGTAATCGGCGCGGTCGTCGATGACGTTCGGGGTCTGGCGCGTGTAGTAGTTGCGGCGCGGGTTGTAGTAGTAGGGGCTGCGCGCCATTCCGGCGAGCATGGCGCATTCGCGCAGGGAAAGCTCGTCCAGCTCCTTGCCGAAATAGCCCATCGCGGCGGTTTTCACGCCGTAATAGCTTTCGCCCAGATAAATGGTGTTGAGATAGCTTTCCAGAATTTCGTCCTTGGTGTAGACTTTCTCCAGCTGCATGGCGAGATAGGCTTCCTGAATTTTGCGCTTATAGCTCTGCTCGTCGGAAAGGACGCTGTTTTTGATCAGCTGCTGCGTGATCGTCGAGCCGCCCTGCACGCTTGAGGACATCAGGTTCGACACGAACGCGCCGAGGATTCTTTTCACGTCGATGCCGTTATGCGTGTAGAACCGCGCGTCCTCCACCGCGACAAACGCGTATTGCAGCCTCTCCGGAATTTCCTCAATGGACACCATCACGCGGTCTTCCGAGCCTTTGTAGTCGGTGATCATGTTGCCGTCCGCGTCGTAAAAAAACGAGGTCTCCGCCTGATCGTCGATCACGGCCAGATCCAGCTCCGGCGCGGTTTCGGTGTACGCCTTGACAATCCCCAGAACGACGCCGCAGCCCGCCACGCAGACGATCAGAAACAGCAGCACAAAAATGCGCACCGAGCATACCAGCGTGCTCACGGCGAAATTGGGCCTGCGGTTTCTGGGTTTAAAAATGGTTCTCCTGCGCACCGGCGGGTCGATTCTGTCTTCTCTGCGCATACGCGCCTCCTGTATGGCATATTCTCTTTCGGTCGCTCCGACTCAGCCGAAGGCTCCTGCCGGAAACGGCTCTGCACAAGCCGCAGGGTTGTTCCCGCGGCGAATTTCCGAGTCTTCCGCAAATTAAACGATTCGACGAAAGGTTTTGATTCCCCTGCATCGAACGAAACTGACAAATTTCCGTTCGCCCGGAGGTTTCACGTTCTCTCTTTTCCGGCATATGCTTGGGAGGGGAGGTGGAGCGCATGCGGATGCTCCGGGTTGAGGGCGGAAGGCGGCTTTCCGGTCAGGCGCGCGTTGCGCGCGCAAAAAACGCCGTGCTGCCCATTCTGGCGGCCGCGCTGCTCACGGACGGCAAGCTGACCGTGGAGGGCGCGCCGCACATCGACGACGTAGAACATATGCTGGAGATTTTGCGCACGCTCGGCTGCACGGCGCGGCGGGAGGACGGCGGCGTCACGCTGGACGCGTCCAACCTGCGCGATGCGGCGCTGCCCGACGCGCTCGCGAAAACGCTGCGTTCCTCGATTTTTCTCATGGGGCCGCTGCTCGGGCGGATGCGCCGCGCGGCCGTTACATATCCCGGCGGGTGCGAAATCGGCCTGCGCCCGATCGACCTGCACCTTCAGGGGCTGCGCGCGCTGGGCGTTTCCATCCGCGAGGAGGGCGGGCTGATCCTCTGCGACGGGCGGAACATGCGCGGCGGCAGCGTCCATTTCGACTACCCCAGCGTCGGCGCGACGGAGAACATGATGCTCGCCGCCGTGCTCGCGCCCGGCACGACCACCATTCACAACGCCGCGCGCGAGCCCGAAATCGCCGACCTTGCACGCTGCGTGAACGCAATGGGCGGCCGCGTTCGCGGCGCGGGCACGCAGACCGTCGTTGTGGAGGGCGTGCAGCGGCTGCACGGCGCGCGCTATCGCCCCATTCCGGACAGGATTGTCGCGGGGACGTATCTGTGCGCGTTCGCGGCGACGGGCGGCGAAGGCGTGCTCACGGACGTAGCCCCCGAAGAAATGACGGCCGTTCTGGAAGCGCTGCGCGAGATGGGCTGCACGCTCACCCTCGGGCGAGACCGCATCGCCATCGCCTCGCCGCGCCGGCTTGCATCGTTCCGCTCCCTGATGACCTCGCCGCACCCCGGCTTCCCCACCGACATGCAGGCGCAGATGCTCGCGCTGGCCGCCCGCGCGCGCGGCACGAGCGTCCTGACCGAGAACGTGTTTGAAAACCGCTTCAACCATGTGCCAGATCTGTGCCGGATGGGCGCGGACATCATCGTCGCGGGGCGCACGGCCATTGTGCGCGGCGCAGACGCGCTGCACGGCGCGCGCGTCACGGCGCACGATCTGCGCGGCGGCGCGGCGCTCGTCCTCGCAGCGCTCAGCGCGGAGGGTGAATCCGTCGTCGAGGACGTCAGGCACATCGACCGCGGCTACGAATCCCTTGAAAAAGAGCTGAACGCGCTGGGCGCGAAAATCGAGCGGACGGAGCGGTAATGAATTTTTGCCGCGCAAGCGCGGCCTGACGGGGCGCGCCCGCCAAACGCCTGCAAAAAACGGGGCGGCTTCCGGAATGGAGGCCGCCTTTTTGAGGATGAGTTTGCGGAGCGCGCCGTGTAAGTGTGGCTTGGAAGCGCCGCAGACCGGGCATATCGAAAACCGTCGGAGGATGTTTGGCGCAGCTTTGTTGCCAGCGTGCGCGCTATGCCCCGCTGAAATGCAGCGGCGTGTTTCGGAATGCGGCATTGTTTTTTGAACCCGCACGACGTGCCGCGCACGCTGTGCCCGAAAGCATCGCCTCCTTCGCCGAAAAAGTGCGGCTTCTCTCTATCATGACGACGGCACAGCTGCACATCCCCGCATTCCTCCGAAATGCAGCGGCGCTTTCCGGAGCGCGGTACAGTTTTTGAACCCGCAGGACGTGCCGCGTAAGCGTCACCTAAAAGCATCACCTCATTCGCCGAAAAAAGTGCGGCTTCTCTCCGACATGACGACGGCACAGCTGCACATACCCGCATTCCTCCGAAATGCAGCGGCACTTTCCGGAATGCGGCGCTGTTTTTAAACCCGCACGACGTGCCGCGCAGGCAATACCTGAAAGCATCGCCTCCTTCGCCAAAAAATGCAGCTTCTCTCCGTCATGACGACGGTGCAGTTGCATACCCGCATTCCGCCGAAATGCAGCAGCGCTTTCAGGAACGTGGCGCTGTTTTTGAACTCGCACGACGCGCCGCGCACGCATTGCCTAAAAGCGTCGCCCCCTTCGCCGAAAAAAATGCGGCTTTTCTCCGACATGACGACGGCGCAGTTGCACATACCCACAGCCAAAATGCAGCGGTGCTTTCCGAAACGCGGCGCTGTTTTTGAACCCGCACGACGCACCGCACACGCTGTGCCCGAAAGCATCGCCTCCTTCGCCAAAAAAGTGCGGCTTTTCTCCGACATGACAACGTCACAGTTGCACGTACCCATCGCCGAAGTGCAGCTGCGCTTTCCGGAGCGCGGTACAGTTTTTGAACCCGCACGACGCGCGGCACATGCAGTGCCTGAAAGCGTGGCCCCCCCTTTCCGAAAAAACGCGGCTTTTCTCCAACATGACAATGCCACAGTTGCACGTACCCACAGCCGAAATGCAGCGGCGCTTTCCGGAACGCGGCGCTGTTTTTAAACCCGCACGACGCACGGCACACGCTGTGCCTGAAATCGTCGCCCCCTTTACCGAAAAAAAGCGCGGCTTCCCTCTGTCATGACGATGGCGCAGCTGCACATACCCACAGCCGAAATGCAGCGGCGTGTTCCTGCGCGCGAAAGCGCCGCAGTCCAAACATAGAAGAGCGCACGCGCCATGCAGCAGCAAGATCACACGGCAAACCCCGAACGTGGGATCGCGCCGGATAAACACGGCTTTTACTCCGCCATCCGTATTGCAGGCGCGCGACGCGCCTGAACGCCGCGCCCCGCCTGCGCTCGCACGTTTCCGGACGCGCCGCACAGCCGCGTCTCCCCCGACGCATTCATGCGTCGAGAAAACACACGCAGTCCCGGCAACAGCAAAAGCG
>CAZKJW010000072.1:0-11916 GCA_964553125.1 uncultured Oscillospiraceae bacterium
GCACGGCCTTCCGTCGCCGAGATGATGCGCGCGAATACGTCGTCCTTGTCGCGCTTGCGCACAACGAGCGTCGCCGTGACCTGCGCCGAGAACTCCGTGGCCTCGCGGCAGACGGGCATACTGCCCAGCGCGTAGTCCAGCCTGTCCCAGAGCGAGTACGGCGTTTCCGCCCAGAAGCGGACGCTGTCCTCCATGGTGACCACGCGCGCCGCGTCCAGCGCGCATTTCGCACCCTGCACATAGGCGCGGGTCAGACCGCCTGCGCCCAGCAGCACGCCGCCAAACCAGCGCGTCACCACAACCACGCTGTCCACAACGCCACGCGCTTTCATCGTTTCAATGATCGGAAGCCCTGCGGTGCCGCCCGGCTCGCCGTCGTCGGAGTAGCGCATGATGCCCGCGTTGCGGCCGATGATATAGGCGTAGCAGTGGTGCGTTGCGTCCTTGGTTTCGGCCTTGATGCGCGCAAGGAAGTCCAGCGCCTCCTGCTCGGAGCGCGCCGGACTTCCATAGCCCGTGAACCGGGATTTCTTGATGATGAAGCTGTCGGACGCTTCTTTTTCCAGCGTCTTATAGCCGTCCTGCATGAGATCAGCCCTTCAGCATGATGCGATGATAGTTCTTCTTGCCGCTGCGAATCATCAGGCCGTCGGCGGGGATGTCTTCCGCGCGGAGCGCGTAATTGACGTCCGTCACCTTCTGGTCGTTGATGGAAACCGCGTTCTGCTCGACGAGCTTGCGCGCCGCGCTGTTCGATTTGGCAAGGCCCACCATGGTCAGAATCGTCGTCAGGCGCGCGTCGGTCGCCAGCTGCTCGACCGTCACTTCGGTCGTGGGCACGCTGCCGCCCATCGCGCCGCCGCCAAACAGCGCCGCCGCCGCGTTCGCAGCCTTCTGCGCTTCTTCTTCGCCGTGCACCAGCTTCGTCACTTCAAACGCCAGCACCTTCTTGGCTTCGTTGATTTCGCTGCCCTGCAGGGCGCCCAGACGGCGCACCTCGTCCATCGGCAGGAACGTCAGCAGGCCGAGGCACTTCTCCACGTCGGCGTCGTCCACGTTGCGCCAGTACTGGTAGAACTCGTAGGGCGTGGTCTTTTCCGGATCGAGCCAGAGCGCGCCCTTCTCGGTCTTGCCCATCTTCTTGCCTTCATGCGTCAGCAGCAGCTTGAAGGTCAGCGCGAACGCGCGCTCCTGCTCCTTGCGGCGGATCAAATCCGCGCCGGCGAGCATGTTCGACCACTGGTCGTCTCCGCCCATCTCCAGACGGCAGCCGTAGCGGCGGAACAGCTCGAGGAAGTCGTAGCCCTGCATGAGCATGTAGTTGAACTCCAGGAACGTCAGGCCGCGCTCCAGCCGCTGCTTGTAGCATTCCGCCGTGAGCATCTGGTTGACGGAGAAATATTTGCCGATCTCGCGCAGGAAGTCCACGTAGTTCAGGCTGCGCAGCCAGTCGGCGTTATTGGCGATGATCGCGCCGCCCTCGCCGAAATCCAGGAAGCGGCTCATCTGCTTCTTGATGCACGCCACGTTATGGTCGATATCCTCCGTGGTGAGCATTTTGCGCATGTCGCTCTTGCCGCTCGGGTCGCCAATCATGCCCGTTCCGCCGCCCATCAGGGCGATGGGACGATGCCCCGCGCGCTGCATGTGCGCCATGGCCATGATCGGGATATAGTGGCCGATGTGCAGGCTGTCGGCAGTGGGGTCGAAGCCGACATACAGCGTGGTCGGCTCCTTGAGCTGTTCATACAGCTCGTCCTCAAACGTCACCTGAGCAATGAATCCGCGCTCCTTGAGCAGATCGAGAATGTGCATGATTACCGTACCTCCTGAATGGATTGATGAAGTGCCTTCACACCCAGAACAATCTGTTCCGGCGTGCTGTTGGAGAAGTTCAGGCGCAGCGTGTTGAGATGGCCGCCGTTGGCATAGAAATGCGTGCCCGGCACAAACGCCACGTTGTTTGCAATGGCCTTTTGCAGCAGTTCCAACGCGTTGACGCGCTCGTCCATTTCGCACCAGAGGAACAGGCCGCCTTCGGCGGGATAGACCTTCACCGGCAGCGTCTTCAGCTCCTGCTGCATCAGCGCGAGCTGCTGGCGATACATGGCGAGAATCTTCTCCATGTGGCCGGGCAGAAGCCCGCGGGAGAGATACTCCGCTGTGATCGCCTGCGAAAGCGTCGGCGTGTGCAGGTCGGTGCTCTGCTTTCCGACCACCAGCTTGCGCATCAGCGCGGGGTTTTTCACCAGCGCCGCGCCCACGCGCAGGCCGGGCGAAATCAGCTTGGAGAAGCTGGTGAGGTAAACCACAAGCCCTTCCGTGTCAAACGACGCAATCGAGGGCAGCGGCTCACCCGCATAGCGCAGCGCGCGATAGGGGTCATCCTCCGCGACGACAAAGCCGTGCTGCGCCGCCAGACGCGCAACTTCCCTGCGGCGTTCCACCGAGAGCGTTACGCCAGTGGGGTTCTGGAAATTCGGGATGGTGTAGAGCATCTTGGGATGATACGCTTCAATGGCGCGCCTGAGCGCGTCCATATCCATGCCGTTTTCATCCATGGGGATTTCCACGAGGTTCGCGCCGTAAATGCGCATCGCCTGCAGGCTTCCGAGGAAGGACGGGCCCTCCACCAGCACCGTGTCGCCGGGGTTGACGAGCGCCTTGAGCAACAGGTCAATCGCCTGCGTCGAGCCGGTGGTGGGCAGGATTTCGCTTTCGTCGGCGCTGAGGCCGACCTCCTCGCGCAGGAACTTCGCCGTCTGCTCGCGCAGAGGCTTCCAGCCCTCCGTCGCGCCGTATTGCAGGATGGCGCGGCCGTCCGGCCCTGCCAGCACATCACGCGCGAGACCGGAAATTGTCTCGTTGTCCAGCGCGCCCCACGCGGGGTTTCCGCCGGCAAAAGAAATCATGCCCGGCTTCCCCAGCAGCTTGAAAATATCGCGAATTGCGCTGCCCGTCACGCCGTCAAACCGGCGGGCAAACTCCAGTTCATACATGAACGCTCTCCTCCTTTTTCTTAAAAGAAAACGCCCTCCCGAAAAAACGGGAAGGCGTATGCTACGCGGTACCACTTCCATTCGGCGCGCTCCGCGCGGGAGAACGCCCTCATGACGCGCTATATCCGGCGCACCGGCATACGCTACGCACCCGCCTTGGCGGGCTTCACGCACAAGCTCCGGGATGTATTCGTCGGCGTTCCGTCAGCCCCTCGCACCGGCCGGAGCCTCTCTGAGACGGAGAAAAAACCGCTTACTTCTTCCCTTCATGGCAATGGTGGTATTATAGCGGCGAGGCCGAAAAATGTCAAGTGCCGCAATGCGTTTCCGGCTGCGCGATTGCATCGAGCAGCGCCTGCACGCTCTCGCGCGTCGTCGCCCAGCTGGTGCAGACGCGCACGGCGGTGTGATGCGCGTCCGTCTTCTCCCAGAAGGAGAGGACGAACTTCTCTTTCAGCCGCTCGTATACTTCATCCGGCAGCACGGGGAACTGCTGGTTCGTCCACGAATCATACAGGAGCGGCCATCCCTTTTTCTCAAACGCCGCGCGAAGCTCCAGCGCCAGATCGACGGCGTGTTTGGAAATCTCGAAGTACAGTTCGTCCGTGAACAGCGTGTCGAACTGCACGCCGAGCAGCCGACCCTTTGCCAGCATTCCGCCGCGCTGCTTGATGTGATAGCGGAAATCGCGCTGCAACTCCGGCTTGCAGATCACGACCGCTTCGCCGAAAAGCGCGCCCACCTTTGTGCCGCCGATATAGAACACGTCGCACAGCGCGGCGTAATCGGCGAGCGTGAGGTCGTTCTTCGGGGAGGCGAGGCCGTAGCCCATGCGCGCGCCGTCCACAAACAGCGTCAGCCCGCACGCGCGGCAGACGTCGGAAATGGCGGTCAGTTCCGCCTTGCTGTAAAGCGTTCCGTTCTCGGTGGGGTTGGAAAGATAGACCATGGCGGGCTGCGCCATGTGCTCGTGCGTGGAGTCGTTCCAGTGCGCGTCATAGCAGGCGCGCACCTGCGCGGCGGTAATCTTGCCGTCGTCCGATGGCAGCGTGATCACCTTATGCCCCGTCGCTTCCACCGCGCCGGTTTCATGTACGGCAATGTGACCGCTCACGGCCGCGACAACGGCCTGATGGGCGCGAAGCGCCGCCGAAATCACCGTAAAATTCGCCTGCGTGCCGCCGACGAGAAAATGCACCTGCGCGTTTTCGTTGCGGCACAGCGCCAGAATGCGCCTGCGCGCGCTTTCGCAGTACTCATCCTCGCCATAGCCGACGGTCTGCACAAGGTTCGTTTCGAGAAGCCGCCGCATGATCTCGGGATGCGCGCCCTCGGTGTAATCGCAGTTGAAGTAGATCACAGATGTCCCTCCAGAATCGTGGGAATGATGTTGCTGTGGTATAGCGCGCTGCCGATCTTCGAGGCTTCGATCATTTCCTTAAAGCCGTCAAACGGCAACACCGTCATCACGACCGGCACAAGCGCAAAGAACACGAACACGATGAACACGCCGCGCACAATGCCGAACGCACCGCCAATGAGCGCGTCGAGATGCCGCAGCGCCGGCAGGCGGAAGATATAGCCGATCAGCCCGGTCACCAGCGAAAGCGCCACATAAGCGGCCAGAAACACCAGCACGTAGCTGATCACGGAAACAATCGCCGTCACGATGGTTTGATTGATGTAATCGGAAACGGTGCTGCTGCCGGCGGAGGAGAACACCTGCGTGAGGATGTTGTTCTGCAGAAGCGAGCCGAACGGCTCCGGCAGCTTCACGCGGGAAATGATTTCGCTCAGCGTGCCGGAATCAATGCCGGCTACGCTCATCTGCGAAAGCTCCAGATCGCCCAGCCGCGAGGAAGCGTCGGTGTAATGAATGAGCGTATTGATAATCGTCTGATTACCGCAGATGGCTGCGGACAGCTTCGGCCCGAGCGTATACGCCCCGAACATGGAGCCGAACACGCTGGCCAGCCCCAGCAGCGTGGTGATGAAGCCGCGATACATGCCGAAAAGCAGACTCACGGCAATGATGCCAAGAATCACGTAATCAACCGCGTTCACCGAATCCCCCCTTGTGGCGTGATTTTTTCCGCGCAGGGCGCGGATTATCTGGTCGGCATTTTCATGATGAACACATCGTTGCCCGAAGCGAACACGCCGCGGTTGCCCTCGAGCATACAATAGAACCGCGTCAGGCGCAGGTTCAGGTAGTTTGTGCTGAACGTCTTGCCGCCGTAGGGGCAATAATAAATCACGTTCTCACCGATGCCGTATACGCCGTCGTCGCCCAGCGCGCAGGCAAAGCACGGCGAAAGCAGGCGCAGGCTGCGCGAGGTGTAGTTCGTGACCAGCCGCAGCTCGGAGAAAAGCGAGCTTTCGCCCGAATCCGGCATGGGCTTGAACAGCGCGTAGGTGCTTCGCGCGGAAGCGCGCACATCGTCCAGCAGCCAGCCGTACACCAGCACCGAGCCGATATCCTGCTGCTCGACGCACTTGTAATTATAGCACTTGATCGTGCTGGTATCCACCAGCATGAGGTTGTTGTTGTGCGAGTAAACGCGATAGACCACCTGATCGCTCAGCTCCAGCGCGCCGGTGGACATGCGCCCCGGCTCATAGGTCGCCAGATTGGTGATGGGCGCGTTGCCCGCCACATCAAGGCTGAGCACCCACATAAGCGAATCATTCGTGGAGAAGAAGCCGGCGTTCATCACATACAGATCGGACAGCGTCAGCTGCTCGGTCTGCACGCCGTTGTGATCCATGACGAGAATGGTCGAATCGGTTTCGGACGCGCCCTCAAGCGCAACGGCGACATAGCTTTTGCCGATCGCGCCGAAAAGCACCTGCGAGGACATGCGGTCGTTGAAGGTGCAGACGCCGTTTTTGTTGAGCACATACACCTGCTGCCCCGCCCACGCTACGATGCTGTTGCCGCCGACGCGGTAATCCGCGCCCGCGCCGAGCGTAAAATGCCAGCGGCTCTTGCCGTTTGGCGCGACGCAGTAGAGCGTCATCTCGTCGTAGTACAGCACATTCTCGCCCATCGCCTGAATGTTGCTTTCCGTGGAGGCGTGAATCCGCACGGTGTTTGCGTCGCTTTTGAAAAGCGCGCGCACGCCCACGACGATTCCGACGATCACCGCCGCGATAACACAAAAGACCAGAACGGCTTTGAAGATCCGTCCGGCCGGGCTTTTTTTGCGCCCGCCGGGAGCGTCCTTCCCGGCGAGTCCGCTTTTTACATAAGGGTTTCTTCTTGTCTGCATGGCTTATTTGCTGCGGATGGCGTGGCGCAGGTCTTCCAGAATGCTGCTCATCGCCGGGTCTATGGAAACTTTCTCGCACGCGTGCAGGATGGTGGAATGGTCGCGCTGGAAGGCCGCGCCCAGCTGCGTCAGCGACAGGTCGGTCATCTCGCGCGCAAGGAACATGGCCACCTGGCGGGGGATTACAATTTCGCGGCTGCGCCGCTTTGCGGTCAGCTCGGCGGCGGCGATGCCGTAGTAGTCGGCCACGGCCTGCTTGATGGAGTCGCACGTGATCCGTTTCGGGTCCTTGACCGTCAGGATATCGCGCAGCGCTTCCTCGGCCACCTCGCGCGTGACGGGGCTGCCCTTGAGGTCGGCGAACGCCACCACGCGGGTGAGGCTGCCCTCCAGCTCGCGGATGTTGGATTCGATGCGCCCGGCGATCAGCTCCAGCACGTCGTCGCCGACCTGCAGTTCCTCGCTCATCGCTTTTTTGCGGAGAATGGCGATTCGCGTCTCCAGATCGGGGCGCTGGATATCCGCCACAAGCCCCCATTCAAAGCGGGAAACGAGCCGCTCCTCCAGCCGCATGATCTCCTTTGGCGGCTTATCGGACGAAATGACAATCTGCTTGCCCGCCGTGTGCAGGGTGTTGAAGGTGTGGAAGAATTCCTCCTGCGTGGAGTTGTGCCCGGCGATGAACTGAATATCGTCCACCATGAGCACGTCCACATTGCGGAAGCGGTTGCGGAACTCGGCGTTCTTGTTCTGCTGAATGGCCGTAATCAATTCGTTGGTGAAGTTTTCGCTGCTGATATACAGCAGCTTTTTGTCCGGGTAATCCTCGCGGATGCGGTGCCCGATGGCGTGCATCAGGTGCGTCTTGCCCAAACCCACGCCGCCGTAGATGAACAGCGGGTTATACGCCTCTGCCGGCGCTTCCGCAACGGCCAGCGCGGCCGCGCGGGCGAAGCGGTTGGAGTTGCCCACAACGAACGTATCGAAGGTGTATCTCGGGTTGAGCGAGAAGCCCGCCGTCACGATGCTCTCCTGCTTGGGGAAAAGCGCCTCGGCCTCCTGCGGCGTGACGAACTCGGCGCGCAGGGATTTCCCCGCGGCCTGCGAGATGGCGCTGTTGACGAGCATCGAATAGCGCATGAGAATGTGCTTTTTGATGAACTCGCTCGTGGTGTCGATGTAAAGCGTGTCGCCCCGCTGCTTGAGCACGTTCAGCGGAGCAATCCATGTGTCAAAGGATGGTTCGCTCATTTCATCCCGCAGCAGGCCGAGCGCCTTTTCCCAGATTGCGGTTTCATTCATAAGAGAGAACCCCCTTTTGTATATGTGCAGCGACAAAAATTCTGCCCGGCAGCCGCCACGCAAGGCGCTCCGGACAGCATTGCAATCATAGCAAAAAAAGCGCTTTTTTTCAAGCGCGCAAGCGCGCCGAAAACCCCAAAAGAAACGCCCCAAAAAACAGGGTCGGAACGCGAAATGTTGGGGCACGGCGCGAAGTTATCCACAATTTGTTGCAAAAACGCAAAATTTTATCCACCAAAAGATTTTTTAAAAAAGCATTTTGCCGATGCGCAGTACAAATATTTGTGCATTTTTGCTATACATAAAAACGGCGATGTGGAAAACTCCACACCGCCGTCGTGGATAACGCCCATGTTTTCAGTGCGTCGGGAGCGAGCTGTTCATATCCGCGATCGTATCGTACAGCACGCGGTTGAAATGCCCCTTGATATCCCGCTGCATTTCCAGCGCCTGGCTGATGGGCATGGAGAACATCTGATTCTGCTTGATGCCGATCACCAGATTCTCCTTGCCTTCCAGCAGGAGCTTGACGGCCATGTTGCCCGCCTCAAAGGCGAACACGGCGTCGAACGTCGTCGGGGAATCGCCGCGCTGCGTGTAGCCCACAACCGTGGCGCGCACCTCGGCGCGGTGGCCGTCGGCGTCCGTGCAGAGATACTTCAGGCAGGAAGCCAGCCGGTTCGCCGTCATCGGCTCGCCGGGGAAGCTCTGCTTGCCCTGCGGCATGAGCAGGCTGTAAATGTCAAAGTCCGCCATGGCGTCGTAAGCGCCCTCGGCGATGACGATCAGCGCGCTGGAATCGCCCATGTCCAGAGCGTTCTGCAGCCGCTTGGCAACGTCCTCCACGCTCCACGGCACCTCGGGCACCAGGCACACCTCAGCGTGCGCGGCAATGGCCGTGCGCAGGGCGATATCGCCGCAGTTGCGGCCCATGACTTCCATCACATGCGGACGGTCGTGCGAGCGGGAAGTGGCGCGCACCTCGCGCGCGCTGCGCAGGCAGACGTTCGTGGCGGTGTCGAAGCCGAGCGTCATGTCGGTGTAGGTCAGGTCGTTGTCGATCGTTCCGGGGATGCCGATGCAGGGCATACCGAACGAGCAGAGCTTGGACGCGCCGTTGAAGCTGCCGTCGCCGCCGACGACGACAACGCCCTCCACGCCGATGGCGGTGAGCGTCAGCGCCGCGAGCATCTGGTTCGCCGGATCCTTGAACTCAAGGCAGCGCGCGGTGTGCAGATGCGTGCCGGGGCGCGCCTGAATGTCCAGCTGCGTGTCCAGGTCGAGCGAAACGAGGTCTTTTTTGAACACCGGATATTCGGCGATGAAGTCGCCGAACTGCTCAAACAGCGAAAACTGTCCGCGATATTTGCGCAGCAGCGGCCGCATATCCGGCAGCGCGACGGAAGCGCGCGCGCGAACCGCGCTGAAAATCTTTTCCACAAGCGCCTCTTCGGCGGGGTCGGTCACAACGGCGCGCATTTTCGCTTCAAGCGCTTCCATCAGACGGGGCTCATAGTGAATGATGCCGTTATAGCCGCGATGAATGCCGATCAGCGGCATGCCGTAATGCGCAGCCGTGCGGGCCACGGCCACAACAGCCGAGTTCATGCCGGGCGCGTCGCCGCCGGACGTGAGAACTGCGATTTTCCGCATAGTGAAAACTCCTTTTGGGTCGTTACGAAATACCGAATAAATTCTGGTCGAACAGCACCTTTCGCGCCTCCTCAGCCTCCGCGCGCGTCACGAGCAGCTCATAGTAAGCCGCCTGCGCTTCCGCGCTGCGCGAAACGGGACGCAGACGCACCAGAAACCCTTCCTCCGTCAGCCTGTCCCGAAGAAATTCGGCCGCGGAAAGAGACTTCGTCATGTGAATCACCATCCACATCGCCGGTTTCTCCTTTGCGTCGTTGAGCGTTCAAGCACTGCCACCGGCTATTATAACACGACGCGCGGCGCTACACAAGAAAAATGTCTCGTCCTTCACGAGTCAAAACATGGAAATTTGTTGATCGTATATGTATTTTTTTGCAGCTTCTCCGCAGGGCGCTCAGCGGTCTTCACGCGGCGCGGCCTCCTCCCGCGCGTCCAGCGCGAAATAGTCCGCAATGCCGTCCGCAATCGCCGCCGCAACGCGCGCGCAGTATGCGTCCTGCCGCAGAAGCGCCTCCTCCGCGGCATTGGAGAGAAATCCACACTCCACCAGCGCCGAGGGGACGCCGAGCGAGAGGATATAAAAATCTCCCGCGCTGGCCGCGCGTTTCTTTTTGGGCGCAAGCGCCCCGATCATCGCCGCCTGAATCGTTTCCGCAAGCTGCCGCCCCGCGGGACAGTCCGCGCGGCAAAACACCTGCGGCCCCGACTGGCCCGCGTCGCGGTATTCGTTCATGTGGATGCTCACCAGCAGCTCCGCGCCCGCGCCGAGCACGAGCGCCGCGCGCCGCTCCATGTCCTGCCGCTTTTTGCGGATGGGCGGGTTTTTGTCGCACAGGGCGTAATCGCCCTCGCGCGTCATCACCACCTGCGCGCCGCGCGCCGTCAGCTCCCGCTGCAGCGCCTTGGCAACGACGAGATTGTATTCCTTTTCCCAGCGGCCGCACGGGGCGCGCGCGCCGCCGTCATAGCCGCCGTGCCCCGCATCGACGGCGATGATCCGTCCAGCGAGCGTTTGCTCCACAGGCGCGGAAACAGGCGCTTCCTCTGGCAGCGACAGAAAACTCACGGACAAAACGAGCGTCAGCGCGCACAGGCTGCGCGCAATGCGGCGGGCTGCACGCCCTCTCATAAGAAAAAGCCCCCTTTCACGCGAATGCACGTTTAAGGAAGGCTATGAAATCTGTGGACAAGACATGCTTCTCCACAAGAACAAACCGGGGTCTGTGGACAAGCCGGTGGAAGACCGGCGCGCGGGTTTTCCACATATTCACAGGGTTATCCACAAGCAAAAGCGGGATAACTTCAAGACTTTTCCACCTTTTCCACAAGTTTTCAACAGCGGTTATCCCCGCCCGTGGAGGAAAAATCAGGCTTGTGGACTAAATGTTAACAAATTATGACGATATGATAACAATATTCATGCATACACATCCGTTTCGCGTGAATGCGCCATGCATTCATTCCGCCAGCGACGGAAATCTGCGCGTCAGACGCGCGCAAACGCGGCTTCCAAGCCACCCGCACAGCGTTCCGAGCGCCGCGCCGCACAAAACGTCGGTGGGGTAGTGGATATAAAGGTACAACCGCGAGAGCGCGACCACCGCCGCCAGCACAAATGCGGCGACTCCCGCCCGTTTTCTTCCGGAGAAAAAAATGGCGGACGCGCCCGCGAAAGAGACCGCAGAATGCCCCGACGGAAAAGAGAAATCGGTCGGTTTTTGCACAAGCAGCGCAATCGCCGTGTTTACGTCATAGGGTCTGATCCGGCGCACGAGCGGCTTGATGAGCAGATTGCACAGAACCAGATCGCACACGAGCGCCGCCGCCATCGCCAGCCCTGCGCGGCGCGTCTTTTTGAAGCACAGCAGCGCGGCGCACAGCAGAATCCAGAAAACGCCGGCGTCGCCCAGATGCGTCACGAGCGAAAAAAACGCGTCGCCAAAGCCGGTGCGCAGCGTCTGAATCCAATCGAGGATGCGAATTTCAAAAGCGTTCATGTTTGCCGTCTCCTTTGCGTGTTTGGGTTTCTTCCGCGCCCTGCGCGGAAAACAAAAAAGGCCGCCCAAAAGGACGGCCATGAAGCAGCCAATTAGTAGCGGCTCTGACGCTGACGGTCGAAGCACTCACGGCAGTAGACCGGCCGGTCTCCGCGGGGCTGGAAGGGAACCTGCGTGGTGCAGCCGCAGCCGTCGCAGATCACTTCGTACATCTGGCGCTCGCCACGGGGCTGAGCGTTGCCGCCATTGGCGCGGCGGGCCGCACGGCACGCCGGGCAGCGGCTGGGCTGGTTCTGGAAGCCCTTGCTGGCATAGAATTCCTGTTCGGAAGCGCTGAAGGTGAATTCGGCGCCGCACTCGCGGCAGGTCAAGATCTTGTCTTCGTACATGTTGGAAGACCTCCTCATAACAGTACCCAATTCCGATGATCCCTTGGCAAACCCCTTAGTCTCCGGATGGGCTCCTGTTGACCTGAGGCGGATTCCACGGTTCCCGATTGTGTTGGGCCTGTGCCGAAGTATAGCACATTCGCGGGCAAAAATAAAGCGGAATGGCGAAATTTAACATTTGAATTTCTGCACTGAAAAAGCCGGAGAATTCGTTCCCCGGCTCAGCCTGTCGAAAAAACTCTGAGAAGTGTCGGAGGGCTCGCAAGCCCTCTGACTGTAATCGTATCGCCCGGCTTTGCCGGGC
>CAZKJW010000073.1:0-11894 GCA_964553125.1 uncultured Oscillospiraceae bacterium
CCGCACGCCTTGCTTTGCAGGAATGCCTGCGCCCTGCAGGATAAAACGTAGCGCATGATTTATTCCTGCGCATTTTGCAACGGCAGAACGCTTCTGTTTTTGCGGCGATAGCCGCAATTTCAAAAGATTTCATTGCGGTTACATTAAATCGTCCGAAAACAGCTTGTTTTCTTCCGCCGGAAGATATACAATGACTCTGTAGCTCAATTTACATTAACGACGAAAACAGGAGGATTCATCACATGAAGAAGCTGCTTGCGCTGCTTGTCACCTGCTGCCTGCTCCTCTCCTGCTTCGGCTTTGCCGCGGCGGAAGGTCAGGACATCGTCCTGCTCTACACCAACGACGTCCATTGCGGCGTTGAGGACAATCTCGGCTACGCCGGTCTCGTCGCTTATGCGAACCAGCTCCGCGCGGAAGGCCAGCAGGTTGTGCTGATCGACGCGGGCGACGCCGTCCAGGGCGCCGCGATCGGCACGCTGTCCAACGGCGAATATCTGGTCGATATCATGAACCATGCGGGCTACGAAATCGCCGTGCCCGGCAACCATGAATTCGACTACGGCATGGATCAGTTCTTCGCCCTGCGCGAAAAGGCTGAATATCCCTACCTGTCCTGCAACTTCACCGATCTGCGCACCGGCGAAGCCGTGCTGGACGCTTACCTGATCAAGGATTTCGGCGGCCTGAAGATCGCCTTCGTCGGCATTTGCACGCCGCAGACCATCACCTCCTCCACGCCCGCCTATTTCCAGGATGAAAACGGCGAGTTCATCTACGGCTTCCAGCAGGATGAAACCGGCGAAGCGCTCTACGCCTGCGTGCAGAAGGCCGTGGACGCCGCCCGCGCTGAGGGCGCGGATCTGGTCGTCGCCGTGGCGCATCTCGGCATTGACGAAACCAGCAGCCCCTGGACTTCTTCCGAAGTGATTGCCAACACCACCGGCATCGACGCGCTCATCGACGGCCACAGCCACAGCGTCGTCGGCACCAAGGTGCTCAACAAGGAAGGCAAGCCCGTTGTGCATGGCCAGACCGGCACCAAGCTCGCCAACATCGGCCAGATGACCATCTCCGCCGACGGCAGCCGCATCGAGTCCGCGCTCGTGACCAACTACACCGGCAGCGACGCCGACATGGAAGCGTTCGTTGCGGACATCAAGGCGCAGTATGAAGAAGTGCTCAAGGAAGTTGTCGCCAAGACCGACGTTGACCTGATCACCGTTGATCCTGCGACGAGCGAGCGCATCATCCGCAGCGCGGAGAGCAACCTCGGCAACCTCTGCTCCGACGCGTACAAGAATGTTTCCGGTGCCGATGTGGCGTTTGTCAACGGCGGCGGCATCCGTGCCGACATCCCGGCCGGCGACATCACCTATGAGCAGATCATCGCCGTGCATCCCTACGGCAACATGCTGACGGTTGTGGAAGCGACTGGCCAGCAGATCCTCGACTGCCTTGAGTACGGCGTGCACAGCTGGCCGGCCGAATTCGGCGGCTTCCAGCATGCGTCCGGCATCACCTACGAGATTCATACCTACATCGAGTCCGGCGCGGGTCGCGACGAGAACGGCATGTACACCGGCGTTGACGGCGAATATCGCGTCAAGAACGTCATGGTCAACGGCGAACCGCTCGATCTGGAAAAGACCTACACCGTGGCCAGCCACAACTACATGCTCAAGCAGGGCGGCGACGGCTTCAACATGTTCGTCGGCGATAAGATCCTGCAGGACGAAGTCATGCTCGACAACCAGGTGCTCATCACCTACATCCGCGACTACCTCGGCGGCGTTGTCGGCGAAGAATACGGCGACATCTACGGTCAGGGCCGCATCACCTTCGTGAACGAAAAGCCGTAAGTTTTATCCAGCCAGAGAAAGCCGCGGGCGCATTGCCCGCGGCTTTTGGCTTGCAATTTCGCGGCGCAGGAAATCTATGTGATGCGAATTTACTTTTTTATGCGGCGTGTGATATAATATCGCGAATTCTATCGATTCTGTGTGGCTTGCTCCGGCAAGTTTGGAGGCTTATGAAACGGATTCGTTTTACAAAAGTGTGCTTTTCGGTGCTGAAAATGTGTGCGCTCGGTCTTTTGTGCGGGCTGCTTGGCGGCGTGGTCGGAGCGCTTTTTTCACACCTGCTGGCTGCTGTGACAAAAACCCGGGAAGCGGCGCCGTGGATCATTCTGCTGCTGCCGGTGGGAGGCGTTGCGACTGTTGCGCTGTATCGCGCGTTTCGGATGAGCGATTATGGCGGAACGAATGAGATTATACGCTGCCTTGCAAAAGGAAGCCCGATACGGGCGATTGCAGCGCCGCTTATTTTTGTTTCGACTGCCATCACGCATCTTTTCGGCGGCTCCGCCGGCAGGGAAGGCGCGGCGATTCAGATCGGCGGTGCGGGCGCGTCTGCGTTAGCAAGCGCATTGCACTTGAAAGATGATGAGCGTGCGGCGCTGATTATGAGCGGAATGAGCGCCGTATTCGCAGGCGTGTTCGGCACTCCGCTGACTGCGACGTTCTTCGTTCTGGAGTTTAAGGCATCGGGAAAACTCGTTTCACTGGCGAGCCTGCCCTGCCTGATCTCCGCGGCTGCGGCGGCGAAGGTTTCGTCCCTTATGGGCGTGGCGAAAGAAGCGGTTCTTCTGCAAAATGCGCCCGCGTTTTCTCTTGCCGGCATTGCAAAAATTCTTGTTTTGGCCGTCGGCGTGAGTCTGCTGGGTACAATCATGTGCCATATCTTTCATAAATCGGAGCAGCTGGCGAAAAAGCTGGTTTCCAATGCGTTCCTTCGCGCTGCAATCGGCGCTGTCGCCGTTGCTGCGCTGACGGCCGCTATCGGCGATATGCGCTATAATGGCTCGGGGATGGGCATGGCGCTTGCGGCGGTGGAAGGCCGCGCGGAATGGTTTGACTTTATTTTGAAGATTGTGTTTACCGCCGTTACGTTGGCGGCGGGATTCAAAGGCGGAGAGATCGTGCCGACATTCTGCATCGGGGCAACCTTCGGCTGCGTTCTGGGCGGGATTCTGGGCATGGATGCCGGGTTTGCAGCGGCGCTCGGGTTGGTAGGATTATTCTGCTGCGCTACGAATAGCCTTGTGAGCGCGGTTTTTCTGGGCGTTGAGATGTTTGGCGGGGTGATCCTGCCGTATATGATCCTCGTGTGCGTTGTGATCTGGCCGCTTTCGGCGAAAAAAGGGCTGTTCTGCAATCGCGTTTTCACATCGCCCATTTTCGGGAAACGGGAAGCCGGTAAATCAATCAAATTATAAACCGAGAAAAAAATAAGGCGGCTTACGCTTTTGCGGGCTGGAGGATTCCCTCCGGGTGCGAAAAGCGTGAGCCGCCGTTTGCTTTGTGAGCTGCGAAAAAGCTTGCGGTGCGTTAAGGCAATGCGCCGTTGATTTTTGTGCCCAGCTTCATTTCCTGCCGCCATGCGGGCGCGGGGCCGTCGTCGCCGTAGTATTCGTCCAGCGAGACGATTCTGCCGCCCTGCTCGCGCAGGAATGAGACGACGTGCAGCGACGCGCCGTCCGTATCGAAAATGCGGCCGACCAGCACAGTCGTGCCGCCTGTCTGTTCGACGCGCTCCAGCTCGCCGTTCCATTTGCCGGGATATTCGCAGTTTGCGCGAATATATTCTTCAAGCGTGAACCGCTCGTTTGAGCAGTGCCAGCAGATCTGCGCGTCCGGCGCAAAAAACGCGCGCAGCGCGTCTGCGTCCTGCGTCACTACGGCGCGAAAAAAAGCCTGAAAATCCGTCATCGGCTGCCCTCCCATTCGGCGTAAAATTCATCGAGAAATTCGCGCATGAACGCTTCGCGGCGCACGGCGATGCGGCGCGCGGTTTGCGTGTTCAGCTTCTCGCGCAGGAGAAACAGCTTTTCGTAGAAGTGGTTGACGGTCGTGCCGCGATGAGCGCGGTAGCGCGCCTCGTCCATGTCCATTTCCGGCGGAATCGCCGGATCATACATCACGCGCCCCTTTGCGCCGCCGTATGCAAACGCGCGCGCAATGCCGATCGCGCCGATCGCGTCGAGCCGGTCTGCGTCCTGCACGATTTTTCCTTCGATGGTTTCGGGCGTGACGGAATCCGTCCCTTTGAAGGAGACGGTCCGGATGGCGGCGAGCACGCGCTCCGCCTGCTCCGGCGCGACGCCGCAATTGGCCATGATGCGCTGCGCGTTCGCGTCGTTCGCCGTGTGAAACAGCTTCACGTCGTCCGCGTCGTGCAGAAGCGCCGCGAGCATCACGGTTTCTTCGTCGCATGGCTCGGAGGCGGCGATTTGCATCGCCGTCCTGTATACGCGCAGGGAGTGCGCCGCGTCGTGACCGCTTGCTTCGCCCGCGAAAAGCGCTTCAACGGCGGCGATGGCTTTTGCTTCGAGTTCCTTCCGGGTCATTTGTTTCACCTCGGATGCATTATATCATGCCGTGGTGTGCGTGCAACTTTTTTCTCATTGACAAACGGCGCAAAATATGGTTAAATGGGAACAGATGTTCCTGTTAAGTGAAAGGAGTGTGCGAACATGAATGTTGATATGCTTCGGAAGCTGATGCGCCGCCGGCATCTTACGCAGGGCGAGCTGGCCCGGTTTCTCGGGATCGATCGTTCCACCTTCAGCCGCAAGCTCAACAACGAATACTGCAAGGGCTTCTGCATTGGCGAAGCGCAGCAGATCGGAGCGGCGCTCGGGCTTTCGCCCGTGCAGATGGCGGAGCTGTTCTTCGGCGAGTAACGGCTGCCGGTCTGCGGGCGCGGAGCGCCCCTGAAAATAGCCCCTCCTATGGCGCGAAAGCGCCTTTTTTTGTGCTTGCAAATTGCGGCGTGTACGCTATAATGAAGTCCGGCACAAAGAAAAGGGGGCTTGAGCGCCGTGGCGCATGATACGCAGAGCCTGACCGAAGGCTCGATTTCCCGTCAGATTTTCCGCTTCAGCGTACCGCTGATGCTTTCAAATATTTTGCAGGTGCTTTTCAACATGGCGGACATTGCGACGGTCGGCCGGTTTGTGGGCGCGCACGCGCTTGGCTCCGTCGGCTCCACCGCCACGCTGGTCACGCTCTTTACGGGCTTTCTCATCGGCATGGGCGGCGGCGTGAACGTCATGGTGGCGCGCTATTTCGGCGCGAAGCATGAAGGCGACGTGCGCGAGACCGTGCATACGGCGCTGCTGCTGTGCCTGATTGCGGGCGTGGCGCTTCTGGCGTGCGGCGTTGCGTTTTCGCGCGGAATGCTGGAATTGCTCAACACAAAGGAAGAATTGATTGAGGACGCGGTGCTGTACCTGCGCGTGTATTTTCTGGGAATGCCGGCGCTGGCCGTCTATAACTTTGGCAACGCCGTTTTCAGCGCCGTGGGGAACACGAAAAAACCGCTGCTTTTCCTGACGACGGCAGGTGTGATCAACGTTGCGCTGAACCTGTTTTTTGTGATTGTGTGCGGGCTTGGCGTGGTGGGCGTTGCCATTGCCAGCGCCGCGTCGCAGTATGTGTGCGCGGTTTTGATTCTGGTTTCGCTGCTTCGCAGCAAAGAGGCCGTTGCTTTGCAGCCGCGCGCGCTGCGCATTCATCGCGAAAAGGCGCGGTTCATTCTCGCGCTGGGCATTCCTTCCGGGCTGCAGAACGCCATTTTTGCCATTGCAAATCTGTTCATCCAGACGGGCGTGAACTCGTTCGATGCGATTGTTGTGGAGGGCAACTCGGCCGCGGCGAACGCCGACGCGCTGGTGTACGACGTCATGGCTGCGTTTTACATGGCGTGCTCCAGCTTCATGAGCCAGAACCTCGGCGCGCGCAAGAAGGAGCGCGTGCTGCGCAGCTATTTCGTCAGCCTTGCATATTCTTTCGGCGCGGGAGCGATTCTCGGCCTGCTGCTCGTGTTCTTCGGCGATACGTTCCTCAAGCTGTTTACGGACGACCCGGCTGTGGCTGCCGCCGGAATGGACCGGCTGCGCATCATGGGGTTTTCCTATGCGATTTCTGCATTTATGGACAACACCATCGCCGCCTCGCGCGGGCTGGGAAAGAGTCTCGTGCCGACAATCATCGTCATTCTTGGCTCGTGCGTGTTCCGCGTGGCGTGGGTCTATACGGTGTTTGCGTATTTCCATACGATTCGCTCGCTGTACCTGCTCTATGCGTTTTCGTGGAGCATTACGTCTGTGGCGGAGATTGTCTATTTTATCCGGAGCTATCGCCAGTGCGCGCGGGCAATGAGCTGAAAAAGGGGCGCGCGTTCGGGCTATCAAAAAAGCGGCATGTGCCGCTTTTAACTTGTTGAAAAACGTCTTTGGGTGGCGTGGAGGGGCGCAGCCCTCCAAGTGTGATCGCGTCGACCGGCTTTGCCGGTCGGTCGGGCGCTCCCGCGCGCAACGCGGAAACATTCCTTACGCCGTTTGCCGCCCGGCGAGCCGTAGGCGAGCAGGCAAACGGCGTCTTCCCTCGACGGAAAAGATCACCGCAGGCGAGCTTTTCCGTCGGCCTGAAAGCGGCATGTGCCGCCTTTTGATTTTATGCCGGAGGCGCGCCGTTCGTTTTTCTTACGGCTTTACGATGGTGAAATCACGCGCAAGCGCGTTCAGCGTTTCGCCACCGTCCTCGGTGACGGCCACAAGGTCTTCCACGCGGATGCCGAAGCGGCTGGGCAGATAGACGCCGGGCTCGATGGAAAACACCATGCCGGGCTTTGCGACGGTTTCGCAGACGCTGCTCACATCCGGCGGCTCATGCACCTGAAGGCCGATGCCGTGGCCGGTGCGGTGGATGAAGTATTTGCCGTAGCCGCCCTCCTCGATGACCTTGCGCGCGGCGCGGTCGAACTCGCGCAGCGGAACGCCGGGGCGTACGGCGGCGCGGCCGGCTGCGTTGGCGGCGCAGACAAGGTCGTAAACGCGCTTTTGCTCGTCCGACGCTTCGCCGAAGAAAACGGTGCGGGTCATGTCGCTGGCGTAGGACTGCCACGCAAGCCCCACGTCGAGAATCACGGAGTCGCCGGGCTTGAGCGTGTTTTCGCTGCCGGTGACATGGTGCGGCTCGGCGCAGGCTGCGCCGAAACAGACGAGCGGCTCGAAGCTGGGGCCGCTTGCGCCCTCGGCCTTCGCGGCGGCAAGATAGGCGGCCGCGGCGTCTTCCTCAGTCATTCCGGCGCGAAGCGCCCGGATAGCGGCAGCCGTCGCCCTGTCGTTTTTGCGCGAGCTTTCGCGCAGCAGGCGCAGCTCGTCCGCATCCTTGCACATGCGCGCGTCGTCCACGCACTGCGAGCCGAGCACGGGGCGGATATCGCTTCGCGCGTCCATGAGGCGGATGGTGAACTGGCTGGGCCAGAATTTATCGACGCCGATTTTGCCGGGACGCAGCGCCGAGGCGAGCAGGGCGACGGAATCGTCCGTGTCGTCGAATTCGACGAGCGGCGCGCCCGCCTGTCCGTCGAGCGCAAAGAGCCGGTTGGCGTAAAGCGCGGCGTCGCCGTCTTTGGAAAGATACAGCGCGAGCATCCGTTCGCCCGGCTGAATCCATGTGCCGGTGAGATAGTAAATCGACTCCGGGGCGCTGACGAGAATCTGCTCAAGCCCCATTTGTTCCATGCCCGCGAGAACACGCGCGAGACGGCTCTGATTCATAACGGTCTCTCCTTTGCGGAAAAAATCCGCTTCCCATTATATCATTCGCGCGCAAAGCGCGCAATGAGGTTGAAGAAACGGTGCGGTTTGTGGTATACTGAAACCCAAAGGGCGAAACCCGAGGAGGTATTTTCAAAATGAGTGAAACCTGTACGCACGATTGCAGCACGTGCGGCGCGAATTGTTCCTCGCGCGAGACGGAATCCATGCTGAAGCCGTCCCATCCGCAGAGCCATGTCAAGAAGGTGATCGGCGTTGTCAGCGGCAAGGGCGGCGTCGGCAAATCGCTTGTGTCGAGCATGCTGGCCGTGGCCATGCGCCGCGCCGGCTTTAAGACGGCCGTGATGGACGCGGATATTACCGGCCCCTCGATCCCCAAGGCGTTTGGCGTACACACCAAGGCCATGGGCGAGGAAGGCGCGATTTTCCCGGAACGCAGCGCGAACGGCACGGAGCTGATCAGCATCAACATGTTCCTTGAAGATGAGAGCGACCCCGTCGTCTGGCGCGGCCCGATCATCGCGGGCATGGTTACGCAGTTCTGGACGGACGTGATCTGGGGCGATGTCGATTTTATGTTCGTCGATATGCCTCCGGGAACCGGCGACGTGCCGCTGACCATTTTCCAGTCGCTGCCGGTGGACGGCGTTGTGGTCGTCACCAGCCCGCAGGAGCTGGTCGGTCAGATCGTGGAAAAATGCGTCCGCATGGCGGAAATGATGAACGTGCCGGTGCTGGGGCTGGTTGAGAATATGTCGTATTTCGTCTGCCCCGACTGCGGCGCGAAGCACGAGATTTTCGGCGTGAGCCACGTGGCGGAAGCCGCGCAGGAGCACGGAATCGACACCGTCTGCCGCATTCCGATGGACAGCCGCCTTGCGGCGAACATGGATGCCGGCGAGATCGAGCAATATGAAGGCGAATGGCTTGCGCCGCTGGTGAACAAGCTGTCCGGCATGGTCAAATAATCCAATAGCGCGCCGCGGCGAGCGGCGTTTGAACCCCGTCCGCGGAATCCGGCAGGCTTCCAAAGGGCGGGGCTTCGCTTTTTTTGCGGCTGTGCCGCGCGTCATCCGGTTGCCGTGAACCGGCGTTCATGGTATAATGGCAGCATCGCGGATTGAATGGGCGCGCCTTGCGCGGCCAAAAACGGAGGGTTCCGAATGCACACCATCGCCATTGGATGCGACCCGAACGCCATGGAGCTGAAAAACGAGCTGGTTGCGCATCTGCGCGGGCAGGGCTATTGCGTGACGGATATGGGAAGCGACGACGCAATCTATGCGAACACTGCGGCGCGCGTTGCGCAGGCCGTCGCGGCCGGAGAATATGACCGCGGCATTCTGCTGTGCGGCACGGGCATCGGCATGAGCATCGCCGCCAACAAGATCCGCGGCGCGTATGCGGCGCTGGTTTCGGATTGTTACAGCGCGGAGCGCGCCAGAAAAAGCAACAACGCCAACATCGCCTGCATCGGCGCGCTGACCGTGGGAAGCGCTCTGGCGAAAAGGCTCGCGGATACGTTCCTGACGAGCGAGTTCACGCCGGGAACGCCGTCGGAGGCAAAAGTGAAGAAAATCGTGGAGTTGGATGAAAGATGACAAACTATCAGAAATTCTTGCTGGAGACGGTTGCGGAAACTTCGCCCTTCGTGGCTGAGCAGCTCGAACGGGAGCTGCGCCGCCAGCATCAGACGATTGAGCTGATTGCGAGCGAAAACTACTGCACCGAGGCGGAGATGGCGGCGGCCGGTTCGTGGGCGGCGTGGAAGTACACCGAGGGCTATCCATACCGGCGCGAGACGGGCAGCAAGGGCCGCTACTACGGCGGCACCGAGGTGTTCGACGAGGTGGAGCAGTACGCCTGCGAAAAATGGCTGGAGGCGTTCGACGCAAAGGCGGACTATCACGTGAACGTGCAGCCGTCGGACGGCTCAAGCGCCAACTTTGCGGCGTATATGGCCGTGCTCAAGCCGGGCGACACGGTGCTTTCCATGGATCTGAACCACGGCGCGCATCTGACGCACGGCTCGCCCGTGAATTTCAGCGGCAAGCTGTACAACATGGTGTTCTATACCACCGACGAGCGCGGCTACATCGACATGGACGACGTGCGCGCAAAAGCGCTGGCATGCCGCCCGAAGGCGATTCTCTGCGGTGCGTCGGCATATGCGCGGGTGATTCCGTTCGATCGGTTCCGCGAGATTGCAGATGAAGTCGGCGCGTATCTGATCTGCGATACGTCGCATATTTCGGGCTTGATCGTAGCAGGCGACCATCCCAGCCCCTTCCGGGCGGGCGCGGATATCGTGACCACGACCACGCACAAGACGCTGCGCTCCGAGCGCGGCGCGATGATCTTTTGCCGGAAGGAGCTGGCGAAGAAAATCGACTCCGCCGTGTTCCCCGGCTCGCAGGGCGGCAGCCTGATGAACATGGTGTTTGCCAAGGCGATTGGCGCGGAGCTTTGCTGCGGCGACGCCTATAAAGAATACATTCATCGTGTGGTCAAAAACTGCCGTGCCATGGCGGAGCGGTTCGCCCAGCTGGGGATGAGCATGGTGACGGGCGGCACGGACAACCACCTGCTGCTGATTGATTTGGCGGCGAGCGGCGCGGACATTTCCGGAAAGGCCGTGCAGGACGCGCTGGACAGCGTGAACATCACGCTCAACAAAAACTGCGTGCCCGACGAAAAGCGTTCGCCCATGCAGACAAGCGGCGTGCGCATCGGCACCGCGGCCATGACGACGCGCGGCTTCGACGCGGAGGACTTCTGCCGCACGGCAGAAATTGTGGCGGACGCCGTGCGCAGCCTTGCCGAGGGCAGATTCGACGAGCGCGCGGAAGGCTATCGCGCCCGCGTTGCCGAACTGACCACGCACTGCAACACGATCGCGTAGCCCCTTCCGCGCGTGGCGCGGAAAAATTAAAATCGCCATTACATTTCATGAAAGGATGCAAAGAATATGGAACGCAAAAACGCATGGGAAACCTACGACGAAAAACAGGTGCAGGCGCTGGAGGCGGTTTGCCGCCGCTATCGCGCCTATCTGGACGCCGGAAAGACGGAGCGCGAGTGCGCCGATGAAACCATTCGGCTGGCGAAGGAAGCCGGCTATCGCAGCCTGCAGGACGCGATTGACGCGGGTGAGCAGCTCAAGCCCGGCGACAAGCTCTACTGCGATCAGATGGGCAAATCCGTGATGCTCTTTGTGCTGGGCCGCGAAAAGCTGGAGAAGGGCATGAACATCATCGGCGCGCACATCGACTCGCCGCGGATGGACGTCAAGCAGAATCCGCTGTATGAGGACACTGATTTCGCGTATCTGGACACGCACTATTACGGCGGCATCAAGAAATATCAGTGGGTTACGCTGCCGCTGGCGCTGCACGGCGTAGTCGCAAAGAAGGACGGCACGGTGGTCAACGTCGTCGTCGGCGAAAAGGACGACGATCCGGTGTTCTGCGTGACCGACCTGCTGATTCATCTGGCGCAGGAGCAGATGCAGAAGAAGGCGTCCGTCGTCATCGAAGGCGAGGAGCTGAACCTGCTGGTGGGCGGCAAGCCTGTTGCCGGCGAAGAAAAGGACAAGGTCAAGGCCGGCGTGCTTTCCTTCCTGAAGGAAACCTACGGCATCGAAGAAGAAGATTTCCTTTCGGCGGAGCTGGAGGTTGTGCCGGCGGGCCGCTGCCGCGAGCTGGGCTTTGACCGCAGCATGATCATTGGCTATGGCCACGACGACCGCGTCTGCGCGTTCGCGCAGGTGGAGGCGATGCTCTCTCTGGAAGGCGTGCCGGAGCGCACGAGCTGCTGCATCCTCGCCGATAAGGAAGAAATCGGCAGCGTGGGCGCAACGGGAATGCAGAGCCGCTTCTTTGAAAACATGACGGCCGAGCTGATGGCGCTTTGCGGCGAGGAGGGCGAACTGAAGCTGCGCCGCGCGCTGAAGAACAGCCGGATGCTCTCCTGCGACGTGAGCGCGGGCTACGATCCGAACTTTGGCTCTGTGTTTGAAAAGAAAAACGCGGCGTTCCTCGGGCGCGGCGTGTGCTTCAACAAGTTCACCGGCTCCCGCGGCAAGAGCGGCTCGAACGACGCGAACGCTGAGTTTATCGGGCGGCTGCGCCGCACGATGGACGACGCGGGCGTGAACTTCCAGACGGCGGAGCTGGGCAAGGTGGACGTCGGCGGCGGCGGAACGATTGCGTATATCTGCGCGCTGTACGGCATGGACGTGATTGACAGCGGCGTGCCGGTGCTGCCC
>CAZKJW010000074.1:0-11860 GCA_964553125.1 uncultured Oscillospiraceae bacterium
TTTTTCGGCTCTATGCGCCTTGCTTACAGCGTCGCCGTAATGCGATACGTGCCCGCCTTGAGCGTGAGGCTGCCGTTCGTCAGCGGCATCGCCGTGCCGTTCACGTCAACCGTTTCGCCCGCGCGGTCCGGCACAAATTCTGCCTCGCAGCCGAACGGAATCTCGATTTCGTATTCGGCGTGCGTGTCGGTCAGCTTCCAGCCGGAAACATAGCGCCCCGATGCGGAGTCGTACTCGCAGCGCGCCCAGCCAAGCCGTGCGTCCGTGTGCGGCGCGATTCGCGCCCTGATAAATCCGGGTTGCGATGCAACGGGGTTCAGGCCGCACATGCCGCGATACATCCACTCCACAACGGAGCCGTATGCGTAGTGGTTCATGCTGTTCATGCCGGTGTCGGAGACAAGGCCGTTGGGCAGCACGCTGTTCCAGCGCTCCCAGATGGTCGTTGCGCCCATGTTCACCTCGTACAGCCAGCTGGGGTAATCCTCGTTGAGCAGCAGCGTGTAGGCAATGTCCGCCATGCCGTTGTCGGTGAGCGTCTGACAGAGATAGTACGTGCCGACAAAGCCGGTGTCCATGTGCCAGTCGCGTGCTTCGAGCTTTTTCTTCAGGTCAGCGCGGATGCGCTCGCGGTGCTCCTCGGGCACAAGCCCCATGGAAAGCGCCATGACCATCGCCGTCTGCGTCGGCTCTGCGATGCGACCCGTGTCGGTGAAGAATTCCTTGCGGAACGCCGCCTTGATCTCGCTTGCGAGGTTGTCGTAATATTCGCGTTCCGCTTCCAGCCCGAGCGCTTCGGCGGCGCGGGCGGTGACGTTCGCGGATGCGTAGTAGTACGCCGAGGCGACGTAATAGGGGTCGGTTCCGCCGAAGGACGAGCCCTGCACCGGGTTGTCCAGTGCGAGCCAGTCGGCAAAGTGGAAGCCGCACATCCACAGGCGCCTCGAGCCGCAATGCTCGTCGTCCTGCTTCTTGATCCAATCCACCCACAGGCGCATGTTTTCAAACTGGCGGCGCAGCATGGCCTTGTCGCCATAGAACTGATAAAGCGTCCACGGGATGAACGTCGCGGCGTCGCCCCACGCGCAGGAGCCGTAAGCGTGCTCCTCGTGGCCTAAATCGTGACCGATCTGGTCAAGGATGTCGGGCACGACATGCGGCACGGCGCCGTCCAGATCGCGCTGCTCCAGCAGCATATCGTGCAGGAACTTCTCATAGAATGCGGGCGTGTACATCGTCAGCGAGGCGGTCGGCGCGAAAACGTGCGCGTCGCCCGTCCAGCCCATGCGCTCGTCGCGCTGCGGGCAATCAGTCGGCGTGTCGAGGAAGTTGCCAATCTGGCTCCAGAACGCATTCTTGATCAGCCGGTTCACCTTGGGGTTGGCCGTTTCAATTTTGCCGGTGACAGCAAGATCGGAGTGAACCACGCAGCCGATGAACTTGTCAAGCTCCGGCTCCATGCCTTCCACCTTCACAAACCGGAAGCCGTAGAACGTGAAGTGCGGGCGCACATGCGCGGGCTTGCCTGCCGAAATGAACGTGAATTCTTCCTTGGCGGAGCGCAGGTTTTCACGATAGAAGTTATCGTGCTGCAAAAGCTCGCCGAATTGCAGATAGACCTTCGCGCCGGCGGGGAGGTCGCAGTCGAACTCGACCCAGCCGGTCATCACCTGACCGAAATCGATCACGTTTTCACCGGCGGGCGTACGCAGCAGCTTGACAGGCTTGACCGTGTCGCACACGCGCACCGGGGGAGAGAGACGCTCCGTGACGGACGCGGCGGGCGCTTCGGAGACGACCGCGGGCGCGAAGCCGTCCGATTCGGGCGTGAACTCCATGCGCGCGTCGTATACTTCGCCGTCGTAGATGCTGCTTTCCAGCACGGGCGCGGCGTGGCACAGCCACGATCCGTCGCTTGCGAGAACCAGCTCGCTGCCGTCGGCGAATTCGCAGCGGATCTCGGCCAGCAGTTTCACGCGGTTGCCGTACAGCTCGCGCATATTCTCCACGAAGCCGAAACGTCCCTTGTACCAGCCGTCGCCGAGCATGGCCTCGAAGCGGTTTTCGCCGGCGTGCAGCAGCCCGGTGATGTCGTAGGTCTGATACTGGATCCAGTTGTTGTAGTCGTTATAGAACGGCGCAAGCGCCTCATCGGACGCGCGCTGACCGTTGACGCTCAGCTCGTATACGCCGAGCGCAGTGACGTAAGCGCGCGCACGCACGGGCTTTTCAGCGAGCGTGAACGGCTTTGCGAAAACGGGATGCGTGTCCTTGTCGAACGGCGCTTCAATCCATTGCGCCGCCCACGGCTCCGTCATTTTGCCGGTTTCAAACCATGCTTCCTCGCTGACGGCGCTTTCGCCCAGCAGCGAGCTTACCTCCACGCGCCAGTAATAGCGCGTGCGCGGCGCAAGCGCAATTTCGGGCGTGAAGCTGAGCGACGAAATGTCCGTGCGCAGGCCGCTGTCATAGAGCGGGGCAGCGAATCCCGGCGCGTTGCCGATGAGGATGCGGGCGGCCTTTTGCCCGTCGCCGGGCGCGCCGTCCACTGTCCAGGTGAGAAGCGGGGCGTCGATTCGGAATCCCAACGGGTTTTCCAGATGGTTTGCGCGCAGAGAACGAATCTTCATGTGAATGCTCCTATCTGTGTGATAATGATGCGGAGTTACGCGATTTTTTTTTCAGGCGCTTTGCGCCGAAAAGTTTAGCCCTTCACTGCGCCGGCTGTCAAGCCCTCCATGTAGAGGCGGGATGTGAACAGGAACAGCAGGAACAGCGGGATTGTCGCCACCACAAAGCCCGCGACGAGCGTGCCGATATAGACGTTTCCGCCCGAGGTGCTCGACTGGAAAACGCGGATAGCAACGGAGATGACCTGCTTGGAGTTGGTTTCGATGGCAAGCAGCGGCCAGATGAAATCGTTATAGTAGTCGATCATTTTCATGACCACGATTGTCGCGATGATCGGCTTGGAAAGCGGAATCGCCACATAGAACAGCGCGCGCACCTCGCCGCAGCCGTCGAGCCGCGCCGATTCAAACAGCTCGGCCGGCAGCCCCTGCATGTAGTTGTGGCAGAGAATGATGCCGAACACCTGCCCGCCCGCAACCCAAGGGATGATCAGCGCGCCCCATGTGTTGTACAGGCCGTAGGACTGGATGAGCGAATACTGCGGGATCAGCGTGAGGATGCCCGGAACCATCATCAGCGAAAGGACGCACATATAGAGGAAATTCTTGCCGGGAAAATCAAGCCGGGAGAACACGTAGCCGCTCAGCACGGAGAGCACCATCGTGCAGGCCGTGGCGATGCTCACCACGAGCAGGGTGTTGATCATATTCGGGATGAGCTTGCCGATTGCGACGGAATAGTTGCTCCACTCAATCGGGTTGGGGAGCGAGAAGAAATCGCCGTAAATCTGTACGTTGGATTTCATGGAGAGCAGGAGCATCGTGAAGATCGGGATGAACGCCAGCAGAAGCATGATCGTCGTGACGATCGTGATGCCGATTTCAAAGCGGAGATCCTGCATTTTCTTTGTGTTCAGCTTCACTTCTTCGCACCTCTCTTTCCAACGCCGTCGTTGCTTTTTTGCAGCCGCATGTTGACGAGCGTGCCGACCATGATGAACAGGAACATCAGAATGCCCAGCGCGCAGGCATAGCCGTAGCGGCCGAACGAGGTGGCGTTGAGGTAAATTTCAAGGCTGGGCACATACGTGCTTGTGCCGGGGCCGCCGCCGGTGAGCAGGTAAATCGGATAGAAATCCTGCACGCCGCTGATGAAGGTGAGCGTGAGCATCAGCTTCACCTGCGAGCCGACGAGCGGCAGCTGAATGCTGCGGAAGATGCGGCCGCGCGAAGCGCCGTCAATGTACGCCGATTCAAAGATGGAAGAATCGATGCTGGTGAACCCGCCGTAATAGACGAGGAACGCCATTGCGTTGACGAACGGGAAGCCCATGAAGATGATCGCCCACAGCGCCGTTTTCTCGTTGCCGAGCCAGACGCGCTGCCACGCCTCAAGGCCGAGCTTTTTGAGCAGCTGGTTGAGCAGGCCGATCTGCGGGTCGTAAATCTGCTGCCACAGCAGCGCCGACACGACGCCGGGCACCACGATGGGCAGCACCAGCAGGAAGCGATAGATGTACTTCTTGCGGTCGGAGCGCATCATGCTGACCATCCACGCAAGGATGAGCGGCACAGTGAGCACCTTGATGAAGCTCGTGCCGATGATGATGGCAAGGTTCTTCATGCCGCGCAGGAAGTAATCCTCGGTGAACATCATGCGGAAGTTGTCCAGCCCGACGAAGCTGATCTGCGCGCTCTGGAAGTTCGTCTTGGACCAGTCGGTGAACGCGCGCACGAACGCCATGCCCGTGGGCAGATAGTTGAACATGAACAGCAGCACGAACGTGGGAATCAGCAGCAGATACGCCGCGCGGTGCTTGCACAGCGCGTGCGCGATGCTCCGCAGAATCCGGTTCGTGGCCGGAATGAACAGCATCAGGAAGAACACGCCCAGCACGGCCAGCACCGGCACGACCCGCCGCAGCACGACGGCCGCATCGCCAAGCGCCGCATCGCCCACAAGCGCGTCGGCGTTCAGCGTGAAGAGGGCATCGCCGAGCACGGCGACATACAGCAGCCCTTCGCCGGAAGGCGAAACCATGCAGCTGGGGCTGTTCTGCAGCCTCGTGGAGTAGACCTGCCGGCCGGAAACGTCCATGGCGTAGAGGTAGCGCTCCTTCGTGCCGACGAAGATGAGCGAACCATCGTCGCTTGAGCCGACGCTCGTGGGCACGTCGCCCGCTTCCAGCGCGGGACGGCCCGTGAGCAGGATGTTCATATCGTCGTCAAAGACGGTGTAGGTGCCGTCCGTGCCGAGCGACAGATGTGCCGCGCCCTGCGCGGCCGAAAACGGCTGAAGCGAAATCTGCTCATAGCTGGCCTTGGCGGAGGCAAGCACGTTGCCCTCAAAGTCGAAGCGCTGCAGCTCGCCGCGGCTGTTGACCGCCACAAAGCCCGTCTCGTCGGAGGTGAAGGCGCAGCCCTTGATCTGCGTGCGGAACTGCTCGTTGTAAACCTGCTCGCCCTCGCATGTGTAGAGCATGAGGTTGTGCTTGGCGGTGTTCACGCCCGCGGAAATGAGAACGAGCGAGCCGTCGCGCGTGACGTCGATGTCGTAGATGCGGCGCTGAACGTTGATGTCGCCGAGCTTTTCGCCTGTTTCTATGTCAATCATGTAAACATGATTATCACCACATCCAACCCAGAGCTTGCCAAGCTCCGGACGCACGATGATTCGCGCAATCGTACCGTTTGTCGCGAACGTCCACAGGGGTTCCGCTTCGCGGTAGGCGGTAACCTGGTTGGTGTACGCGCCCATAAAGACAATGTTTCTCGTTTCGTCGAAGGCGACGGTGTTGTTCTGCACACCGGTTTTGATGTCGGATTCCGAAAGGATTTGGCTTTTCTTTTCAAGGCTTGCCGCCGCAACGGTGCCGGCAATCGCAAGCGCCAGCAGAAGGATGGCCAGAACAAGCCAGAGGGTTCTGCGTTTTTGCAAAGGAAACGCTCCTTTCCTCAAGAAGTGAAAAGGGGGCTGCCCACCAAGGCAGGCAGCCCCCAAGGCAAGGGGATGGATTTACTGGATTACTGACCAGCAGGAGCGTTCTGCGGGTTCTCGATGTCAGCCATGCTGACGCCGGAGCTGGACATGGCCTCGGGCAGATACTGCGCGATGTTGGCGCAATGCTCGGCGATCCAGCCTTCGATGTCGATCTTGCCCGTCAGGAAGCGGTAGCTGTAGTCGTAGAAGAGACGATAGCTTTCGGTGATGTCGCCGGAGCTGCCGGACATGCCGCGCGCCAGCTTCTGGCCGTGACCCTTCTGGCAGTTGCCGATGAAGGTGAGGTTGTCGAACATGGACAGCACAACATCAGGCAGCTTCGCCCCGAAAACCAGCGGCGGGCCCTGGATGGTCATGCCGGCTTCATAGGCGGCGGTGAGGTAGGCGGTGTAGCCTTCCTCGCTGGAGAGGAACATCATGAAATCGGCAACCGCTTCGTCGTGCGCCTTGTCCTTCTTGATCGCGCCGAGGAAGCCGGTGGCAACTTCGATCGTGCGGGCCGGGGCTTCGATGCCTTCGCCTTCCATGCTGGGCATGTTGAAGGTGCCGATGTCGAACATGGTGATGCCTTCGGCGGCCATGTCGAGGTTTTCAACGGTTTCGCCGGCGGTCAGCTTGGACATTTCGTTCTTGAACTGGCCAAGGCGCCACGCGCCGTCAACAATGATGGCGGCCTTCTGCTGATAGAACAGCGGGGACACGCCAGAGGACTTCGTGCCGAAGAAGTTTTCGCCGCCGGTGTACTTCGGGAAGATCTTCGCGAAGTTGTTCCAAACGGTGCGCATACCAGCGGTGTCGGCGGTGAATTCGCCGTCAACCATGGCCTTGTAGACGCGAACGGCGATCTGGTTGACCTTCCAGGAGTCGTCGTTGTAAGGATCGGTGGGATCATAGGACCACACGCCGTCGATGTCCGGATCGTAGCAGAAGTCGCCTTCCTGCGCACGGAACACGTTGATCATGGAACGGGTGGTCTGGTCGGCGTAAATCTGCGCCAGCCAGCCGAGCGCGCCGGACCAGAAGCTGTCGTAGTCACCCGCGACGGCGATGGGCTGATAGCCGGCCGCATCGAGCTTTTCGCAGACGGTCACGAATTCGTCCCACGTGGTGGGCGGCTCAACGCCGACCTTGGCAAAGATGTCCTTGTTGTAGACCCACAGAACCTGAACGGAGTCAAGGCTCAGCGCGGTCATTTCATTGCGGACAAGGTCGAGAACCTGCGCGGAGAAGTTGAACTGATCCGCCCAGATGCCGTCGGAATACGGGCTGTCGTTGTAGACATACTCCAGCCAGTTGATGGACTTGCCGGAGGAGATGGCGCCGGCTTCGTTGATGTTGACGATGTCGGCCGTGGGGTTCTCGGTGGCGAACATGTTCTGCACCCACTGAGAGTAGTTCTCGCCCGGCTTGAGGTCGACGACGACGCTCACTTCGGGATGCTTGGCCATATAGGCGTTGGCAACGGCGGTCCACGCTTCTTCAGAGCCGACGTTTGCCTGCGTGTTGATGGTGATGACGGTCTTGTCATCCGCCAGCGCCGCGCCCATCGAGGTGAGCACGATCATCGCAGCCAGCAACAGGGACAACCATTTTTTCATTGAATACCCTCCTTTTTCTATCTCTCTGCGCATCATGGCGCAAGGATTCAAAATGAATGACGCGCTTATCGCGCGGATAGGGGAGCGATGCTCTCCCCGCCTACAAAGTCCACATGAATCGTGTGCTTTTTCTGCGGCACGCCACCGATTTCGTCAATGAGCATCTCCATCAGCTGCCGCCCGGTTTCAAAGGGATGCACGTCCATCGTCGCCAGCGAGGGGATGAAGTAGCGCAGCAGCTGCAGCCGGTCGCATCCGGCGACGGATACATCCTGCGGAACGCGCAGACCGCGCGCATGCAACTCGCGCATGGCACCCAGCGCCATCAGATCGTTGACGGCGTAAACGGCGGTGAAGGGAACGTCTCTTGCAAGCAGCTCGCGCATGGCGCGCGCGCCTTCGGTTTCATCTGTTACCGCGCTGGGAAGCCCGTCCACAATCAGCTCCGGACGCAGCGGAAGCCCGCGTTTTTCAAGGGAATGCTTCCATGCCTGAAAGCGCCAGTGCTGCGGCGAGGAGATCGGAAGACCGCTGAGAAACGCAATATCGCGATGCCCGTCGGAAAAAAACGTGTCAAGCAGATCGTCAAACGCCTGCGAGTAGTCGAATTCGATGTATTTTCCCGGACTGATAACGGGAAAATGCGGCGGAAGCATGGACTGCACCGTGGTGTTTTCGGTGGCGAGCGCGAGAATCACGCCGTCCAGCCCGCGGCTGGCCAGATCGAGCACGTCGGTCGGTCTGGCTAAATCTATGGAGATGACGGAGACGATATACCCTTTTTCGGAGGCAATCGCCTGCGCGCCGGAAAGCATTTCGCAGTAGTGCGGGTTGTTGAGGTTATCGACCAGCATCGCCACGTGGCGCGTTTCCTTGGTGGAAAGGCTGCGCGCGAGCAGGTTGGGCCGGTAGTTCAGCGCGGCTACGGCGCGCTCTACACGGCAACGCACCTCGGGGGTTACGTTCTTTGTGCCGTTGACAACATAGGAAACGGTGGCGACTGAAACGCCAGCCAGCGCTGCGACGTCCTGCCGTGTCGCCATCCCCTCACTCCTTGCAAATACGGTTACCCGCGTAACTTGATTACACTATACCACACCTTTGGCGGGAAGTCAAGCACATTATTGTGAAAATGCATATATATTATTCGTAAAAAATGTACCGCAAAGCTACGAGGCTTCGCATGATGCAGGAAATGCTGCAACGGCTTGGCAAAGCCTTGACATAATATAATAGTAGTGATAAACTATTCACGAAATATTCCATTAAAAGGAGTAACGCAAAATGAAGAAACTTGTCTCTCTTATCGTTGCGCTCGCTCTGGCGCTGTGCGGCGTTTCCGCGTTTGCGGATGCCGTCGTGACCGCGCCTGCGACCAGCACCTATGAGGCGACGACCAGCGGCCACAACGCGCCCATCACCGTCGCCGTCACGGTAAGCGACAACACGATCGAAAAAGTAGAAGTCACCAACGACAACGAGACCATCGGCGTGGGCAAGGTCGCCATCGACGAGATGTGCGCCCGCATCGTCGCGGAACAGTCCCTCGCAGTGGACACCCTGACCGGCGCGACCATCACCAGCTACGCGATCCTCCGCGCGGCGGGCGACGCGCTTGAGCAGGCCGGTTTCGACGTGGCCGCGCTCAAGGCTGCCGAAGAAAAGGCTCCCGAAGCCGACGCCGAGTTCTCGGCGGACGTCGTCGTTGTCGGCGGCGGCGGCGCGGGTCTTGCGGCGGCGATTTCCGCCGGCCAGAACGGCGCGAACGTCATCGTGCTTGAAAAGCTCGATATCCTTGGCGGCTCCACCAACGTCTCTGAAGGCGCGCTCAACGCCGTTGATCCCGTCCGTCAGGGCGCGCAGGGCATTGAGGACTCCGTTGAAAAGTTCATCACCCAGACCTATGAAGGCGGCCATCAGGTCGGCGACATGGAACTGATCACCTACATGTGCGAAAACTCCATGGACACCGTCGAATGGATGGAATCCCTCGGCGTGACGTTCAAGGACGAAGTGGGCACGGCGACCGGCGCGCTCTGGCAGCGCAGCCACTACCCGACCACGCCTTCCGGCAACAGCTACATCCGCGTTTTCAAGGACGACATCGACAATATGGAGAACGTCACCATCATGCTCGGTACCACCGCCAACGAGTTGCTCGTTGAGGATGGCAAGGTTGTCGGCGTGAAGGCCGCCGCCAAGGACGGCCACATCGTGACCGTTCATGCCGCCAACGGCGTTGTGCTCGCCACCGGCGGTTTCGGCTCCAACAAGGCGCTCCTCAAGGAATACAACACCGGCGTCTGGGCGCACGTTGACGTGACCACGCTCGGCTGCACCAACCTTTCCCAGTCCGCCACCGGCGCCGGCATTGAAATGGCCGTGGCCATCGGCGCAGACGTGACCGGCATGTCCGACATCCAGCTGCATCCCTGCGGAACGCCCGGCACCGGCCTCATGGAGAATATCCGCTCCTCCGGCCGCAACCGCGTGTTCGTCAACATCTACGGCGACCGCTTCGTCAACGAAGGCGCTGCGCGCGACGTGCTTGCACAGGCGATTTTCGATCAGGACGAGCAGACCTACTGGATCGTCGTCAACTCCGTGCGCTATCCTTCCCGCGACTTCGTGGACAACAACGGCGCTTCCATCGAGAACATGGTTGCGCAGGGCAGCGTCATCGAAGCGGACACGCTGGAAGAGCTTGCCGAAAAGACCGGCATGGACGCTGAGAAACTGATCGCTTCCATCGACAACTACAACGCGGTGGTTCGCGGCGAAAAGACCGACGCGCTTGGCTTTGAAGCGAACAACAAGGCCGACGTCGAAATGACCGAAGGCCCGTGGTACGCCTGCAAGAAGGTTCCGACGGTCCACCACACCATGGGCGGTCTGAAGATCAACGTCAACACCGAAGTGCTCAATACCGAAGGCAACGTCATCCCCGGCCTGTATGCGGCGGGCGAAGTCACCGGCGGTATCCACGGCTCCAACCGTCTGGGCGGCAACGCGATTGCCGACTGCATGACCTACGGCCGTCTGGCCGGCGAACAGGCTGCCGCCAATAAGTAAGCGCGCCTGAACGCGGAGAAAACCGAATCATTCCGGCCCCTGACGCCTTCGGGCTGTTGGGGGCCGCGTTCTTTTTGGAACGGCGCGCAAAGCGCTGGATTTTTTGCCGGGATATGCTATAATAAGCGAAAAGATGCAGAACAGCCCGAGCCTGAACGGGGGAGAGGATTTTTGAAATGCCGCAGCTGAAAACGCGAATCATGGATGAAGACGGCGTGCGCCGCGCGCTGGTGCGCATTGCGCACGAAATCGTGGAAAAAAATCACGGCGTAAGCGATGTGTGTCTGGTGGGCATCCGCCGCCGCGGCGTGCCGATTGCGGAACGGCTGCGTGAGAACATCGAAAAAATCGAGGGGCAGCGCGTGCTGACGGGCAGCCTCGACATCACCTATTACCGCGACGACCTCACGCGCATCGACGAAATGCCGCGCCTGCAAAAGAGCGATCTGCCCTTTTCCATCGAGCGTAAACACGTCGTGCTGGTGGACGATGTGCTCTACACCGGGCGCACAGCGCGCGCGGCGATTGAGGCGCTTTTCGCGCTCGGAAGGCCGGCAAGCATCCAGCTGGCGATTCTCATCGACCGCGGCCATCGGGAGCTGCCCATCCGCGCCGATTTTGTGGGCAAAAATATCCCCACCTCGCACAGCGAGATGGTGGCGGTCAGCGTGCCGCCGGTGGACGATGAGACCGGCGTGAAGCTGTACGCGATTGACGAAGGATAAGCTGCGGCTCCGCTGTGTGCTGAATGAGGCGGGTAAAGCAAATTTCTTGGAAATGTTCATAGTTTTTTCATAAGGAGTTCATTTGGCAGCCGTATACTCATCTTGTCAAAGAGAGGAGGGATGCGGCAGAGAACGGCAGAAGCGAAACCACCTTCATGTGAGATACTCTTCCTTTCATTTTTTTAAACGAAAACAGCGTCCGGCTTGAGCACCCAGGCGCTGTTTTGGCGTGAAGATTTGTGCGGGGACGGCGGCGTTTTTTAATTTGGCACACAGGGGAACCAACCTCGCTGCGTTGGGCGTGAAAACAAAAAACCGCGCCAGGCAAAACTCCGGACGCGGCTGCATTCAGTTTGTGCGGCATGGTTAGGGCCGCGCTGATTTCTCCGCGCATTGCGCGGAAAAATCATTCGCCCTGTTCTGCTGCGTCGGGCGCTTCTGCTTCGGGAGCTGCATCGGAAGGGGCAGCGTTCCGTTCCTGCTCCATTTTCAGCAGCTTTTCCAGCAGCACTTCGCGTTCCTCCTGCGTCATGCTTTCCAGATCGACGTCCTGCTTTTCTTTGCGGCAGAATTCGTCGAATTTCTCCTGCGCTTTGCGCTGCAGGTCGCTTCCGGCCTGCATACCGTCATAAAAGACCGAGCGGCCTTTCTCCACAAGCTCGTCCATGCATTCGCGGCCCTTGCCGGAAATGAACTCATCCACGGATTCCACGCCCTTGGCGACGGCGCCGACGGCGGCAAACGCGATGCGCTTGAGCGCGTTGTCTTTTTCTTCATTCATGGCAAAACGCCTCCTTTGGATTTGAATTCCGTTTCTATTATAGTCCGGCTGCG
>CAZKJW010000075.1:0-11812 GCA_964553125.1 uncultured Oscillospiraceae bacterium
GCAAGAGCACGCCTTCTGCCGCGCCCAAGCGCGCAGAAATCTATCCGTTTTTTGCAGCAGCGCGGTGCGAACCTGCGAGTGTTTTCATGAACGCTATGGGTTCGCACAAAATTATAGAATCAGCTCTCCCTCCATTTCATAGGTTTCTTTTGCACCAACATGAATCACCTTGCTTTGATAATGGTTCCCCAGCGTATAAAACCGCAGGCTGTCAAAGCGCGGATCAATCAGGTTCTCCAGCTCATGCTTCAGCGTTTTGTATTGCGCGTTGTCAAGGATGCACTCAAAAACCGAGTTCTGCACGCGCGTTCCATGCGCAACACACCGCTTTGCAACTTGCCGCAGGCGGCGCTTTCCTTCAGCCGTAACGGTATTGACGTCGTATGTGATCAGAATCAGCACGGCGCTTCCCTCCGTTTTTTATGGCGCTGACGCGCCTTTATTTCCACAGAAACGGCGCATACTCGTCCAAGTCGCCGCGAATCCGGCGCGCCAGCAGGAGCGACTGCACATACGGAACCAATCCCCATGGAATTTTTTCTTTCAGGAACGGATGCGTAATCACGTCGCGTTTCCGCTCCTGCCAGTGCTTCAGGAAGAGCTTCCTGCCCGTATCGTTCAGCAGAACCGCGCCGTTCTCCTGCCGCTCGAAATGCTTGTCCTGAATGACGCGATTGTTGATCAGCGTCAGCACCAGCCGTTCGGCAAACGGCGCGCGCAGTTCCTCCTCCAGATCGAGTGCGAGGGACTTTCTGCCCGGCCGATCGCGATGCAGAAAGCCGACATAGGCATCCAGTCCGACCGACTCCAGCGCCGACGCGCAGTCGCCCGCCAGAAGCGTATACGCGAAGGACAGCATGGCGTTCACGTTGTCCTGCGGCGGACGGCGGCTTCGCGCGTCAAAAAGGAAATCCGCCTTCTGGTTCAGAATCATCTCGTCAAACACGGAAAAATACAGCGCAGCTGCATCGCCCTCCATGCCGCGCAGCGAATCCGTCGATTCCGCAAGGCGAATCATTTCCAGCGATTGCTTCAGCCGCTGCGACACGCTCTCCACGCGCGCCTGATTGATTCGCAGCGCGTGATCGCGCAGCGACCTTTCCAGAACCCATCGGCAATTAAAAACCTTTGCGACAATCATATTGCGCGCAATGGCGCAGCTTTGCGGATCGCTGTCCGCGATGCGATACTGCGCCCTGCGCAGCAGGACGTTTCCCTGCGTCATCCCGCTGACGCGGGCCAGAAACCTGCCGCCGGGCGTCATGAACGCCAGCTGGATGCCGCGCCTTGCGCACTCTCCCATCAGCGCAGGCGTCGCCCCCGCATAGGAAAAAGTGACAATCCCTTCCAAGTTGATCAGCGGGAACTGCGCCACTGTCTCGCTCCCGCGGCTTACGACGACGTTTTCATTCTTCAGGGAGAGAAAGTAATCCTCGCTGGTGATATACAGCGTGTTCAGCAGCTTTCTCATTCGTCGTCCTCCAGTCTGCCGGAAATATAGGCGGACACATCGGACAGCTTCGGCAGCTTTGGCAGGCAGACATCTTTCAGCGAGCAGGCATTGCAGCTCTTGCTTGGTTTGGCCTTGGGCGTGTATCCTGCGTCGTAGTACTGGTGCATCCGTTCGAGCGCCGCGCGGGCCTCGCCGCGCAGTGCTTCGTCAAGCGGCACAGTCTCCCGCCTTCGCGTTTCCCCATAAAACAGGCTGCCTTCCGGAATGCTGCACAGCAGCATTTCTTCCAGACACATTGCCTGCACGCACAGCTGCAAACGATCTGCATTTCCCGGCTTCGGTTCCCCGCGCTTATATTCAACCGGATACGGCGTCCACGTCCCCTCATAGGATGCGAGCCGCACCCCAGCCGGATCGCGCCGGAACTCCACCACGTCGCACGTTCCGCTGACGCCAAGCGCGTTTGACGAGACCCGCAGGCCGCGCAGAATCAGCAGATCGCCGCGCAGTTCATGCTGCGGCCCGTCGTGCGCGCGCTCATGGAAAATGCGGCCATCCGCCGTGCGTTCGTTTTCCTGCCATTGCTGCTCGATGTGAATCAGCGCCCACTGGCGCGGGCAAAAGACAAAATGCTGTATTCCGGACAGCAGCAGGAACTCCGGCATTTTACATGCCCTCGATTTCTTCGCAGGCCAGACCGGGCAGCGTCTCCAGTTCAATGCAGTAGTCGTCCATGGAAGCGGGCGCCGTCACGCCTTCCTTCAGGGAAACCTTCAGCAGGCGATGCACCTTTGCAGAAGCATATTGCCCGTCGCGGCAGCTATGCTCCCACCAATACACTCTGACAACTTCCATCGAGCCGTCCGGGCGCGCAGAAGACGCGTCGTTCAGGAACAGCGTGCGCAGCGCTTCCTTCACCACAAGCGAATCCTCATAGGAGAAGCCTGTTTTTTCCGCCAGCTGCACGTTGATGGATCCCTTGATCTCATACAGGCCGAAGCGCACGAAGTGTTTCATGCCCATCGTGTCGCTGCTGCGCTCGGATTCGTTCTTGCGCTCGCCGCTGACGCTCTTGGTGATCTGCATGGAATACGATTCCACCGGATCAGCGCTGACCGCCTGATGCACCGACACCGGGCCGCGCACGCCGACGGAAGCGCATCCAAAGCCTTTGAAGGCGAACACCTGCCCGAACGTTCTTACGTCCAGCCATCTTTCACACGCATTGCGCGCAAATTCTTCCTGCGATTTGATTTTCTCCAGCGGCTTGGCGCGCTCCTTCAAGCAGATCGCTCCATCGTCGCAGCGGTCGTCCGACTGCACAAACACGGGCTGCCCCAAGTCCTGCATCCGGTTGCGGATCTTCCGCTTGATGCACACGTCGGACATTTCGCCAAAGCCCTGATAATCCGTGCGGGGACGGTTGCCGTTGAGCGGATCGCCGTTGGGATTCGCGTTCGTGACGGACACGAGCACTGCGAAGTCAACCTTCTTTTCAAATTTCATCATTCTCATCCTCCGCTTCTTCGTTGTTTTCCTTTCTGGTGTAGAACGCGTTCTTCTGCAAATAATAACCGAGCAGATAGCTTTCCGTCAGCGGGGCGTTATAGCTTTCAGCGCCAAACTGCGAAATCTGCTCCATGATCTCGCCAATAAGCCGGTCGTAATAAATGCGCGAGCCTTTTCTCAGGCGCGGATAATACGCGCTCTTGAGCTGCTGCATCACCATCGCCGTCGTGTATCCGGGACGCTTCACGAACACCGACTGCATCCGGATCGCATTCGTTTCACGTTTTTCGGTCGGGTCATAGGTATCCTGCTCAGCTTTCTCCATCACGGCCAGCAGCCTTCCCCACTGATAGCTCCGGTCTTTTCTCTCGGGTTCCAGCGCCAATTCAAACGCCTCCTTCTGTTGATCGATTCTGTATTTCCGAATGACCGCGCAGGTAATGAACAGCAGCCTGCTGCGGTTTGCCGCGCTGTAAATCTGCAAATTTCCGGCATTCTCCACAAGCGCCCGCATGATATCCATCGGGAACGCCGCACAATCGATGCGGCAGGAAATCAGCCGCTGCATGTGCATCGCGACGATTTTCTCATCAGGCTCCACCCGTTCTTCCTTGCCGCGCTGCGTGCCGAAGGCAAAGTTGATGATCTGCCGCATCGTCGGCGAAGAAACGCCGAATTTCCCATGCGTCCAGCAGCAGGTTTCATCCCAGAGCGCAAGGCGCTCAAGAAAATCCGAACCCATCAGCTCGTTGTAGTAAGTGATCGCCAGCCGCCCCGTCGTCGCTGCATCGAAGGAGGCGATGATAACCTGCGAATCCGTTTTCATCTGCTCGCGATACCCCGACAGCTTCCGCCGCAGCTCCTCGCGATAATTCTTATAGCTCTTCGGCGCATCTGAATCATCGCCAAGCGCCGGCGGAAACAGCGGATCCGTCGCCCTCGGCAGCGCAATCCCCTGCGGGTTCCAGCAGACGAAAGCACGGCCGCCATAAATCACGCCCTGCGTGCTGACGAGCCATTTGAGCGCGTTATGCGCCTTCTGCGATGCGACATAGCCCACAGCGGCGGCTTCCTCCGGCTCGGCAAAGCGTCCGCGATAGGTGAAATTCTGGCTGTCGTTTGCGGAGATGATTTTCGCGTTGCCGTTGAGGGAGAACACGCCCTTGAGATGCTGCCACGTGACAAGGGTATTTTCGCCCGTCAGCATACAAAGCTGCCTGTCGCCTTGCATCCGGGAGAGGTAATACCCGGTGTAAGCCTGCATGAGCGACTTGTCCCTCCACACCGCGCCGCCGTAATCGCCCAGCCCGGTCACACGCCAGCAGACCAGCTGCTTTTCGTCTTTGGTTTCAATTCCGGAACGTTCCAGATCGTCGGCGATCGTTCCGCCGCGCACATAGGCCAGCACGGCGGCGGCCTTCGGATGCGTATACTCCGAGCGCACCCATTCCTCCAGCTGATCTGCGTACAGGCGCTGCTTCGACTCGTCCTGTCCCATCAGATAGCCGATCTGCTCGCACAGCGGATGCGCCGCCGGTTTTGACGTGCGCCCCGCGGAATCCTCCGTTACCGGAATGATAATCTTCTGATCCTTATCAGCCGGCCTCGCCGCTATGAATTTTCCTTCCGCGTTGATCGTGATTTCAATCTGCGCCCTTGTCACGATATGGCAGACGGGCGCAAGCGGCTCTTTCCCTTCCTCGTATTTGCCTGCAAGGCTTTCCATGGCCTCGTAGGTTTCCAGCGCCTTTTGCAGAAGGCCCATCAGGTCACCCCCTCAAACTCATGGAGGCCGCTGAAATTGTCCTCTGCCTCGCCAAACGGTTTCATCAGCATTTCCTTGACAGGCTTGTGCATCGGGCATTCCTCCGGCCTCGGAAAGCGGATCACGCCGCGTTCCATGACAGGCCGCCAGAGCCGCACTGTCATTTTGTCGCGTGTTTCTTCCGAGTAGGCTTCGTCTGCATAGGTGATTCCGTGATACATCACACCGAACGCCAGCTCCGGCAGGTCGTCATAATACCCTTCGCCTTCACCGAAAACGCACGGCTCCACGTACGCCTGACATTCCCGCGTGCCCAGAAAAACGTCTCTGCGCCCGCCGCGCGCAACCATTCTTCTTGCAATTTCGTGATGCTTGTTTTCGTTGCGGTCGCCCGCCAGTTCAGGCCGGTTCAGGTTCCATTCAAAATGCGCGCGCACCTGATAGCGGCAATCTCTCAAATAGGTATAGTAGGCAAGATCGTTTCCGCCGTTATACTTGATCGGGCGAACGCTCTTCACCTCCGTCGCAATGCGGTTCATCACGCGCACCGCATCGATATACCAGATAATCGTAGGCTTCCAGTATACAGACGAGATCACGCCCTTCAGCGCCTCGTATGTCGGCACCTGATAGCTGCACTTCTCCCCGCCCACGCGCATCATCGGATCGGAAAACAGCCCGTAGCGTCCGGAAACCTCAAACTCTACAAGATTAGGGTGCTGCACGAATCGTCTCCCTCCTTTATGCCAATTTCGTCGTCATAAAAACCGTCGTTGAGCGCATACACGCCGCCATCCAGAATGGGGAAAATCATCCCCTTCGCGTACATCCTTTCAAGCGTCTGCAATGGGACGGCAACCGCATATTGCTTGCTGCGCCTGAGCAGTTCCCGCGCATAGCGCGCGTCATACCGCGCCCTTTCACTCTGCATTTGTTCAATCAGCTCCCGACCTTCCCGATATGGCGCAAGAACGCTCCCGCCCGCATAGTCGAACGCTTCAAACCACTCGCCCGCCGTGCGGAACGCCTGATTGAGCAGATACGGCTGCGCACCATCCGGCATGAACTGCCGGTTTTCAGAAAGCAGCTCAAAGAGCGTATGCCCATGCGCCGGCGCATCCTGCGCCCCGATCGGCATTGCCCGATAGAGAAACGCATAGTAGTCGCGCACGGCCGCATCCGATGTAAGGTCGCTGTCATAGCGCTCCGGGCAAATGCGGTATTCTTCCAGCAGCGCGTTCAGCGCATCCTGCGCTTCGGCAATCTCTCTCAAAGGGCCCAGCCTTTCCCCGCGAAGACGGTAAATGGATACGGGGCGCAGCGCGGCGAACTCTCCGTGACGGTTGCAGCGTCCCGCCGTCTGCACAACGTTGTCCAGACCCGCGCAGAAACGGATCACCGACGCAAACGAAATATCGATTCCAGCCTCGATCACCTGCGTGGAAACGCACGCCAGCTTTTCGTGTCTTTCAAGCGCCCGCGTAAGCTCCGCCAGTCTGTCCCTGCGATGCGCAGGGCACATTCCTGCCGACAGATGAAAACGCCTGAGCTCCGGCAGCGTCTCCAGCTCGCAATACGCCTGTACGGCTTCTTTTTTTGTGTTGCATACAATCAGCAGGCTGTCGGACTCCTCCAGCATTTCCGCTGCCTTTTCAGCCGCATCCTCCATGCCCATCGTTCCCGCATCGAAAATTTCTGTCCTTCGGAACAGGGGCGCATAGCGCCTGAAAACATCCTCGCCGATCAGCCTCCGGCATGGCCGCATCCGGTGTACAGCCCGTTCAAACGCCGGCTGCGTGGCAGAACAGAGCACCACGGTTGTACCGCAGCAGACCGTAAGAAAATTGACGGCGCAGTTGAACATGCTCAGCAGCCGCCGCGGAAGCGACTGCACTTCATCAAGAATGATCACGCTGTCGCACAACGCATGGAAGCGGCGCACGGACGACATCCCGCCCCCGAACAGCGTCTCCAGCAGTTGCACAAGCGTTGTGACGATAACCGGCGCGTCCCATGTTTCCACAAGCAGCTCGGTTCGCGCTGCTTCCTCCTCGGACATGCCGTCCCGCAGAACATTGGAATGGTGCTCCAGCACCGGCGCGGCGCCTGAAAGCGCCGAACGAATAGCGTCTGCATTCTGTTCGATAATCGATAGCAGCGGTGCAACATAAAAGATGCGGCGCATTCCGTGTTTTCGCGCATGATGAACGGCAAAGCGCAGCGACGCAAGCGTCTTGCCGCCGCCTGTCGGCAAATCCAGCCGATACAGCCCCTGATCATTTTCCGCCGCCGCGGCGCATTCATCGGAGAACGCACGCCGTGCGCGCTGCACGGGCGACAGGCACGGGAACCCCGCCGTGTATGCGTCCACCTGACGAACGCATTCATCCCATGGCGCAGGCTCGTTTCGTTCTGCCGGCATCGCGTGCATGAAACGCGCGGTATCCGTTCTGTCTGCGTCCACCACTGCGGACGTCATCAGCCGAACCATCAGCCCCAGCGCAAACCGCCCTTCTGTCGCGTTTCCCGCGCATTGCATGACAGACTGCTGAAAGAAGCAATCGATTTCCTCCTGCGCTTTTGCATACAGCGTCCGTATCTCGCTTTCTGCGGCGCATTCCTTATAGAACGCTCGCAGTGCCCGCGCGTCATATTCCGGCTGTGCAGTTAAGCGATGTAAAAAGCCGCTTTGGCGGCGCTCGTCCCACAGGTCAATCAATCCATGATGGCTTGCAATGGCAACAGAAAGCGCTTCCGCCGCCAAATCGCCCCGCACGAGCGGCGCATTCTTTGAATGGAACGCATTCAAAAGACATCCCACGCCTGCAAACGTGTGGATTACGCTGCCCTTTCGGACCGGCTCGCCATGGACGGCCTTTCGCAGATATTCATTGAATTCATCGGTAAATTTTCCGCAGTCGTGCAGCAGCCCTGCCAGGTATCCCGCCGACGGCAGATTTCGCGGCGCCAGAATTTCCCGTGTTCGTTCCGCTGTGTTTCTGGAGTGTTCGGCACACGTCTGAATTTCTTCCGCGCCTGAAACCGGATCCCGGTAAATATGCGCGTTATACATCGTATCGCCTCCAAACAATAAGGCAATTCGTGTTAGTTTTCCTTGTTTCTTTCGTTCATTTTACTATAAATTTCCAGTGTTGACAATATGTCTTACAGTTCTCTCACAGCAAAAAAACAGCAGCTGCGCCCCCTCCCCCTCGCCTCGCCGCTGTCTGTATTTTTTCTCAATATTCCTCAATATCCGCTTTGAATCGCGCGCTTGAGGATTCTCTGCGCGATCGGCGCGGCGACCATTCCGCCGGAGCCGCCCTTTTCCAGCACGACGGCAATGGCCAGCGGGTGCTCGGGGTCGTCCACAAAGCCGACGAACCATGCGTCCGTCCGCACGGATTTGTTGTCGGATGTTTCGGCGCTTCCCGTTTTGCCGGCGACGGCATAGCCCTGAATCTGCGCCTGCTTGCCCGTTCCGGTCTGCACGCATTCGAGCATCGCTTCCGTGATCGTCTCCGCAATGGACGCGCTGCAGCAGCGCTTATAGGCGCGCGTGCCGGGCAGCGAGCGCTGCTTTCCCTGCGTGCTCGTCGCCGAGAGCAAAAGCCGCGGCTCCACCATGACGCCGTCGTTTCCAATCGCTCCGGCGATCATCGCCATATGCAGCGGCGTCACCTGAACTGTTCCCTGCCCGATGCCATTCCACGCCAGCTGGTCTTTCGTCAGCCTGCCGGAAGGGAAGACGGAGTTATACAGAATCACATCCGAGAAAAGAAAATTTTCATTGAACCCGAAATCAACGGCCGTCCGGCGCAGGCGTGAAGCGCCCAGATCCAGCGCCATTGTGGCAAACGCGGAGTTGCAGCTCTTTGCAAACGCGGCGTTCAGCCCGAGCGGCCCATGCACTGCGCCGCCCGCTTCCGTGACCGTCGTGTTCACAACGTCGAGCCGCCCCGTGCAGTCGAACGTGCGCTGCTGCACGCCGGCAAGGTTGCCCAGCGCGGACGCCATGGTGACAATTTTGAAGGTCGAGCCGGGCGAGTACATGCCCTGTGTGACGCGATTGAGCAGCGACGCTTCCCCGCTGGATGCATTCAGCGCCGCGGACATATTGCGCGGGTCAAAGCTCGGCCACGACGTCGAACAGATGATTTCGCCCGTCTGATAGTTCAGCACCACCGCCGCGCCCGCCACAAACGGCTCGATCAGGCTGTACGCATAGGCGCACAGCTCCGCGTCGATGGTCAGCATGATATCGTCGCCGCGCGTTTCCTCGCCGGAAAACAGCTGCTCAATGCGCTCCGTCGCCGTCGCCTTGAAGCCGAGCAGATAGCTCGCCATGAAGGTCTCCGCGCCGTGCGAGACGAAGCCGCGATTGTCGCCCACCACGTGCGCGACGGCCTTGCGCAGCCCCGTATAGCGCGGATAGGTGCGCTTGCCGTCCACCGTGCAGGCGAGCACCATGCCCGTGCGGTCGGCGATTTCGCCGGCCGTCACCTGCTTTTTCTGGCTGCTCAGCCGCGTGTTGGTGGATGTGGCAAACCAGCGCCCGCCGTATGTGGTGACGGAATAAAAGCAATACGCTCCCGCCACAATCATCAGCGAAAGCAGCAGCGCCGTAACCGCGCGCAGATTCTGCCGTAATTTTTTCATTGGATGACCTCCGCGCTTCGCGCTGTCATCTGTTCGTCCGCATCCTGTCCGTCCTCCGTGGCGGCGTTCACGCCGCAAAGCACGCCCACCAGCCCCATGCAGCTGAGCATGGAGGTGCCGCCCGCGCTGAGGAACGGCAGCGTCACGCCCGTGAGCGGGATCAGCTTAATCACCCCGCCGATAATCACAAACGTCTGCAGACCGAGAAACGCCGTTGCGCTCATGGCCAGAAGCGCCGCAAAGCGCGTGCGCGAGCGCAGGGAAATCGCCGCGCCACGGATGATCACCAGCGCGTACAGCCCCAGCGTCACAACGCCCGCCACAAGCCCCAGCTGCTCGCACAGCACGGCGAAAATAAAATCCGTCGAATAGGCCGGAATCACGCGGCTCTCGCCCATGCCCAGCCCCACGCCGAACAGCCCGCCCGACGCGATGGCCGTCAGCGCCTGCACAATCTGGTAGCCCTTGCCCAGCGCGTCCGACCACGGGTTGCGCCAGATCGCCACGCGCGTGCGCACATGCGCAAACAGCCGGTAGCCCAGCACCGCCGCGCCCGCGCCGCCCGCAAGCCCAGCCAACGTCAGCGGCAGGTTGGACGAGGCCGCCCAGAACATCATAAGCGTCACCAGATAATACAGTAGCGCCGTGCCCAAATCCTTTTGCAGCATCAGCAGGCCGAGGCAGATCACCGCAAACGCAAGCCCCGGAATCATGCCCTTCACGCCGCGCAGCGTGGAAAAATACTGCGCGAGCGAAACCGCCAGCATGATTTTCACCAGCTCGCTCGGCTGAAACGACCCGAACCCCGGAATGCTGATCCAGTTTTTTGCGCCGTTAATCTCGTGCCCGATAGCGACGGGCAGGAGCAGCAGCGCCGCGCACACCGGCATCGCCGCCGCGCACAGCACGCCCCAGCGTTTGATTTTCCGCACCGCAAGCGTACACAGCGAAAACACCGCGACGCCCAGCGCGAAATGCACCGCGTGCTTCAGCCCCGTCTCGGGCGAAAGCGCGTAAAGCAGCACGGTTCCCAGCCCGCAGAGGAAGCCCGTCAGCGTCGTCAGCAGCGCGTCGGCGCGAAGGTGCCGCGCCAGCGGCTTTGCAAAAAACCAGCCCAGCGCGGGCATCGAAAACGCCAACGCCGCCGCCGTCCAGTCGGGCGCATCTCCCTTGAACGTCAAAAGCAGAAAGCCGGACGCCTCCAGCAGCAGCCCGGCCGCAAGCAGCAGGTTCAGCGGGTTGCGCCCGCGCGTGCGCGCGGCCCGCTCTTTCTTTTTCTTCGGCATATCAGCAGGACACTCCTCCGTCGTTTGAAGCGTCGATTGTTTCCCCCTTGAGCAGCGTGCCCGCAAACAGGCGCAGCTGCAGCGTGCAGCCTCCGCACGCCAGCGTGGCTCCATGCCTTACGACGGCCTTTCGCTGCACGGTCACGCCGTCCACGGCGATTTTTCCCGGCGCGAACGGCCGCATGTGCAGGCCGTCCTTCTCCAGCGCGTAGCGCGCGGCAAAGGCCGGCATTCCCGGCGCGCGCACGTCGCACTGGCGCGTGCTGCCGATCAGCCCGTCCGCCGGCGCAGGCAGCATCGCAACAACCGCGCCGCTTTCATCCAGCAGCGCCCATTCGCCGATCAGCCCCGCGTCGGGCAGCCCGGCGAGCCGGCGGCGGCGCGACACCGCCTCGCGGCGCATCGCGCTGACGGCCGCGCACAGCGCCGCGAGAATCAGCGCAAGGAACCAATATCGCATTGCATAGGCGATTACGCCATAAAATTGATTGCTCATGGCAATAGAATACCATGCCCGGCTCTCCGTTTCAAGTATTGACAGCCGGGCGCGTTCACGATAAAATAGCGCGAATTGGAGGGATCATCATGACGGAACAGGAGAACCGGAACAAAAAAAGCGCCGCTGAATCCTACACCGAGCAGCTTCAGCTGGTGCTCAACTCGCACATCAACGGATACGGGCGGCTCTTTGGCGGAATGCTGCTGCAATGGATCGACGTGATGTTCGGCGTGGTGGCGCGCCGCCACTGCGGCTGCGAGGTGACGACCGCCGCAATCGACCACATGGAGTTTCTCTCGCCCGCCTATGTGAACGATCTGGTGAAGCTGCAGGGCCGCGTCACGTGGGTTGGCCGCAGCTCGCTGGAAGTGCGCGTCGATACGTATGCGCAGGCGCTCGGCGGCGAGTGGCGGCCGGTGAACGTCGCCTACGCGCTGATGGTGGCGCTCGACGCAAACGAAAAGCCCACGCCCGCGCCCGGGCTTCTGCTCGAAAGCGAGGAGCAGGAGCGCGAGTTTGCCGCCGGCGCAGCGCGTCAGGAAGCGCGCAAAGCGGCGCGGATGAAAAAGCAGTAACGTGCCAACCGCCCCGGAGAGAAGGACGCCGCGTCCTTGCCCGCCGGGGCGGCTGTGTTTTTTGGG
>CAZKJW010000076.1:0-8150 GCA_964553125.1 uncultured Oscillospiraceae bacterium
CGTATCGCCCGGCTTTGCCGGGCGGGCGGGGCGTTTCCGGCTCAGCCGGAAACTTCCTTACACGGAGGAACGGCCGTCAGACCTGCTTGCAGGGCCGACAGTAACGAAGTGTAATACTCAAAAAAGTGGCTGTAGCCACTTTTTTGACACTCTGAGGGGCGCTCCTGCGCCCCTATCCCCCGCAAAAACCACAGCGACCCAAGCTGAACAGCACAAAGCAAAACAGCGCGGCTTTGCGCCACGCTGTTTTGTTTTTTTCATGAGCCGCCGTATGCGGCTTTTTTGTTGCGCCGTTCTTAGTTATCCGTCGCTGCAACGTTGCCAGCCAGACGGCCGAACACGCAGAAGTCCACAATCGCGTTGCCGCCCAGACGGTTGCCGCCATGGATGCCGCCCACGATTTCGCCCGCGCAGTACAGGCCCTCGATGATGGAGCCATCCGCGCGCAGCGCATGAGTCTGCGTGTCGATGCGCACGCCGCCCATGGTGTGATGCACCGCGGGTTTGCGCTGATACGCTACGTAGTACGGGCCTTCGATCGTCGCGGCCCAGCTGGTGCGGCCAAACTCATCCGACGTGCCGTTCTTCGTATGCTCGTTGAACGCAGCAACCGTTTCGGCGAGAGTGTCGGCGGGCACGCCCATCTTTTCGGCAATGCCTTCGAGAGAATCGGAGATCATGTAGCCGTAGAGGTTGTTATCGAGATAATACTGCAGCGTCTTCTTGCCCAGCGAATAGACCTCGTTGGGGTCTTCGCAGCTGAACAGATAGTACACTTCGCCGTCAGGCTGCGCAATCATGCCCTTGGACATTTCATCGCGGCGGCCGTCCTCGCGGACGAAGCGCTTGCCTTCGTTGTTGATGAAGCAGTTCGCAGAGGTGATGTCAAACGTCGCGCCGGTCTGCGGGTTGCAGAACGGGAGCAGCTGAATCTGATCCATGTCGATCAGTTCGGCTCCGGCGGCTTCCGCCATGAAGATGCCGTCGCCAGTCACGCCTGGCATGTTGGAGGTCGTCAGGGACGGGCCCAGATCCGGCCACTTCTCGCCTTCGCAGTACTTCTGGCGCAGCTCAACGTTGCCGGCAAAGCCACCGGTCGTCAGGATAACGCCCTTGTTGGCCATCAGCGTCACGGCGTTGCCGTCTTTGCCAACGGCGTTCACGCCGACAACCTTGTCGCCGTCCATGATGAGGCTCTTGCCTTCGGTGTCCATCACGATCTGAACGTTCTCGCGGCCTTCAAGCGCGGTCTTGAACGCCTTGATGTAGCCCGTTCCGTTCGGGGTCGTCGCGCCGTGCGTGCGCGGATACAGCGAACCGCCGCCCAGCGTCACGAAATCGTTGAACTCCATGCCCATGCTTTCCAGCCATTCAAGCGCCGGGAACGCGCCAGCCGTCAGCACCTTGACCAGATCGAGATTGGCAATCTTGTCGCCGCCGTTCCACGTCTGGAGCGCAAACCAGTTCGCGCTGTCGAACAGTGTCTTGTCGCTGGCCTTGTAGGCTTCAAATTCTTCACGAACCGCCGCCTGAAGCGCCGCATGCTCCTCGCTGACAGGTTCTTCCGCCAGCGCGTCTTCAATCATGGAATCCTGGTCGCCGGAGAACACTGCATAATCCTGCAGGTCCGGATCCGGCGCGTTGTAGATGCCGCCAGCCACGATCGAGTTGCCGCCGAGGAAGCCGGTCTTCTCGATCAGGATTACGGAAGCGCCTTCATCGGAAGCGCCGACAGCCGCCGCAAGGCCGGCGCCGCCGCCGCCAACGATGATCACGTCGGCCGTCATCGTGACGTCTTCAGCCGGAGCCTTTTCAAGTTCCTTGCTGAACGCGCCGTCCGTGTCGCCCGCCTGCTTGAGGCAATTCTGCACGGCGGCGATCAACACGCGGCTGGAAACCGTCGCGCCGGTGATCACGTCCACGTTCGAGGTCTGATTCGCAACGATTTCCGCAGGAATCTTTTCAAAGACCGGATCCGTCACGCCGGGGGTTTCGACCTGATCGGTCACCACAACGGACAGGATTTCGTTTTCGCTCACAGTCACTTCCACCGTCATGGGGCCGTGCATTGCCGTCATGGTCGCGGTGTAAGTGCCCGCCGTCAGCGCGCTGGCGCTGCAGGCGACGCCCAGAAGCATCATAACCGCAAGCACGAGCGCAAACAACTTTTTGCTCATGTGTGTTCCTCCTTTTATTTCCCAAGGGATAGTGATAGTTTAGATTATATCGCAAAAAATTTCAAATACAATTTACTCATGCCGTTCTTCCGATGATGCTATAAAATCATAATCTTCCTGCAAAGCGTTGAGGAATGTCGCAGTCGCCGGATTTGCCGGGTTATTTCTGGTGATAATCGCCAGCTTTGACTCGTAAATCTTTTTTCTGCTCTTTGCCAGAAAGAATTTTAAGTCATCGGCCGCGGCATAATTCAGCGACATGCAGCCTATCGCAATCGCGCCATGCTGGTGCACCTGCGAGACAATATCGCCCATTTTATGCCCCACGCTGGCAATGCGAGGGGTAAACCCGCATTCCTCGCACATCCGGATTGCGCCCATATACACGCCCAGAAGCTGCGACGGGTCAAACATCACAAACTTCTCCCCGTGCAGCTCCTCCAGAAAAATCTCATCCTTTTCAAACCATTTGTTTTCCTTCGGAACGATCAGGCTCGCCGGCGTGCGAAACGCTTTATGAACCTCGCAGTTTGTCAGGCTGCTTACGCAGCTGTAAGGCAGCAGCGCGCAGTCCAGTTCTCCGCTCGTTACGCGTTCGCATATTTCCTGCATCGAGCCGTACACCGTCGTCAAAGTCATTCTCTGCGCTTTCAGCGCGTCAATCGACGCATGACAATACATCCTGAAATCCCGCAGATGCCCATAATTGATGTATCCGATGACGAATTCTCCGCGCGTCTGCTGATCGACGCGCTGGACGCGCTCTTTCATCGTTTCCATCTGCTGCATGATGCGCCGCGCTTCAATCAGAAGCGTCTCCCCGGCGGGCGTCAGCAGCACGGTCTTGCGCTTATTCCTGTCCACCAGCACGCAGTCCAGTTCCTTCTCCAGTGCGGCTATGGCGCGGCTGAGCGCCGGCTGGCTGACAAAGCACGCGCCTGCCGCATCGGTAAAACTCTTCTGTTCCGCCAGCGCGATAAAATATTCAAGCGTTTGCAGCGTCATCGATACTCCCTCCATCTATGGGCAGGATACTCCCGACGGATACGCTTGTCAATCCCACAAACCCACAGCCTTCTGCGCGCGCTCCCTGCGCGCATAAACGCTCCCAAATTGCGGAAGCTATTGGCAAAGGAAGGTGACGAATCTGATAACGACCGTGCATGACGACGCCGGGATTGTTGAAATCTGGCAAACCGTTTCCGAAAAGAACGACCCGCAGGTTCAGGCGGGTCTCAAAGCCCTTTACGCGGCCTACAGGGCGAAAAAATACATGGTCGCCGTGTTCCAGTCCGGCGAGGGCGATCTCTATCAGCGCACGCGCGGCCTGCTGGTCTACAACAAAAAGCGCTGCGCGGAACTGACCGTGCAGCGTGGGAAGGCGGCGCGCTGAACGCGCTGTTGCTGTGGATTGCCGCGCAGCAAAAAGCCCTGCGCCTGCAATTTGCTCGCAGGCACAGGGCGCGCAAAGTCTAATCCTGTTAATCCAGCTCGTCCATCAGCACGGAACAGATTACCTGCGCGGTAATCTGCTGGTTGTGCGGCTCGATCCGTTTCATTGTTTCAATGAACTCGAAGATCGCCCGCATTCCATCGTTGATTTCCTGCTGCTGTCTCGCCTCGATTTTCGGCAGCGGCTGGGGCAGCAAATCTGCGTTCCGGCGTAGATACATCTGATCGAAGAACGACTTGTACCATTGTTCCATGTCAACGCCTCCTTTGCATCATGCAACGTCAGAATTGGCTGTTTTGCGGGGGATATCCGTTGCGGCTCCTCCGCGCATATTTCAGAATATTCGATGCGGCATGTCGGAAACCCTTGCAGCGCCGCAGTAAAAGTTGTGAAAATATCGCCAATTTTTCAATTTTCTTTCATTTTTGGAGAGGCGTTTTTTCCTTCCTGCAAATGTTTCTTTCACAGAAATTGCTTCTATTTTTATAATTTCTGTCGAATCTTGTCGAATTATAGCGACAATCGACGTTTTTTCCATTTCTCGTCATATCATCTTCTTAAATCCATGGATTTAGGAGGAGAACTACTTATGACAGCCATTCAGGACATCCTGCGTCTTTTAGGAGTCACCAGATGTTACAAGGGCTTTAAGCATACGGTCTACGCCATCCAGCTTGCCGTCACGGACGATACGCGTCTGGAGACAATAACCAAGGGAATCTACATGGAAACCGCCGCGCACTTCGGCTGCAAATGGACGGCCGTGGAGCGCAACATCCGAACGGCCGTCCTGCGGGCGTGGCAGATCAACCCGGAGCTAATCTGCGAGATGGCCGGCTATCCGCTCGACACCGCGCCGACCGCCTCGCAATTCATCGAGATTGTTTCATCGCACGTCCTCCGTTCGCTGCCGCCGGATTCCAAGCCGGAAGGCATTCTTCCCGTCTGAGCGCGGGCAGGTTCTTTCTTCCGCGTTTCACGAAAGCTCAGCACATGCCGTCCATGATCGGGCGGCATTTATTTTCCGCAAAAAAATATCGCAACCGATATTGACATTTTCCGCATCGTGAGTATAATTCCCCTTACATTCTGAGGACGAATTGTTCGCTGGAAACAAGGAGTTAGAGTAAAGGTGTCAGGTGAAATTCCTGTTCACGCTTGCTCTGACTCCTTTTTTGTTTTAAGGAGGTTTTTTCATGGAAATGCTTACGCAGCCAATCCGCAAACTCTATTTCAAGTATCTCTTCGCCGCGTTTGGCAGCGCGCTGGTGGGCGCGGTTTACATTCTGGTGGATATGGCCGTAATCGGCCAATATGCAGGCCCGACCGGCACGGCAGCCATTGCGCTGGTGCTGCCCGCATGGTCGCTGATTTGCAGTCTGGGCATTCTTACCGGCATCGGCGGCAGCGTGCTGTACAGCACGGCAAAGGGCGAGGGAAACATGCGTCAGGCGAACGCCATGTTCACCGCGGCAACCTTCGCCACAGCGCTTCTGGCGCTGGTGATCTGGGCGTTCATGCTCTTTTTCGACAGGCAGCTTCTGACGTTCATGGGCTCCGAGGGCGAGCTGCTGGACATCGGGCTGGAATATCTCAGGCCGCTGAAAATCGCCGTGCCGGTCTTTGTCTTCGGGCAGATGCTTGCGGCGTTTCTGCGCAACGACAACGACCCCGGACTCGCCACCTTTGCGGTGGTATCCACCTCTATCCTCAATATGATCGGGGATTACCTTTTCACCTTCACCTTTCACGGCGGCGTATACGGCGCGGCGCTTGCAACGGCGCTGAGCAACGTGCTTTCCGTGTGCATCATGCTGACGCACTTTTTCAAAAAGAAAAACACGCTGCGGCTGGTCATGCCAAAGAAGCTGCTTTCCGCCATGGGCAAAACCTTCTCCATCGGTTTCTCCGTGTTCTTTGTCGATCTGGCGATGGGCATCATGACGATGCTGTACAACAAGCAGATTCTGAATCTTCTCAGCAGCGACGCGTTGTCCGTCTTTGGCGCAATCGCCAGCCTGACCACGGTGGTGCAGTGCTGCTCTTACAGCATCGGTCAGGCCGCGCAGCCGATTCTTTCTGCGAACTTCGGCGCAAAGCGCATGGATCGCGTGCGGCAGGTGCTCCGCTACGGCGTTCTCACGTCGGTCGCTTTCGGCGCGTTCTGGGCGTTTATGACCATGGCGTTCCCCACGCTGATCGTCCGCATTTTCATGGACGTCACCGACAGCGTGCTCGCCATTGCGCCGGGCATTCTGCGCAAATACTGCATCGGCTATCTGTTCGTGCCCTTCACGCTTTTCGCCACGTATTATTTCCAGAGCATTCTCAAGGCGCGCGCCTCGCTGGGCGTCTCCCTCTCCCGCGGGCTGATCGTGGGCGGCGCAATGCTGTATCTGCTGCCGCCGCTTTTCGGCGCGGACAGTCTCTGGTTTGCAACGCCCGTTGCAGAGATTTCCGTCGCCGCCGTCACCGTGCTGCTGATGCGCAAGTTCACAAGGGAACTTTCCTGATTCCTTCCGTTCCCGGAAAGCGCCTCGCAGGGCGTCCACGTTTTCCATCATTGGCTTTTTCCATTATTTCAAAGGAGGCTTTCAACATGAACATCATCACCATCAGCCGCGAATTCGGCAGCGGCGGCCGCGAGCTTGGCAAGCGTCTTGCAGACTATCTCGGCGTACCCTGCTATGACCACGAGATCATCGACATGGTTGCGGAAAAGCACGGCTTTGACAAGAACTACGTCTCGCTCCTTTCTGAAAAGGACGTGCGCGTGTTCTATCCCTCCACCATCGGTCACCGGTTCATGGCGCCCGCCCGCGCAGCGCAGCAGCCGGTCAGGGTTGCGCTGGCGCAGCATGAAATCATCCGCAGCTTTGCGCAGCAGAGCGACTGCGTGATCGTCGGCCGCTGCGCCGACGTAGTCTGCCGCGACATGCAGCCGCTGAACCTGTTCGTCTATGCCGACAAACTGTCGAAGCTGGCGCGCTGTCAGGCGCGCGCGGCCAAAACGGAGGCGCTTTCCGAGCGCGAGATGCTTCGCCGCATGAAGCAGATCGACAAGGATCGCGCCGCATATCGCGAACTGTTCACCGAGGCGGAATGGGGCCGCAAGGAGTCCTATCACCTGTGCGTCAACACATCCGGCAAGGAAATCAAGGCGCTGGTTCCCGGCATCGGGGAATATGCCAAAGCGTGGTTTGAACAAAAATAAAAGAGAGGCTTCTTCCAATGCAGACATCCAGAAAGAAAATCATTTTTCATAACGTCGCTCCGGCAATTCTTGCAAACGCCTGCGTCTTTCTTTTCTCCGTGGTGGACGGCATCTTCGTCGGACAGGGCGCGGGCGTGCAAGCGCTTGGCGCGGTCAATCTGGCGCTGCCCTTTGTGCTGATCGTGCAGGCGTTCAACGCCATGGCGAGCATTGGCGGCGTCACCATCACGGCCGTCCGCTTTGGCAGCGGCGATAAAGAGGGCGCGCAGAGCGCGTTCATGCACTCCGTAACCGTCAACCTGCTGGTGGGCTGCCTTGTCACGCTGATCGGCTGCGGGCTGACCGCGCCCGTGTGCCGTCTGCTGGGCGCAACGGGCGGTTATTTCGAGCTGGCGAAGGATTATGTTTTCTGGTGGGCGCTGTTTGCCATTGCAAATTCCGTATCGCTGAACCTGCAGTCCTTCTGCCGCAACGACGGAAACCCCGGCCTTGTGGCCGTCGCCAACGTGGTGGTCACTGTGCTGAATATTTTTCTGGACTGGCTGTTTGTGTTCCCCATGCAAAAGGGCGTGACCGGCGCGGCCATTGCCACGGGCATTTCGCAGGTTGTCGGGCTGCTGGTGATTTCCACGCATTTCGTGCTGAAAAAAGGCGAGCTGCGCATTGCAAAATACCGCCCGCAAAGCCGACTCTACGGCAAAATCGTGCTGCGCGGGCTGCCGGAAGCCATCGCGCAATTCTCCACCCCCGTGACCACGTTCTGCATGAACCAGACGCTCATGGCGGCCTACGGCGAAATCGGCATCAACGCATTTTCTGTGATCTCGTATCTGTCCAGCTTCACCATGTCGGTGTTCTTCGGCGCGTCGGAAGGGATGCAGCCGCTCTTTGGGCAGGCGTACGGCGCTCAGCGCGGCGACGACCTGAAGGCGTATTATCGCGCCGGGCAAATCATCAGCATGGTCGGCAGCGCGCTGTGCGTCGCAATTTACGTTCTGTTCCCTCACGCGCTCTGCGGCCTTTTCGGCGCGGACGCCGCCACCACCGATTTCACCGCCCTGCACATGTGGGAATACTGCTGGGGCTTCGTCGTCGGCAGCGTCAACACGATGGTCTCCGCCTATTTCTACTCCACCAAGCGCTCCGGACAGGCCATTGCGCTCAATATCGTCCGTAGCCTTGTGATGAACAGCCTCGTCATCACCCTGCTGCCCCGGCTCTTTGGCAGCGCGGTTGTCTGGCACACCTTCGGCGTGTACGAGCTGCTCGTGCTGGTTGTCGCCGTGTCGCTGAAAAAGTTCTCCGA
>CAZKJW010000076.1:8250-11714 GCA_964553125.1 uncultured Oscillospiraceae bacterium
CTCATTCCTCGCTGGAAAGATTCTCCGTCGCAAACAGGGTGATCACATCCCGCATGGTTTCGTCGGTGTAATCCGCAGCGATGGCGCCCACGTTCCAATAGGCGTACTCGCCCTCAAACCAGCTCTGCAAATCCTCGATTTTTTCGGCGTAGCGGAACTCCAGATGATACGTGGTTTCCATCGTATCCGGAGAGAAGGCGAAATAGGTGAACTGCCCCGCGTCGGCGTCGTCGGTTTTGTAGAAGAGAAAGCCGTTCTCGCTCTCCAGATCCAGACGGGTATAGCTGTGCGAGAACACCTCGCCGCCTTCCGCATCCAAGCCGGTAATCGTATTGCCTTCCATCACAAACATATCCACGCCGCCGATGAAATAGCAGTCAAAGCGCACGGCGCTGGGATCGGCCGCATATTTCTCCGCCGCTTCCGCGCCGTAAATTTCGGCCGTACAATGGGAGATCAGCTTTTCCGTCGCGGCTTCAGCGCCGTCCTCACCGACGAAAGGCGCCGTCGCCTCAAGCCAGATTTCGTGATACTCCTCCCTGGACATTTCCGGGAACAGCTCCACATAGCTGCCGCTGATTCCGCTCAGGAAATCCCCGGCGGTTTCCGCCTCACAGACGGCGCAGAAAGCAAAAAGCGAAGCGACGCAAAGAACCATGGAAAGAATTTTCTTGAACATAAAATGTTCTCCTCCTTGCTTTTGTTGGGTTTCCCCACGCCGCAACTATACCATGCGCCGCGCCGGGCGCTCTATCCCTTTTTGGTCCGGCTGTGCCGTTTTGCCGGCGGTTTTGCCCGCTGCCTGTATTCACTCGGAGTCATGCCATAGCGCTTTTTGAAGCACTGCGCGAACTTACTCGCGTTGTCATAGCCCGCGTCCAATGCAATCTCCATCACGCGCTTTTCGCTGCGAACCAGCTCGACCGCCGCCTGCTCCAGCCGGTATTCCTTGATGTAATGATAGACGGGCACGCCGTAAATCTGCTTGAACAGCTTTTGCAGATGCGACACCGAAATGCCATGCTCCTGCGCCAGCTGCGCAAGCAAAACATAGTGCTCCCGGTCGGTCAGCAGATGATCGCGCAGATGGCGAATCAGGGCAAGCTGCTTTGCGGAGCAGTACCGGCTTTCATCCTCCGCACGGGGGATGCGGCCAAGGAGCATCATCAGCTCAATGATTTTCAGCCGCAGATACGCCTCGTCAAAATATGCCGCGTTTTCATACAGCTCGCGAAACACATGCTCACAGCGCGGCCCTGCCGCGCCAAACAGATACCACTTTGCTCCAAGCAAGCTGCGCCGGAGCGCATCGAAATCAATGCGGAAGGCGGCCGCCTGCCGGTTCATCCATTGCTGCGCCGGGCCGGGGCTGACCCGGATGCACACGCCCTCGTAGTACCCCAGCGGGAAACAGGACTCCGACTGCGCGCCGTGTACGCCGTCAAAGCAGCTGACGGCCATATCTCCCGGCCCGAGCAGCACATGCTCCCTGGGCGAGAAGCTGGTTTCAAAGCGGCCGCTGACGCAGAAGTTGATTTCAAATTCATCACGCCTGACGCGCCGCTCCGTGAACGAGCGCAGCTCCAGACGCATCACCTGCATGTCCACGCCTTCAAAAAGCGGATAGCAGCAGATGCAGCCCTCGCCGTCCGGCGCGTCCATGCAATCCGGCGCGGCGGGCGGCACGGCGCGCGTTGGAAACCGAATCTCAATCATGCCTTCTTCCTCAACTTGCCGCTCAAAGGAGCGTCACGACCGCCGCCGCAATCGCGGCAACAGCCGCAAAAAGCGGCACGCCGCGCCAGAAGGAAGCCACATGCTTCGCCGCATCCTGATAAGCGGCCTTCTCCGGCAGGAAGGAAAAGCGCACGCGCTTGCTGTTTCGCCACCAGAGCAGGTCAATGACCAGCAGATCAAAAACGCCCAGACCTTCTCCGAGCAAAAGGAAAAACGCAAACGCGTCCGTGAATCCCGCCAGCCCGAGGCGGGCTTTCAGCGCAAGCCCCAAAGCCGAAAACACAACGGAAAACAGGATGAGATTCCCCAGCAGAATGGACGGCAGCGGTTTCTCCTCCGGCGCGATTTTTCCAAGGACGGGATGCTCCCGCACCGCGCGCTGCACCGCATCGGGATACGACCTCAGCCCGGCAAGGTTTTTCCGATCCGTTCCGGTACACGCAGCGCAAACGCCCCAATAGAAAAAGCAAAACCCGATCACGGCAAGGATTCTCATACGCGGCTCCTTTCCTTATTAGGCTGCACGTATCCGCAGTCGCAGTACGGCCCGCCCGAGGCAAGCGTGTGTTCCCGCACAAACCGCGACGCGCCGCCCGCTTCGCTCATGGCGTAATCCAGCGCGCACAGCGCGGGAACGAGGTCATGCAGTCCCAGCTCGCGCATCAGCGTGCAGATGCCGCAGGCAGAGAACCGCGCTTCATAGCCACTTCCGTCGGGATAGGGATGAAAGGTCATATTCCACGAATAGGGGTTGCGGTCGGCGGCGCGAAACGCCGCTGTCGCCCGCATGGCTTCAATGTCCTGCGGGGTGAATTTTTTCCTGCCGCTTTTGCGGCAGAACCACCGTACCGGCGCGGTCATCATCGCCTGCCGGCAATAGATGGTCAGCCGCTCCACGTCCGGCCGCTGTGGCATGGACAGCGCCACCGCCGCAAGCATGGCACAGGCGACGATGTTCATTTTGAACCGGTCGCCCTTTTCAAACTCCGGCAGATTGCAAATGATCTCTTTGTATTGTTGTTTTGCCCTTGCCATGGTCGATTTGGCAGCCGCTTGGGAGATACCAAAAACGGCGGTCAGATTCTTTTCAAACGACCTTCCAAACAGCAGCCACATCGCAAAGGGCATCCCCGTGTATTTCATATGAATTCCTCCTCACCAAATCCAGAGCATCAGCGCGCTGCTGATAAAGCCCGCCAAAATCGCAAGGGGTGCGACAGGCAGGCACACCTTCACATGGAACCATTTTTGGTGGTATTCCTTCTCCATGTGTTCCGTTCCGGGGAGGCGGACACTCCTGATGTTGGCAAACAGCACCCAATCCAGAAAGAAGGTATCCCACGCAAACACGCAGAGCATATAAACCCAAGTCAGCCCCACGCCCTGCCAGAAGGTTTTTGCGCCTGCCAGATGCAGCATCCACGCAAACAAAAGCAGGAACACAGCCACGGCAATCAGCTTTTTCAGCACCATCAGCTTGGTTAGTTTTGCTTTCGCCGCCTCCTTATGCTGGGAGCGGTAGTATTCCGCCTGAATTTCCGGGGGATAGTCGCTGATAAAGGTCAGGGGATTGATGAGCAGCATCCCGAATACCAGCAGGGTGAAGCCGAGCAGCATGACGGCAATTTCAATCAATATTACGGAAAGACACATGATAGATTCCTCCTTATTGCAGCAGCATTCCGATCCCCGCAAGAACCGCAGAAATCACTGCCATGCCGACCGTA
>CAZKJW010000077.1:0-4130 GCA_964553125.1 uncultured Oscillospiraceae bacterium
TCGCGGTTTTCGTTCTCAACGCACGCTGCGTCTTTTCCTCCTTGCGTCCCTTCGTCCGCATATCGCGCAGCCTCTCTCTCGGCGCGAAAAGGTGCGTCCTCCGCGTCGCCGCGGAGTGCGGCAAGGTTTCCATGCACGGCGGCGCATCCGATCGGCGCGAAAAGCGCCCCCAAAAACGGCCTGTCGCCGTCCAGCGCCCGGCAGACTGCCGCGCTCTGTCCGCAATACGCGACAACGCACGGATGCTCCCGCGCGCGGCGCACGATCTGTGCGGCGGCGGCTTTGTCGCCGGGCAGCGCGCAGACGCACAGCATCCCATGCGCATCCAGCCACGACAGCAGCGCGTCCCCGTCAAGCCCCTCCGTTTGCAGGCAGTTCAGCCCGCACGCGCGCAGCGCTTCCAGCCGGCGCTTCTGCCGCGCCCACGCGACGGGCTCGCCGCACCGCCAGCGCGCGCCGCGCAGGAGAATCCGCTCGCCGTTCACGGACAGACGTGCGTCTGCGTTCGCCTCCGCCGTGCGAAACCCCGTGCGCGCCAGATGATCGTCGCAGACCAGACCGGCGCTGAGGACAGTCGCGCGCAGCCAGACCGGCTCGTTTTTTTCTGCCGCGCGCCAAATGCGCGGCGAAGGGACGGCCAGCGTTTTGCGTATTTCCGTCCGCACGGCGCGCAGATCCTCCGCAAACTCGCAGCAGGCGAGCGTTTCTCCGCCGTATACGGCGGCAAATCGAAACGTATAGCGCCCCGGAACGAAGGGACGGACGGTCATGCGGAATTCCGCCGTAGACACGCCGTCCCGCACGGCAGCGCAGGCATAGCAATCCTCGAAGCGTAGCCGGTTCACACCGAATGCGTCCAGCCCGCCGCGCACGCCCACAAGCGCGCGGCGCGGCACGCCCTCCGCCGGGCGCGCAAAAAAACGCAGGCCGATCTGCACGCTGTCCGCCTCCGCGCCAATGAACTCCGTGATTTCCGTTTCCCAGTCGCCCTGCGCAAAACGCCCGACCTCGCGCCCCGCTGCCAGCAGCACGCCCGCGCCATGCACGCCGCGCGCGCGCAGAAACACGCGCTCCCTGCCCTGCGGCAGCGCAATGCGGCCGCAAAGCGTCCACTCGCGCGCAGCCGCCCACTCTCCGCGCAGCGCGTTCAGTCCCACGTCCGGCGGCGGAACGATTCCTGCCGCGCAGAGCGCGTCCGAAACGCACCCCGGCACCTGCGCGGGCAGCGAAAACCCCGCGCCGCGCCAGACAAATCCCTGCATCTCTTCCTGCATATATCCTTCTCCCGTTACTGTTTCCATATGCGGAAGAAATCGCCGTTATGCTTCGCCCGTTTCATGGCAAAGCAAAAGCCCCGGAATTTCTCCGGGGCCTGCAAAGTCGGGTTATTCGCCGTCCTGCTCGATATGCCTCGCGCGGCGGCGGCGCGGCGGCGCATCCTCGCCGACCGGCGTGGGCGGCGGCGCGACGGGCATCGTGCGTCCGCGATAGACGTCCTCACCGGCGCTGCGCGCGTCGCCGACGGCTCTGCCGTCCACGGTTGCGCGCGGCATGGCGGAGTTCACGTTCTGCGTGGGGCGCTCGCTGCGGTCGTCCGTCTCGGGGCGGGCATACGGGCTGCGCTGCTGCGGCCGCGCGTTCTCCATCTGCTGGCGATACATCGCGCTCGCCTGATTCGCCGGGCGCTGCGCGCCTGCGGGCTGATACGGCCGCTGCGTCTCCTGCGGGCTGACCGGCGGCTCCGGCCTGCGCACTGCGGAGCGCTGCTGCTGCCGCTGCGCGGCCATACGGCGCGCCTTCTCCTCCGCCTGACGGCGGCGCGATTTGTTATACACGGAATATCCATAGAACCCACCGGCGAGCACGATCATCAGCACGACGAGCGCGACGACCAGTCCGGTTGCGGAGAAGCCCTTGTTTTCCTCCGTCGGGAAGACCACTTCCGTGGCCGTCGGGGCGGGCGTTTGGCTCGGCTCGGGCGTGAGCTGCACGCCGACTCCCTGCGCGCCGGCGGTGGCCGTCGGAGCGAGCGTCGTGGTCAGCGTGGGCGCGGGGCTCGGGCTGGGCGTGGCCGTGGGGGAGAGCGTGGGGATGACGCGCGCGGTGGCGGTGGCCAGCGCGGAGCCGGGGTTGATGCCAATGGTGATCTGCGTGTTCTGCGTCGGCTGCGGCTTCGGCGTCGTCCACGTCGTCTGCTGGATGTTCGAGGCCGTCGCGGTCACCTTGACGGTGGCGTTGTTGGACGTATACGCGCCGGTCGAAAGGATGTTGGTGTAATCGGCAATGCTCAGCAGGTTCAGGAAATCGCCGCGCACATAGCCGGCCTGCCCGTTCGACTCGCACTGATACCACGTGTAGCCGTCGCCGGTGGAAACCTGCCCCATCACGCGCACGAGCGAGCGGTTGTTCAGGCGCGCAAGCACGTTGCTGCCGCTCATCGTCGCTGCAGAGCGGAAATTGACCGTTCCGCCGGAGGTCGTCACCTGCGCATAGCCGCTGAAGGCCGCGGTGGAGTAGGAGGGGAAATTATAGGTGGTCGAGGTCGGCTTGGGGTTGCTCTTGTTGTAGTAGTATTCGTTAATCTCCAGCTCGCTCATCGGCGTGAGAGCTTCGCTGTTGATATAGCCGGTGTAGCTTCCTTCCAGCACGACGATGTGATCGAGCTTGATGCCGTTCGCATCGTAGACCTGTTCCTCTGTCCACAGCACAGTACCCTTCGGGATGATGCGCGTGGACGGCGCGCCGATGTTGCTCCACTGCAGCAGCGCCACATCATACAGCGCCTTCTTGTAGCCCTTGACGGGATTTTCCACCATGCCGGACGACGGCTGCGCCGTCTGCGTGGGCGCGGCGGTCGGCGTGGGCTGCTGGGTGGGCGAAGCGCTCGCGCCCAGCTGGCGCAGATAGTTTTCTTCCTCGTCGGCGGTCATCTTGCGGACGTAATCGGCGGAAATCCAGCCAAACCTGTCCGTCTGACCGATCTTGCAGTAATACCAGAGCCGGTTCTGATCATCCAGCGCCGTGCGCTGGATATACACAACGTCCGAAGCGTTCAGCTGGCTGCCGACGGCGGAGCTGTCCTTGTTGGGCTGCTGGCGCACATAGACGCGATTGGCGGTCACGTTCGCGTATCCGTTGACGACGGGCGCGGTCGGCTGCGGCGTAGGCGCTTCGGTCGGCGTCTGCGTGGGAACCTGCGTGGGCATTTCGGTGGGAGCCGGCGTGGGAGCCGGCGTGGGCATTTCCGTCGGCGTCAGCGTCGGCTGTTCGGTGGGGACGGGGGTAGGCGCTTCGGTCGGGGCCTGCGTGGGCTGCTCGGTTTCCTTCGGTTTGGCGTATTCCTCATACTCCGCGCCGGTCATGAAGCGCATTTCCGACATCCTGATATAGCCAATCATGCCGTTTTCCAGCTTCACCTGACACCAGAGCGCGCCGTTTTCATCGTTCTTATAGGTGTTGGTATACTGCACGACGGAATCCTGCTCGATGGCAAAGAACTTGCTCACGCCGGGTTCGCCGTACACGCCAATACCGCCCGGCACGCGCAGATAATCCGTCTCGTGCTCGGGGAGCTTCTCCTTGCTGTAATCGTAATACTCCGCCTGCGTCAGAAAGCGCAGGCTGTCGGCGCGGACAAAGCCCTGCATGTCGCCCTGCCGGACGAAGATCCACGGCGCGCCCTGCTCGTCGTACATCGGCTCGGAGCCGTCATACTCCACCGGCGCGCTGCCGGAAAGCATACCGATCGGCTCGCCCTCGTCGTCGCACAGGGCGGCGCCGTCGCCCGCCCACGCGAAGTTCGTTTCGTGCTCGGGCATCGGCTGGCGGATGGCTTCGAGATATTCATCCTGATTGATAAACCGCATGGCGCTCAGCGGGATATAGCCCGTCGTGCCGTCGGCGAGCTGCACACGGCACCAGAGCGCGCCGGTCGCGTCGTTATACACATCGGTCATGACGAACTGCGCCGCGCCGCCCTCGGAAAGCGTTCCGAAGACCATGCCGCTCTGATCGACGACCGAAACGGCGTAATTCGCCTTGATATAGCCCGTCGCGCCCTCCGGAAGCTGCTCCTGCGGAACCGGGGTCGCCGTCGCTTCGATGTATTCACCCTCGGAAATGAACCGCAT
>CAZKJW010000077.1:4230-11310 GCA_964553125.1 uncultured Oscillospiraceae bacterium
GCGCCGCTTTCCGTCGTCACTTCGCACCAGAGCGCGCCCGTCGCGTCGTTGTAGCTCGCGCCGGTGAAGCGAACCGCCGCGCCCTGCGCGAGCGATTCCATCACGTTGCCGCTCATATCCTGCATGGACACGGCGTATTCCGTGCGCACGTAGCCCGTCGCGCCCTCCGGAAGCTGCTCCTGCGGAACGGGGGTGATCATTTCCACGCCTCCGCCGATCGGCGGTAGCGCGTCCGCATCCGAGCCGCCCTGACCCGTCACGAGCAGCGCGGCGCTTTCCGTCTGCTCGCCGCTCATCAGGTTGACGATCGCGCAGGACTGCGGCGCGCCGCTCATCTGGTTCATATCCATCCATTCGCTTCCGCGCGCAGTGTCATAGAAGCCGTACCACTGCCCGTCGGGCGCAACGAACTGCACGCACACCTGCGAAGGATTGACGCGGCTGCCCTCAAGCAGCCGGATGCGGACGCCGCTTTTCGTCTCGTCGAGATACTCCCACGAGAAATCGACGCCCTCCGCCGCCTCCGTCGGCTGATCCGCCTCGCTCCATCGCGTATACACCTTCACTTCTGCGGTTTCTACCGCGCCAAGCGCGGTAAAAGGAATCGCAAGCAACACAGCGAGCAATACGCAAAATACCCGTCGCGCCATATAAACTCCCTCCCAAATGGTAAATACTACGAAATCACGTCTTCATTGTAACATAACGTAACAAAAAGTCAATTTATTGCACGCAAATGTTAAGAAGGAAAAGAGTTTTTTTCGGTGAACCTTTTATGATAAGGAGATGAAAAAAATGGCTGAAACGAACGACTCCAAGCTCTATGAAAAGATCCTCGCGCGGCGCGAGGTTTTCAGCGGGAAGCTCATCCGCGTCGAACACTGGGACGCCGAGCTGGCCAGCGGCCGCGTGTCGCTGCGCGAAATCGTAAAGAACGCGAACGCCGCGGCCGTCGTGCCCGTCGATGCGGATGGAAACGTCACGCTCGTGCGGCAGTATCGCGTGGCGATGGGCGAAATCATGATGGAAATTCCGGCGGGCAAGAAGGACGATATCGGCGAGGATTCCCTCGTGTGCGCCCGGCGCGAGCTGGAAGAAGAAACCGGCCTGACCGCGCAGAACTGGCAGCTGCTGTGCGACGCGCGCATGTCGCCGGGCTTCCTGACGGAGCAGGTGTCCATTTATCTCGCCACCGGCCTTTCGCAGGGCGCGGATCACCCGGATGAGGACGAATACCTCAACGTCGTGAAAATGCCGCTGGACGAGGCCGTGGCGCTGGTGCGCGCGGGCAAAATCACCGATGCAAAAACCGTAATCGGTCTGATGATGGCGAAAGACGCGTTATAATTCCAGTGTCAGGAAGGGAGCCGGATTCTCCGTCCGTCTGCGGCGAAAATCCCGTCTGCGGCCGCAGTTTTTGCGCCGCAGACGCAAATTTCTTCTCATTTTGGCAAAATATGCTCAACTTTTACATATAATTTTTCTTTTCATTGCCGCAAGACTATGCTATAATATGAACTGGGAAAATATCCCTTTCTGACAAATAACCCGTAAGGAAGTGAGCCTATGAGGAAAAAACGCTGTATCGCTATGCTGCTGGCCGGCGGACAGGGCAGCCGCCTCGGCATTCTTACAAAGCACATGGCCAAGCCTGCCGTCCCCTATGGCGGAAAGTACCGCATCATTGATTTTCCGCTCTCCAACTGCGCCAATTCCGGCATTGACACGGTTGGCGTGCTGACGCAATATCAGCCGCTGGAGCTGAACGCTTATATCGGCTCGGGCGGCCCCTGGGATCTGGATTTGACCAACGGCGGCGTTTTCGTGCTTCCGCCCTATGTCAAGGGCAAGAGCGGCGAATGGTATCGCGGCACGGCCAACGCCATCTATCAGAACATGGGATTTATCGAGCAGTATGATCCGGATTACGTGCTCATTCTCTCCGGCGATCACATCTATCGCATGGACTATAACGCCATGCTGAAATTCCACATCGAAAAGGGCGCGGACGCAACCATCGCCGAGCTGGAAGTGCCGTGGGAGGAGACCCACCGCTTCGGCATCCTCAACACGGACGAGGACAACCGCATCGTCGAATTCGACGAAAAGCCGGCGCACGCCAAGTCCAACAAGGCGTCCATGGGCGTGTACGTCTTCACATGGCAGAAGCTGCATGATTATCTCGTCGCCGACGAGGCCGACCCGAACTCCTCCAACGACTTCGGCAAGAACATCATGCCCAAGATGCTCGCCGACGGGCAGCGGCTCTACGCCTATCCCTTCGAGGGCTATTGGAAGGACGTCGGCACGGTGGACAGCCTTCTGGAGGCCAACCTCGACCTGCTTGAGGATCCGATGCCCATCAACCCCGCCGACAAGAACTGGCGCATCTACAGCCGCAACCCCGTCATGCCGCCGGAATACACCGCGCCCGGCGCGCAGGTGCATAACGCGCTGATCACCGAGGGCTGCGAGGTTTACGGCAACGTCAGCCACAGCGTGCTCTTTGCCGGCGTGAAGGTTGAGGAAGGCGCTTCGATTCAGGACGCCGTGGTGATGCCGCGCGTCACCGTGGGCCGCGGAAGCGTCGTGCGCCGCGCGATCATCGCTGAAAACGCCGTCATCAGCCCCGGCTGCGTGATCGGCGGAGAAGAAGGCGGCATCGCCGTCGTGGCGCAGGGCGCCGTTGTGCCTGCCGGAACCGTCGTGGCGCCCGGCGAGCAATACGACAATAAAGCCTGACAGGAGGGACGGTTCAAAATGAAAGATCTGATGGGTCTTATCTATACGGGAGAAAACGATCAGTTCCTGCGCGAGCTGACGATTACGCGCGCCGTGGCCGCCCTTCCCGTGGTCGGGCGTTACCGCATCATCGACTTCCAGATGTCCAGTCTCGTCAACTCCGGCGCGAAAAACGTCGGCGTGATCACGCAGCGGAATTATCACTCGCTCATGGATCATCTGGGCAGCGGCAAGGAATGGGATCTTCACGGCAAGCACGACGGGCTGTTCATTCTGCCGCCCTTCCTCACGCGGGATAACACCGGCGTCTACGAAGGCATGCTCGACGCGCTCCGCTCCAACCTCAGCTATCTGCGCCGTTCGCGGCAGGAATACATCATCGTCGCAGACAGCCACATCGTCGTCAACATCGACTATCAGGAAATGCTTCGCCAGCACATCGACAGCGCGGCGGACATCACCGTGCTGTGCCGTCCGCGGCAGAACGCGCTCGACGCGGCCTCGATGTTCTTCGACCTCGCGCCCGACGGCGCAATCAGCCAGATGGAGGTCTCCCCGGCGCAGCCGACGCTGCCGTATGAATCGCTTGCGATCATGATCTTCCGGCGCGAGACGCTCATCAACATGGTCACGCAGACGACGGCGCAGGGCCGCCACCACATCGTGCGCGATCTGCTTCAGCCCGCCATCAACGACAAGACGCTGCGCGTCGTGGGCTACGTCTGCCCGGTTCCGGCATGGAATATCCAGTCCGTGCGCAGCTACTACGGCTTCAACATGGACATGCTCGATTCGTCCCTGCGCGCCGGTCTGTTTGACCCGCGCCTTCCGGTCTACACCAAGGTTCGCGACGACATGCCCGCCCGCTTCGGCGCGGAGGCCAACGTATCCGGCAGCCTCATCGCCAACGGCGCGTCCATTGAGGGCACGGTCTCGGGCAGCGTGATTTTCCGCGGCGTGAAGGTTGCCAAGGGCGCAGTGGTGCGCAACAGCATCGTCATGCAGGACGCCGTTATCGGCGAAAACGCCGAGCTGGATCACTGCATCATCGACAAAAACGGCACCGTCCGCGCAGGCGGCCGGCTCATCGGCCCGGAAACCTATCCGATCGTTATCAGCAAAAACGTCACTATCTGACGAAACAGGAGGACTTTCATGCTTAAAGTACTGTTTGCGGCTTCCGAATGCGTTCCGTTCATCAAGACGGGCGGGCTCGCCGACGTCGTCGGCGCGCTGCCGCCATTTCTCAAGGCGCAGGGGATCGATGTGCGCGTCATCCTTCCGCTTTACGGCGAAATTGCGCAGGAATACAAAAGCCAGATGAAAACCGTCGTCACCTTCGAGGCAGAGCTTGGCTGGCGCAAACAGTACTGCGGCATCGAAACGCTCGAATATCAGGGCATCACCTATTATTTCGTTGACAATCGCTACTACTTCGACCGGCCCTACGTCTACGGCTTCGGCGGCGACGAACACGAGCGCTTCGCGTTCTTCTGCCGCGCCGTGCTCGACGCGCTGCCGCGCATCGGCTTCCAGCCGGATATCCTCCATTGCCACGACTGGCAGAGCGGCATGATTCCGGCGCTGCACAAGATTCAGTATCAGTATCTTCCGTTCTACTCCAACATGAAGAGCATGATGACCATTCACAACCTGCAATATCAGGGCGTGTTTGACAGAAAAGCCGTGCAGGACTGCCTTGGCCTGAGCGACGGGCTTTTCACCAGCGACAAGCTGGAGTTCTTCGGTGCAGCCAACTTCCTCAAGAGCGGCCTCGTCTACTGCGACTGGATCACCACCGTCAGCCCGTCCTACGCAAAGGAAATCACTTCCTCCTACTACGGCGAGCGGCTTGACGGTCTGCTGCGCGCGCGGCACGATCAGCTTTCCGGCGTCATCAACGGCATCGACATGGTCGATTACGACCCGGCGCACGACGCCAACATCGCCGCGCATTACAGCGCTGCGCGCCTTGCGGGCAAGGGAAAATGCAAGCTGGCGCTTCAGCGCGAGCTGGGGCTGCATGAAGACCTCGCCGTGCCGGTCATCGGTATGGTGACGCGCCTTTCCGGCCAGAAGGGGCTTGACCTCGTCGACTGCGTGCTGCCGCAGATCATGGACACCGGCTGCCAGCTGGTCATTCTCGGTAAGGGCGACAAGCGCTACACCGATCTGTTCAGCTGGGCGCAGAATAACTGGCCCGGCCGCGTAGCGGCGCGATTTGAAATGAACATGCCGCTTTCCCACCGCATCTACGCCGGCGCGGATATGTTCCTCATGCCGTCGCTGTTTGAGCCGTGCGGCCTTTCGCAGCTGATTGCGCTGCGCTACGGCACGCTGCCCATCGTGCGCGAAACCGGCGGCCTGCGCGACACCGTGCTTTCCTACAACGAATACACCGGCGAGGGCAACGGTTTCTCCTTCTTCAACTACAACGCGCACGACATGCTTTCCGTCATTCGCCGCGCTGTGACGTACTACTGCGAAAAGCCGGATCTCTGGAAGACAATGATGAAGCGCGGCCTGACCGGCGATTACAGCTGGAACAAGTCGGCGGGCGATTACGTCGCGCTTTATCAAAAACTGGCAGGAGAAGAAAATGCCTGAAACGGAAAACCTTCACGAAGGACACCGGAAGCGGCTTCGCCAGCGATATCTTACGCAGGGGCTCGAGGGGTTTCAACCGCATGAAGCGCTCGAGCTTCTGCTCTTTTATGCCATTCCGCGGCAGGACGTGAACCTGCTGGCGCATCGCATCATCGATCGGTTCGGCTCGCTGGAAGCGGCGCTTTCCGCCGCGCCGGAGGAGCTGATGCAGGTCAAGGGCGTGGGCGAATCGGCGGCGCTGCTCATTTCCATGGTGCGCCCGATGCTCGCGCTCGCCACGCGCCGCAAGGGCGAAAAAGCCGTACGGCTCAACAACAAGCGCGCGCTGCTCAGCTATTGCGCGGCGCTGCCGTTTTCCGCCGGAAAAGAAACCTTTTTCATCATCTGTCTGGACGCGCAGTGGCGCGTTCTTCACACCGAAGCGCTCTTTTCCGGAACGATCGACATGGTAAACGTCCACAACCGGATCATCATCGAAACGGCGCTGTTCCACCGCGCGTGCTATGTCGTCATGGTACACAACCATCCCAGCGGCGCGCCGCAGCCCTCGGACGACGATCTGCTCATCACTGCAAACGTCAAAAACGCGCTGGCCGCCATCGATATCCAGCTGACCGATCACGTCATCGACGCCGACGGCGGCGCATTCAGCCTGCGCGATTACAGCGAGCTGCAAAGAAACATCTCACTCATTGACAACGACCACAGAAAGGCCGCGGAATCCTCCGTTCCGGCCTTAGGAAAGCCGGACATATGACGGAATACGATTCGATTGTTGTCTTGGGGGCGCAGGTGCGCCCCGAGGGCGTGCCGTCGCAGACGCTCAGACGCCGATTGCTCTTGGCGCTGGAAACATGGTGCAGCCATCCTGCGCCCATTGTCTGCTGCGGCGCGCAGGGCGGCGACGAGCCGGAAGCGGAGGCGGAGTTCATGGCGCGTTTCCTTGCGGAGCAGGGCGTGCCGCGCGCGTCGCTCCTCATCGAAAACAAAAGCCGCGACACCATTGAAAACATCCGCTTTGCGCGCGCGCTTCTGCACGAAAACGGCCTGACGCGCCCGCTGCTCATCACCAGCGATTATCACCTGCCGCGCGCGAAGGCGATCTGCCGCCGCGAAAAGCTGCCGCTTGCCGGCGGCGCGGGAAGCCGCTCCCGCATGGCGTATCTTCCCAAGAGCTGTGCGCGCGAGCTGCTTGCGTGGGGCAAATTCGTGCTGGTGTACTGGTTCAGACTCTCCCTATAAAAAAAACTCGGGGCGACCCTCCTGCCGGAGAGCCGCCCCTGTTTTTTGCTTTTTGCGCGCTTACTGCTTGTCGGCGAGATAGGCGTTGAGCTGATCGACCATCTCGTCCACGTTGATGCCATGCACCATGCCGGCCTGCTCGAGCGATTCGGCGGTGGCGTGGGGGCAGCCAAGGCAGTGCATTCCGAAGGACATCATAATCCGCGCGGTGCCGGGATCCATGTTCAGCACGTCGCGGATGGTCATCGTTTTATCTACCATGAGAATTTCCTCCCTGAACTTTGATTTTTTTATTATATACCCTCATGGGCGGAAAAGCAAACCCTTCATCTGCACGGCAACGTTTTTCTTTTTTCCGCGCAGGGCGCGCAAATGCATAGCGCCGCGCATCTGAAAAGCCCGAACGGATCTCTCCGTCCGGGCTTTTGTTTGCTTTTCTATGGCTTACGCAGCCGGCTGCGCAACGGTGAAGTTCAATTTCGCCGCCAG
>CAZKJW010000078.1:0-11173 GCA_964553125.1 uncultured Oscillospiraceae bacterium
GCGGAAACAAAACAGACCGACGGTCTGTTTCTTTTTGTGCAAATTCTATCCATGGAGATATTGCAAAATATTGTCCAGGTGATATATAATGTAACTATTCCAAGCATGAAAGCGAAGGGCGTTTCTGTATGGCGTATGCGCTGGCGCTGCTGGGCTTTGCAGCGTTCCTTCTGCATGATTTCCAGTCGGTTTCGCTGGTCGGGCCGCGCGTTTTCCGCGCAGGCTTTGTTTGCGGCGTTTTGCTGTGGTGCGCTGCCGCGGCGACGGTTGCGGTCAGGCATGTGCAAGAGGCCGCGCTTGCGCGGCTGATTCCATTCGGCGTGTTGGGCGCGCTTTCGCTTGCGGCGGAAGGGTACGCGCTGTTTTTTGCGTTGCCGTTCGGCAGGACGTATGTGCGGCAGGAGACAGGCGGGACTGTGTGCCGGGAAGGGCTGTACGGGCTGTGCCGCCATCCGGCGTTTTGGCCGTTTGCAGCCTTTTTCGGCTGCCTGTTTCTGGCGATGCCGTCCGGCGAAACGCTTGCGTTTGCGCTGCTGATGACGGCGCTTGATTTTGCGTATATTGCCGTGCAGGACGCATGGATTTTTACACGGACTTTTTCGGATTATTCCGACTACAAGAAAGTTACGCCGTTTCTTCTTCCGAAGGGCGCGCAATGGCGGCGCTTCCGGAAGGAACTGGCGAAGCGGGAGGGAAGGGCATGAAGCTCGATGCGAAGCTGAGAGGCGGCGACCGCGACGCGCTTTGGCGCGAATACCTCGGATTCATGGATTTGGATCTGCAGGGGTATATGGCGATTCAAAACCGGCTCATGCTGGAGCAGATCGGCGTGTGGAGCCAAAGCGGGCTGGGGAAGCGGATCCTCGGCGGCGCAGCCGCGCCCGATTCCATCGAAGCCTTCCGCAAGACCGTTCCGCTGACGACATACGACGATTACGCCGATATCCTGCTGCAAAAGCGCGACGAAGATCTGCCCGCGCCCGCGGCCATCTGGATCAAGACCACGTGGGAGGGCGGGAAGCATCCGATCAAGGTTGCGCCGTATACGCAGGGGATGCTCGACACCTATCGCATCAACATGGGCGCGTGCCTGATGATGTTCGGCGCAACAGGAAAGGGCCGGTTCAGCGTGGGCAAGCGCATCCTGTCCGGGTTTGCGCCGCTGCCGTATGCGACCGGGCTGATGGGGCTGATGCTGCGCCAGGAGACGGACATGCGCTTCCTGCCGCCTTACGAGATTGGCAAGGAGCTTTCCTTTTCGAAGCAGACGAAGCTCGGCTTCAAAATGGCGCTCGACGAGGGCATGGACTATTTGTTCAGCATGGGTTCCGTGGCGTACTGCATCAGCAAGATGCTTGTTTCTCCCGCAAAGCGCCGTGGCAGCACAAAGCTGACGCCGCGCGTGCTGCTGCGATATCTGCGCGCAAAGGCGCGCTGCGCACGGGAAGAACGCGAGATGCTGCCGAAGGATTTGTTCACGCTGACCTCGCTTGTGTGCGCGGGGACGGATAACGCGTGCTATAAGGACGAGCTGGAAGCCATGTGGGGCGTTCGCCCGATGGAGCTGTTCGCCGGCACGGAGCCGACGCTGATCGGCGTGGAAACATGGAACCGCAACGGGCTGTATTTCTTCCCTGACCCCTGCTTCTACGAATTCCTGCCGCTGGACGAGGCGGAAAAAATGGAAGCGGACGCCGAATATCGCCCCGCTACGGTGCTGATGGACGGCGTGGCGGTGGGCGAAAAATACGAGCTGATCATTTCCGTGCTCAAGGGCGGCGCGTTCGCGCGCTATCGCACGGGCGACGTGTATTGCTGCGAGGGCGTCGGCTCGCGCGAGGATGAGACGATGCTTCCGCGTTTCCGCTACATAGACCGAATGCCCGACGTGATCGACATCGCCGGGTTCACGCGCATTACGCGCGAGTCCATTTCCAGCGTGATCGAAATGTCCGGCCTGCCCATCGGCGATTGGTTCGCCGCGAAGGAGCATGATGCGGCGGGGCATCCCTTCATGCACCTGTATGTTGAAATGCGCCCCGGACGCGCGGTCAATTATGCGCTGACCGCCGAGGTGCTCAAGGAGCATCTGAGCGTCTATTTCAAATATCTCGACAGCGATTACAAAGACCTCAAGCGGCTTCTGAACATGGATCCGCTGGAGGTGACGATTCTCACGACAGGCACGTTTGAGCGCTTTGAGCAGGTGAAGGGAAGGCGCATTCGCGCCATGAATCCGCCGCGCCTCGATGCGGCGGACATGCTTGCCTTCCAGAGCGCGGCGCAGTTTCCGCAGAAGCTCTATACGGCGGGAGGCGACGATTGATGGGCAGCTTTGTCTATATTTCCGTCTCCGCGCTGCTGTGCAGCCTGTTCCTGTTCATCACGTTCGTGGCCGCGCGCAAGAGCCGAATCATCAACGCATTTTTGCTGGTGCTGCTGGCGCTGATCCTCTGGACGGGTTGTTCGGTGTGTATGCGGCTGGAGCTGTGGCCGTCGGTGAAGGTCTGGTATGACCTGTCGCTGCTGGGCATGTGGATGTTCCCGTGCGCGCTGCAATACGTGGTGCGCGCGTTCATGGGGAAGCGCTACCAGCGGATGGACTGGGCGGTGCTGACGCTCGTTGTCGCCGTGAACATCTACAACATGATCACGCAGCGGCTGCTGGCCGCGCCCGTGCCGACGCCGCAGGAAAACGGCGGCGTGGCGTTTGTGTATACGTTCACGGCGAAGGTCGCGTATCTGTATGCGATGGGCGTGTTCGCCTATATCGTCGTGCTTGCGACGATTTTGCGTTACAGGCGCAGCGAGCCCATGGCGGCGCGGCAGTTCCGCCCGTGCCTGTTTGGCATGGGGCTGGTGCTTGCGGGGCATTTTCTCATTGCCGTGCCTGCGTTTGCGGCCATTCCGCTGGATATGCTCGCGGGCTTTTTCAATGCAATCTGCATTTTCTACATGCTCTACAAGCGGCGGCTTTTCCGCCTGACGCTGCTGGCTTCGCGCAGAAGCTGCTATATTGTTTCGGGCATTTTCACGTTCATTCTTTTTGGCTATCTGATCGACCCGATGCAGCAGGTGATTGCAAGCCGGCTGACGGTGCTGCGCAATTCCAGCGTGCTGGCCATTGCCGTGTGCTACGCGCTGGCGACAATGCTCGTAAGCACGCTGCTGAAGAAGCTGATCGATCAGCTGTTTGTGCGCGATGAAAAATCGCAGGCAAAGCTGATGGAGGAGTTCAGTCTGGCCGTGTCCAAGAGCCTGCGCGTGGAGGAGATTCTCGAAAAGCTCATCGGCACGGTTCAGGAGGCGCTGACCGTCAAGCGCATGACCGTCTGCATGAGGGACGACGCGGGATGCTATCGCATTGCGATGGGGAGCGACCCGCTTGAACGCCGCGAAGCGGTCTTTTCCGGGGATAATCCGATTATCGACTATCTCCGCCAAAACGACGTATGCCTGATGACGCAGGATCTCTACGCCGTGCCGGGCTACCGTTCGCTGTGGGAGGAAGAAAAAAAGATCATTCAGCGCATGGGCGTGAAGTGCTTCGTGCCGCTGCGCGATGCGGACGAGCTGGTGGGCGTGGCGCTTCTGGCGGAGAAGGAGAAAAACAAGCGCTACACGTATGCCGATGAGAGCTTCCTTTCAAGTGTGCGCTCCGTGGCTTCGATCGCGCTGAAAAACGCAGACCTCTATGAAAAAGCATATAACGACGCCCGATCCGACGACCTGACCGGGCTTTTGAACCGCAAGTATTTCTATGAGGAGCTGAAGGCCGCTTTTGAGCGACGCGGGGACAGCTGCATCACGCTGATGATTCTGAACGTGGACGACTTTAAGCTGTACAACCAGCTCTATGGAAACCTCAACGGCGATATTGCGCTCAAGACCATTGCGGGCATTACCCGCAGCGCGGTGGGGGAGAGCGGCGTCGCGGCGCGCTATAGCGGGAAGGAATTCGCCGTGATTCTGCCCGGCGTGGATGTGGTGACGGCGAAGCGCTTCGCTATGAACATCCGCGAGCGCCTTGCGAGCGAGAACCGCGGCGACGGCGAGTCGCTCTTTAAGACGCTGACGCTGAGCGTGGGCATCTGCGCGGCGCCGTATGGCGCGGCAACGTATAAGCAGCTGCTGAACAATACGGAACAGGCGGTGTATCAGGTGAAGCGCTCCGGGAAAAACAACGTGATGATTTTCGCGGGAGAGGAAGAAGAAAAGGCGCTTTCGCGCCCGCAAAAGAACCTGCAGGATGTTTACTCCGAATACGCTTCCACCATTTACGCGCTCACTGCGGCCATCGACGCGAAGGATCATTACACCTTCAAGCATTCCAAGAACGTCGCTTATTACGCCACGAAGCTTGCCGCGGCCGTCGGGCTGGATGAGAACAGCGTGGAGATTATCAACGAGGCGGCGCTGCTGCACGACGTGGGAAAAATCGGCGTGCCGGAATCGATCCTGCATAAGCAGGGGCCGCTGACCGCCGACGAATACGAGGAAATGAAGAAGCACGTCGATCACTCGGTCGGCATCATTCGCTATCTGCCCTCGCTGGATTTCGTGATTCCGGCGGTGATCGGGCACCATGAGCGCTATGACGGCATGGGCTATCCGCGGCGCGTGGCGGGGGAGGATATCCCGCTCTCGGCGCGCATTCTCTGCGTCGCCGACTCCTTCGACGCGATGACGAGCGACCGCGTGTACAAGAAGGCGTACCCGGTGGAGTATGCGCTGTCCGTGCTGGAAAAACAGGCGGGCCGCCAGTTCGATCCGCGGCTGGCGCGGGTGTTTGTGGAGGAATTCCGCAAGGGCAACATTACGCTGCAGAACGGCTGAGCGGAAAAAAGCTACAAAACTGCCCAGAGGAAGCTCGTTGTTTTTTCGGCGCTGGCGCGCCTGAATGGACGCCCGCAGGCTCGCAGCATGGCTGAGTTCCGCGAAAATGGGGCGAGAAAGTTTGATACGCCAAATGCACAGAAAACAGAGAATCCGACCTATGGCGAAAAGCACAGGCCGGATTTTTTAGCGTTGTATGCAAGAGGGCAGGCAGCGGGGGAAAAGCCGCTTTTGCGGCGCAAAGAAAAACAGAATTGCGAGCGCGCCGTGAGTGCAAGCTGCCGTATATCATCCACGCACGCCCAAGAAGAATAGACTTGCAAGAATGATCCCTTCCGCCAAGAACACGATGACGATGTTTTTCACCAGCCCCGCTGAAAACAGAATCGAGAATACCTCTGCTGACAGCACGGCCAGACACATGCTGTTCGCGATGTATTCAGTTACGATTTCAACGTGCGGTGTATAGGTTCGCACTTTGCGGTAAAGAATTGGCCTGATCATGGTGCGGATGACAATGCACGCGACCGGGAACGCGAATATCAAATGCTTGCTCATCCATGAAGTTGCAGCGCCGGCATTCCACTGAACAGGAATGTCAGCTGGCAAAGCAGGATAGGATACGATTGCAGCGAGAAGACAGACCGAAAGCAGCAGCCGCCATGTTGCAGCGCTTGCCCACCGATAAAGAAAACCTGCGGAATCAAAGCGCAATAACTTCCTGTTCTTTTTCCAATAGTCGTTCATCTTGATTCCATATGCCTCGATGTTCAGATTTTCAAAGGTCAGAGCGTCCGTTTGCAGCATCATGTCGCACACTTTTTTTGAATTTTTCAGCTCCGCAATCTGCGTTTCCAGTGCGGCGCTTTGTGACTGGATCACTTCATAAAGCGTGATCTCCTGCTGCATAACAGCACGAATGCTCTCAATCGAAACGCCTAATGTTCGCAGGTATGCGATTTTCTGAATTGTATTTACGTCCTCGGGGGAGTAATCCTTATATCCGTTGGCGCTGTTCTTTGCCGGCGTGATCAGCTTTTCCTTCTCATAAAACCGAATGTTGGAACGCCGCAATCCGGTTTTCTGTTCAACGTCCTTGATTGTCATAGGCTCATCCTTTTCTTCTTCGTTTTCATCAAAAGGATACAGTATAAACCCTGTTTACAGTCAAGCGTTTTTTGTGTTTTTTGCAAAAAAAGATGCAGCTTTCGAGCTGCATTGGCTGCGCGCATGCGCCTGCTTTCCGGAATACAAAACCCCTCCGCATTGAAGTGAAGCAATGCGGAAGGGCTGCTTTGTGTTGAATGTTATTCGGTTTCTTCTGTGCGCGACTGCTTGACAAGCACCTTTTCAACGCGCAGACCGTCCATGTTCAGCACGGTAACGGTCAAGTCTTCAAAGGTGAAGCTGTCGCCCACCTTCGGGAAGCCGCCGAACATTTCGAGCGTCCACCCGCCGACGGTTTCGCTTTCAAAATCGAAGTTATCTTCGTTGCGGCCGATCAGCTCAAGGAAATCGGAAATGGACATGTCGCCGTCCAGTTCGTATTCGCCGTCGGCTTTTTCAACGACTTCTTCTTCAACGACGTCGTTTTCATCCCAGATATCGCCGACGATCTGCTCAAGCACGTCTTCCATTGAAATCACGCCCAGCGTGCCGCCGTATTCGTCGGTAACAATGGCCAGATGCTTCTTTGCGCGCTTGAGGTCTTCCAGCACGCGCGGGAGCTTGATGGTCTTGTATACGTAGAACGGCTCAATGAGGTGCTGGCGGATATCGGGATGCGGATCGACGGTGAGCGCCTTGAGGAAGCGGTTGAGGTAGAGGAAGCCGATCACGTTGTCCAGACTGCCTTCATAGACGGGCAGCCGGGAATAGGTGCTGGTCTGAATGGCTTCAAGAATCTCGTCCCAATCGTCTTCGATGTTGATGGCTTCAACGTCCACGCGCGCGGTCATTGCTTCGCTGGCGCTGATATCCTTGAAATCAAGCGCGGCCTGCAAAAGCTCGGAACGATCCTCGTCCAGCACGTCCTCGTCTTCCGCCGTCTCGATGATCGACTGAAGCTCCTCCACAGCGGCATCGCCGCCGTCGTCCTTCGCGCCGCGAAGCGGCAGCGTGATCAGCCGGATCAGCGTGACGACCACCCAGATGACGGGGGTGAGGAGAATCGAAAGGAAGCGCACCGGCGCGGCAAAACGCAGCGCGAGGTTTGTCGCGTTTTTCTTGGCGATGATTTTCGGCATCGTTTCGCCGAAGATGATGACGAGAACCGTGATCACGACGGTCGCAACCCACGTCCAGCTGTCGCTGCCGGTCAAAACGAGTACAAGAACCGAGGCGAGCGAGCTCATGCCGATGTTGGCGAGGTTGTTGCCGATGAGAATCGCGGAAAGCGAGTTGTCGTAGTGGTCGATGATGTACAGCGCCATCTTCGCCGCGCGGGAACCGTCCTCGGCGGCGGATTCAAGCCGCATCCGGTTGGCGGAGGAGAAGCTCATCTCCGAGGCGGAGAAGAACGCGGAGCAGCAGATCAGAATCACGATGCAGACGAAATAGAGCGGGATGCTCACGCTTCATCGCCTCCCTTCGCGGGTTCGGCCTGCGCACGGCAGACCAGCTTGAGAATGCGATGCTGCCGCATCTTGGAAACCGTTACGTTCAGGCTGCCGCTTGCGAACGAATCGCGCTCGCAGGGGATGTGGTCGAAATGCTCGTAGGCCCATTCGCCCATCAGCTTGTGCTCCAGGCTGTCGTCCTCATCGGGGAGATCCAGGTCGAGCCGGTCGAAAACCTCGCCCACGGTCAGGTCGGCGTCCACTTCAAAGCGGCCGCCGACCAGCGGCACGAAGCTCTCCTCGACTACGTCGTCCTCATCCCAGATTTCGCCGACAAGTTCTTCGACGATATCCTCGATGGTGACAAGCCCCAGCGTGCCGCCGTAATTGTCAGTGACAATGGCAAGATTCAGCTTCTTGGAGCTCATGATGCTCAGCAGCTCGTCGATTTTCATGCTCTGATGCACGAAATAGGGTTCGTCCATCAACGCGCGAAGATCGGTCTTGTCGCCGTCGCGAAGCCATGCCTTGATGTATTTGCGAATTTGAATCACACCGATGACGTGGTCGGTGTTGTTTTCATAGACGGGCATCCGGCTGTGATTCTGCTTGCGGATGAAGTCGATCGTCTGCGCGGCGCTCCACGCGGCGTCCACCGCGGCCATATCGACGCGCGCCGTCAGCACGGTTTCAACGGTCAGCTCGGAAAACTCAAGCGCAGAGCTCATCAGCTCGCCCTGATCGCTCGCGAGCGTGCCTTCGTCCGTCATGTCTTCGATGATGTCGTATAGCTCATCCTCGGTGACGGAAACTTCGTTTTCGCCATGGAAATGCTTGGCGGCGGCGTTGCCGATGGCCGTGAGCAGCTTGGAAAGCGGCCCGAAAATGGTCATAAAGAAACGCAGCGGAGCCGCTACCTGCAGGCAGAACGGTTCGCTGTACTTCTTGGCGATGCTCTTGGGCAGCATTTCGCCGACAAAAAAGACGGTGATGGTCGTTACGACCGTGCCGATTGCGACAAACGGCACGCCCCATGTGCGCGTGACGATGATCGTAACGAGAGAACCGACGGAAATGTGGACGATGTTCGTTCCGATGAGAATGGTAGAGATTGCTCTGTCGAAATTGTCGAGCACGTAAAGGGCGCTTTTCGCCTTCGCTTCGCCGTGCTCCTGACGAATCTTGAGCCTCGTGCGGGAGACGGAAGCAAACGACGTTTCCGCTACGGCAAAAAACGCAGCGAAAGCGAGGAGAACCAAAGCGGCAAAAAGCATTGATTGACTGCCAGCGTCCATTTCGGACTGTCACACTCCTATATAGGCCAAAGGCCAGTATAATATGGTAATATAGCACAAAGCAATATGCTTGTCAACATTGGATCCGGGAAGCGGGCTGTCCGCGGGTGTAGTGCTGCACACCCGCAAGATGAAATTTCCGGCTTTTCTTGCTTTTTTCACCGCTTCGCGGTATACTCCGCACCATGAGTACCATGCAGAAAACAAACGTCATGCGGCTGCTCGACGCGGCCGGCATTCCATATGAAACGCGCAGCTATCCCGTCGATGAAAGCGACCTCTCCGCCGTCCACGCCGCCGCGGCCATCGGGCTGAACGTGGAAACGCTGTTCAAAACGCTCGTTCTTCAGGGCGATAAGGTCAAGTATTTCGTGTGCTGCATCCCCGGCGCGGAGGAGGTCGATCTGAAAAAGGCCGCCAAAGCGGCCGGAGACAAAAAAGCCGAAATGCTGCCCATGAAGGAGCTGCTTTCCGTCGCGGGCTATGTGCGCGGCGCATGCAGCCCCATCGGCATGAAGAAACGGTTTCCGCTTTTCATCGATGAAACCTGTATGCTGTACGAGCGCATCGCCGTCAGCGCGGGCGTGCGCGGCACCATGCTGCTCATTGCGCCAGAAGCGCTCATCCGCTATACGGGCGCGCAGCCGCGCGACCTGATTCAATACTGAGCAGGCAAATCGCTTCCTATTTTTACAGGGAAAAACTCATATAAAAAACGCTTCCCGAACCCGAAACGGTCTGGGAAGCGTTTTTGTTTTTTCTCTGTCTGCGATGCGGCTCAGAATCGGAACGGTTCTTCTTCCGCCGTCCACTGCGCGGTCAGCACAGCGCCCGCCGTCTCATCCAGCACCCAGCCGGCAAACTCGAAGCCCTCGCGCGCCGCGTCCGGCACGGAAAAGCTCCCCGCCGCCGTCGCGTAGTATACGCAGCCGTCCGTGTAATCCCACTCGATTTCCGGGGTCTCGGCAAACGAGCCGCCCGCCGGATCGATCGTGATTTCCGTTCCCTGCGCCAGCGCAGCCGTCACAGTTTCGCCATCCGTTCCGCGGAATGAGATTTCCGCCGGCGCGGCCGTCGCTTCGGGCGTAGCTTCCTCCTGCGGCAAAGCCGCCCCGGATGCAATCGCCTTCGCCGCGTCCATGCTGGCATAGCCCGCAATCTGCGCGCTGCCCAGCGCATATTCCCTGCGCGCCACGGCACGCCCCGCGTTGCCCTCAATCGTGACGATCTTCTCGCCCTCAACCGCCTCTACGATGCCGATATGCCAGGACGACGAGTCGCTCGAAAGCCGCAGAAACACCACGTCGCCGGGCTTCGGCGTATGGTCTTCGGGGCTGCGAAACAGCCCTTTTTCCTTTGCGGCGCTGATCCACAGCTGCACGCTCGCATCCCACGGGAACGCCGTCTCCGGCACGTTCGCATAGTGCAGGCAGAAGCCGACGAAAATGGCGCACCACTCCGCGTAAGCCGGGCCGGCCCAAGCGCCGTAGCGCGTGTAGCCCTGCGTTTTGCCTTCGGAATCAACGCGAATGTCCTTCTCGCTCTCCTGATAGCCCACCTGCGACTGCGCAATCGCCACCAGATCCGCCGCCCAGTCGCCGCTGAGCGTCACGTCCTTCATCGACTCCTCCCAGTTTTCCTGCGTTTCTGTCTCGCGCTGACGCGCGGCAAGGGACGCGCTTTTCGAAGCCGTCTGCTCCGACCAGTCCGACGCGGAGACGCTGATTTTATAGGTTCCCGCGCGGCTCGCCGTCACGTCGAATTCATATTCCTCATCGTCCCAGATTTCCGTCCGGTCTTCCCAGACGGTCGCGCCGCTGAACGTAACGCGCACGGTCAGCGAATACGGCGGCGCGCCGCCGCTCACCTTCACCCGGTAGGAGCCCGTCCTGCCGACGCTCACCGAATCATTGCCCGGCGAAAGCGACACCCGAAGCGGGCTGGGCGTAGGCTCGTAGTATTCTTCCAGCCAGACGTCGTCGTCCGGCTCGTAAATCTCTTCATAATATTCTTCAGCGAAAGCAAACGCCCCGCTCATCATCAGGCTCAGCGCCAGCAAAGCGGCCAGCGCGCGCTTGAGCGCGTCACGCATCGTCATCCCTCCTCATGCCGTGAATTATACATTGAACTCTTTGCAAGCGTCAATCTTTTTGTTTTCCGGCGTCCTGCGCCGCAGAGAATCCCCGCGGATAGCCCGGTGCGCTTGCAGCGCTTTCAAACAGCGTTGGTATATTCCGTTTCGTGTTGGCAAAACGGTTGGTAAACTCAAAGCCGTTGTCGGTCTGGACACACTCCACTTTTACGCCCTTGCGGGCAAATGCGGCAACCACCCTGCGCAGAAAATCTGCCGAGGAATAGGTGCTTTGCTCTGGGTAGGCTCCAAGAATGCGGTATCGGGAGTACTCGTCGATGGCGGTGTACTGGAACAGCCGCAGTTCCGGGTCTGCGATGCAGGCCCGAGGCACGACCTTCACGTCAATCTGG
>CAZKJW010000079.1:0-2529 GCA_964553125.1 uncultured Oscillospiraceae bacterium
TCCGTGTTGTGATACTGCGCAAGCATCGTCACGCTGCGGTTCGCTTCCAGTTTCGCCATCAGCGAGAAGGAAAGCTCGGGGTCATCCGTCAGCGAGTTGGATTCCGTCAGGTATGCGTCGGCATACATGAACGAGAGCCTGCCGGCCGGAACGTCGGCGTATATGTCCGTGCAGTCCACATAGCCGATGCGGTAGGCGGCGTTGTTGCGCTGATAGCAGATCATCATCCAGCCGTCCTCCCAGCCGGTGATGAGGAGCGGCCCGTTGCCCACGGCCGCTTTGCCGTTTGCGGAGCGGAAGGCGTTATAGTCGGGCGCGGAATAGACCGCCACGGACCGGCGGGATTCCAGCTCGCCAGGACGGAGAATCGGAAGCTGGTAAAAGCCGGTCAGCGTGTCGCGGAAGTTGCGCTTGTGCGCGTCCTCCTGCGGATAGGCTTCGCGCAGCTCGCGAACCTGCTTGATGAGATGCTCGTTCTTCCACTCGATGGCGGAAAGTTGCGGGTAGCACGCCTCCTGATTGTTGGGGTTGGCGTTGGGCTGATACCAGTCCTGCTGCATGAAGTAGTTGTAGAACTTGCTGCCCGTCTCAAAGCAATATCCGTGCCGGGCGAAGATTTCATTGAGGATGAAGCCGAGCGATTCGTAGTCCCAGTCCCACAGCTCCGCCTCCGTAAGCAGCCGGTGGTCGCTGTCGGGAATGATGTAGGTGTTCGCCGCATAGGCCGGCGTGAGCAGCAGCAGGCTCATGGCAACGGCGAGCGCAAGTATCTTTTTCGTCGCAATCAACCCCTTTTTTGAGTTCATTATAGCGTCGCCACGCGGCAGAGTCAACCGACGCCGGGTGTGTTTTGGCAGGTTGGGCTCCGTTTTTTTGCCCGCGCAGGGCGCGGCAAAAATGCCCCGGCGCTTTGCAGGATTCCGGTGGCCGCGCGGCGTATTATCTTAAGGTTTTACTATGAACGAGGGGGAGCCGGATGAAACCGAAACTGATCGCCGTCGTCGGCACGAACGCTTCGGGTAAGAGCGGGCTGGGCGTGGAGCTGGCCGCGCGCCGCAACGGAGAGGTGATCTCCGCCGATTCGCGGCAGGTGTTCCGCGGGCTGGATTTGGGCAGCGGAAAAATCACGCAGGAGGAAATGCGCGGCGTGGCGCATCACCTGCTGGACGTGCGCGAGCCGGGCGAGTTTTTTTCGATGAAGGATTTTCAGGAGCTGGCCTACGCCGCCATTGACGACATTCTCGCGCGCGGAAAGCAGCCGTTTCTGGTGGGCGGCACGGGGCTGTATGTTGCGTGCGTGACGGAGGGCTACGTGCTTTCCGAAATTGAGCCGAATCTGGAATACCGCAATGAGCTGGAAAAAATGGAGACGCCGGAACTCTACCGGATGCTGATGGAAAAAATGCCGGACGCCGTCGTCGATTCGCCGAACAACCGCAACCGCGTCATGCGCCTTCTGGAGCGCATCGAGGCGGGCGACATGCACCGCGCCGCGCCGCAGCCGCGCTACGACGTGCTGAAGCTGGGCGTGACATGGGACAAGCCGACGCTTGACGCGCGCATTGACGAGCGGCTGGAGCGCCGCATGAAGCAGGGCATGGCGGACGAGGTGCGCGGCCTGCTGGCGGCGGGCTGCCCGCGCGAGTTCCTGTATAAGCTGGGCCTTGAATATCGCTTCCTGTGCCGGCTTGCGGAAGGCGAGTTCGCGTCGGAGGCGCAGATGTGCGAGGAGCTGGCGCGCGCAATCAAGCAATTTGCGCGCAGGCAGATGACGTGGTTCCGCCGCGATCCGTCGATTCTCTGGCTGGACATGGCGGGCGATCCCGTTTCGCAGGCGCTGGAGGCGGTGGACGCGTTCCTTGCGCGCGCGTAAGCGCCGCAGAACACAAAAGGAGATGTGAGACTCTCATGGATGGGCTGACGTTTGTCGCAGAGCTGCTCAACGGCCTTCTGGCGCGGCCGGATGCGGCCATTCTCGGCTTCTGGCACGGCTTGGCGGAAACCTGCGGCGCATGGCTGACGCCGCTGATGAAGATCATTTCGCTGCTGGGCGAGAAGGGCCTGCTGTTCTTTGCGCTGGCGGCGGTTCTGATGTGTATGCGCAAAACGCGCAGGATCGGCGTGTGCGTGTTCGGCGCGGTGTGCTGCGGCGCGCTGATAACGAACATTTTGCTCAAGGACGCGGTGGCGCGTCCACGGCCGTTCCTGATGACGGAGCAGTTCCGGCAGTGGTGGGAGTTTGTCGGCGCGCCCGCAGAGGACGGGTTTTCGTTCCCGTCGGGCCATGCGACGGCGGCCGCGGCCGGCGCGCTTGCCCTTGTGCTGACGAGCCGCAGGAAGGCCGCGTGGGCGTGGCTGGCGTTTCCTGTGGCGGTTGCGGCTTCGCGCAACTACCTGATGGCGCACTATCCGAGCGACGTGGCGGCGGGGCTTGTGATCGGCGCGCTTTCCGCGCTGATCGCCTATGCGATTACGAACCTGATTTTCCGCTTCCTGCGCGCGCACAAGCGCTGGAACTGGTGCCGGTGG
>CAZKJW010000079.1:2629-7904 GCA_964553125.1 uncultured Oscillospiraceae bacterium
ACGCGTGTGGTATAAAGGAATCGGGACAAAGCGCCCGATTGTGCTACGAAAGGAAGAGCCGCATGTTCAACATTCTGATTGTGGAAGACGACGAGAGCACGCGCAGCCTGATGTGCGCCGTTTTGAAAAAGGCGGGCTATGCCGCATGGCCGGCCGCCGACGGCGTGGAGGCGCTGGAGCTGATGGATCACCGGCAGATTGATCTGGCGGTGGTGGACGTGATGATGCCGAACATGGACGGGCTGGAGTTTACGCGCACGCTGCGCGAGGGCGCGTGCGAAATGCCCGTGCTCATGGTGACAGCGCGCGTGTCCAAGCAGGACAAGCAGGCCGGCTTTCTTGCCGGGACGGACGATTACATGGTCAAGCCCATCGACGAGGATGAGATGCTCTGGCGCATTGCGGCGCTCCTGCGCCGCTCAAAAAGCGTGAGCGAGCATCGGCTGCAGATTGGCTCAACCGTGCTGGACTATAACTCGTTCCAGGTGACGGAGGCAGGCCGGACGCGCCAGCTGACGCCGAAGGAGTTCCTGCTTTTGTATAAGTTCCTCTCCTATCCGCGCAAGATGTTTACCAAGCGGCAGCTGCTCGACGAAATCTGGGATCTGGACAGCGACGTGAACGAGCACACCGTCGAGGTGCATGTATACAACCTGCGCGACAAATTCCGCGACAACCCCGATTTTGAAATCCGCACGATTCGCGGGTTCGGCTACATGGCGATTCTCCGGGAGGGGACGGCGGATGGACAGCAATAAATGGCTCAGGCGCACGATCACGTTTCTGGTTCCGGCTACGATGTTCGTCGCGTGCGTTTTAACGCTTGCGATTTATTATCTGCTGAACCTGCTGTTTGATTTTTCGCATAACGAAAGCCTGACGCTGTGGATTCCCATGCTGGCGCTGGGCGTGTGCCTGATGATCGGCTCCGTGTTTTCCACGGTGCTCTCCAAAACGGTTCTGCGTCCGCTGACCGATATGATCGCCGCGATGAGCGCCATTTCGGCGGGCGATTTTTCCGTGCGAATCGACGAGAAAAAGAACCTGCGCGCGTATGGGAATTTCATCGGCACGTTCAATAACATGGCGGAGGAGCTGGGCAACCTCGAAATGTTCCGCACCGATTTTATCAACACCTTCTCGCACGAGTTCAAAACGCCCATGGTGTCCATCCGCGGCTATGCCAAGCTGCTCAAGCGCAGCGACCTCACCCCCGAGGAGCGCGACAGCGCGCTGAACACCATCCTGCGCGAATCGGAGAGGCTGACTCAGATGAGCGCGAACATTCTCCTTCTGAGCCGCTACGAAAACACGCGCATCCTGCCGGAGCCGCGCCCCTACGCGCTGGACGAGCAGATTCGCCAGTGCATCGGTCTGCTGGAGGAAAGCTGGCTGAAAAAGGAAATCGTGCTGGCGGGCGATCTGGAGGAGATCGAGTACACGGGGCAGGAGGACATGCTTGACCACGTGTGGCTTAACCTGATTTCCAACGCGATTAAATTTTCGCCGCAGGGCGGCGAAATTTCCGTAGCGCTGCGCCGTCTGAACGGGCGGATCGTCGCCGAGATCCGCGACCATGGCCCCGGCATGGACGAAGAAACCGCGCGGCATATTTTCGATAAGTTTTACAAGGGAGATTCCTCGCACAGCAGCGAGGGCAACGGGCTGGGGCTGGCCATCGTCAAGCGCATTCTGATGCTCTGCGGCGGAAACATCCGCGTGGAAAGCGCGCCGGGCTACGGCAGCACGTTCATTGTGGAGCTGCCGGAATAGCGCGCCGCAAAAACAAAAGCAAACACAGAGAAACCGCCGGTGCATACGCCGGCGGTTTTTGCGCGCTTGCGTGCGAAAGCATACGAGGGGAATAGGACGGGGAGGAGCGGGGACATGCGAAAGGGGGCATAGGTTTTGCGTGCGGGTAGTCGGAGGATTAGACACGTTACTGCGGGAGAGTGTTAAAAGTGGGAAAAAAAGAATCAGCGGCGTATGCGGATGACTGGCGCGATATGCGAAAACGCGGCGGGGCAGTCGGACATTTGTCCGCTTCACTGTTCGCATATGCGGTTGTGCTGCGTGATATGCGAAATGCGGCGTGAGAAGTTTGCACAGCCGGGTGCGGCTTTTTCATGGAGCAGACCGGCAGTGAAAATTGCACGGAGAGAAACGCGCGGTCGCTTTTGCAGCGAGGGAATCCTGTATGTTATGGAAAGAGTTGGAGCGTATGCGGCTGCACTGCGGGGACGTGCGAAAGGGGCACGGGTTTTGTGCGCGGACAGTCAGTTGCTAAGCCGCGTTACTGCTGGCGTGTGTTAAAAGTGGGAGGAAAAAAGAATCGGCGGCGTGTGCGGCTATGCTGCGTGATATGTGAAATGCGGCGGGGCAGTCGGATAATTGTTCGCTTCACTGTTCGCATGTGCGGCTGCACTGTGGCGGATGTGCGGAAACGTAGCGCGAGCCTTGCACACAGGCAACCGGATATTCAGCCGCGTCACTGCTGGCGCGCGGCGGAAACAGGGACAACATCCATCGGCGTCAGTGCCTGCGCCATACGGCATATGCGGCGGCGCAAAAGAAATTGCTCCGGAATAAACATCCGGCGGCAAGGGCTTCCCTGCGGGGCGGTCATGGCGACTCATTGCCTGTCGTACACGGCGAAAAGGCTTTTCAGTTCGGACAGCGCTGCGATTGTCCGGTCGGCGCAGCGCGGCCCCGGCGTGTCGCCCTGCGACACCGAAAACCCATTGCGCAGCCAGATGGTTTTCATGCCGATGGATTTTGCGGGGCGGATATCGTTGTCAAGCCGGTCGCCGACCATGACGGCGCGCGGCGGCGGACAGTGCGCCATGGCAAGCGCCGCTTCAAAGATGCGCGGGTCGGGCTTGGAAACACCCAGCTCGCCCGATGCGGCGATTGCGTCGAGGAACGGCAGTAGCCCCCATGCGGCGAGCCGCTGCGCGACGCCCGGCGACTGGTTCGCGATGATTCCCAGCCGATAGCCGGCGCGCTTGAGAAAGGCAAGCGTTTCGCGCGCGTCGGGGAAGGGGCGCTCGTCCTCCGGATGCCACGGCGTTTTTGTCAGCCCGAAAAAACGGACGGCCTCCGAATTGCCGTCCAGCCCCTGCGCAAAGAATTCTGCGCGCTTGCGTGCGAACGCGGCAAAGGAAACGTCCGTGCCGCGGAGCATTTCCAGCGCACGGCGGTTGTACGCGGCCGTCTCGTCGATCAGCGTGGAGCCGACGTCGAAGAAAATCCAGTCTGCACGCAGGAAAATCGCCACCGGTTCTTTCGCACGGATGTTCGGAGAAACAACAAACAAGCCGCCAGGACGCGCCCGCAGGGGGCGGCGCTTTGCCGGGACGGCTTGTGGATTCTGCCGCCTTGGCGGCATAAAAAAGCGCGGACGGTTCTGCGCTTATTCGTGCGGCTCAGGCTCGCAGGGCGGCTCGTCTTCGAGCACGCGTCGGATGGTGCTCGTGACGGTCTGGCGGCTGCGATTGCAGATCAGCGCGATCTGCTCGTGCGTAAGATACGGGATATCGTGCGCGCGCTGATAATCGAGAATGAAGCGGATCGACTCCTCCGCGTCGCCGAAGCCGAGCGAACGAAGCATCGCCGCGCTTTCGGGCAGGCGGTGCATGACGCAGTTTTTCAGAAGCGCTTCCATGAACGAGGGGCTGCTTTCCATGAGGTCGCGAAAATCCGCAAGGCCAAAGACGGCGATTGCGCAGTCCGTCAGGCAGAGCGTGTCTTTGAAATCGTCCAGATTGTGGTCGTCAGGCGAATAGAACAATTCGTCGAGATTGAAAAAGATTCCGGGGCTGCCCAGCCCGATGGGCAGCGGCTTTTTAGCGGAGCCCCGCTGCTCCAGCTCAAGCGCCATGCCGCTGAGCATGAGCGAAACGCAGTTGGCCCAGTAGCTTTCGCGAAGGCACTGGCCCCTGGCGTAGCGCTTGACATGGCAAAGCGAGCATAGCCGCGTCCGGTCGTCCGCGCTGAGCGAGGCGCAGAACGCATTGCCGGAATACGGACAAGTCATATGAAACACTTCTCCTGCAAAAGTTATAACTAAACTTATAACGATTATAGCAGGAAGAAACTCGTTTGTAAAGGAACCGGGGAGGCGAATGATTTTTTTCGCGCCGCCATGGCGGCGAAGGATTTGCGCGGCGGCTTTTTGCTACGGGGAGCGGTGAGTAAATTTGCAGCGGATGGAGCGTGGTGTGCGGAGGACTGTATTTGCGGTGGCGGCAGCAAAATTTGCACGGCAGTTTCTGTTGCGCGGCGACGGGTGTTTCGCTGTGGCTGGGGAATGGATGTGGATAAAGGGGGCTGTCCTCGCGGTGGCGGCAGCAAAATTGCATGTCAGTTTTCGCTGCGCGGCGGCGGGTAAGACGTTTTGCAGTGGTTGACGAATGGACGCGATGAAGGATGAGTTGTTTTTTATGCAGCGACTGTGAAGAAAATTGTGCGGCAGCGGGAAGATGTTTTGCTGGGAAAAAGGAAGGGTTGTTCCCGTGATGGCGGCGGAGAAAACTGCGCGGCGGTTTCAGTTGTGCATGGCGCGGGGGATGTGTTTCGCTGTGGCTGGGGATAAAGGACGGGGATGTTCTCTTATGATGGGGCGACGAAGAAAACCGTGCGGCGATTTTTTGTTTCGAGCGGCGGGTAAGACGTTTCGCTGTGATTGACGAACGGACGCAATGAAGGATGAGTTGTTTTTTATGCAGCGACTGTGAAGAAAATTGTGCAGCAGCGGGGGAGGTGCTTTGTTGTGGGAAAGGAAGGGTGCTCTTGTGCTGCGACGACGAAGAAAATTGCATGGCGGTTTTTGCTGCGGGGAGCGGCAGGTGAGACATTTGCAGCGGACGGAGGGGGTGTGACGGACGGCTGCATCTGCGGCATAGGCGGCGACAAAATTGCACGACAGTTTCCGCTGCTCGGCGACGTGCAAGGCGCTTTTCTTCAGCTGGAAAAATGAATATGAATAAAGGTTCGAATTCCGTCCCCGCCCTAACGGCGCAAAAATTGCGCGGCGGTTACATTTGCACGCGCCGGTATGGAATCCGCCCTGCTGTGAATGGGGAATGGCTGTGGATAAAAGCTGTGGCTGCTTTCTTATGCGGCAGCGAAGAAAACCGCACGCCAGTTTCAGTTGCGCGCGGCGGATCAAACCCTTTCCGCCGCCTTGGCGGCGATAAAATCCCCAAAAAAAAGAAAACGGGGAAGCCCGTCCGAAAGGGGGCTTCCCTGAATGCCTGCGGATCAATAGTTTTCC
>CAZKJW010000079.1:8004-9778 GCA_964553125.1 uncultured Oscillospiraceae bacterium
GGGAAGCCCGTCCGAAAGGGGGCTTCCCTGAATGCCTGCGGATCAATAGTTTTCCTTGCGAACCTCGAAATAGCTCTGCGGGTGGTTGCACACGGGGCAGACCTCGGGCGCTTTCGTGCCGACGACGAGATGGCCGCAGTTGCGGCATTCCCACATCGTCAGGCCGCTCTTTTCAAAGACCTGCGCGGTTTCGACGTTGTGAAGCAGCGCCTTGTAGCGCTCCTCGTGCGCCTTTTCAATGGCGGCTATGCCGCGGAATTTTGCGGCAAGCGCGGTGAAGCCTTCCTCCTCGGCTTCCTTCGCCATGCGGTCGTACATGTCGGTCCATTCGTAGTTTTCGCCCTCGGCGGCGTGGGCAAGGTTCTGCGCGGTGTCGCCCAGTTCGTTCAGCTCCTTGAACCACAGCTTGGCGTGCTCTTTTTCGTTTTCGGCTGTCTTGAGGAAAAGCTCGGCAATCTGTTCATAGCCGGCCTTCTTGGCGACGGAGGCGAAGAAGGTGTATTTGTTTCGCGCCTGCGATTCGCCGGAGAACGCTTCCCAGAGGTTCTTCTCGGTCTTTGTGCCGGAATACTTGTTGGACATGAATGCTCCCTCCTGCATAAGGTGATGCTCTTATTATAGACCGTTTGGTGGCAAAGTCAAACGCGCCAGCGGAATATGAAGCCGGTTTTCTTTTCATACTATGGCGCAGGGAAGGGGGAGATTGCAATGAAAAAACGCCTTGCGGCGACGGCGCTTGCATGTGCGGCGCTCGCGCTGTGCGCCTGCTCGCAGCGCATCGGAACGAACGCGGCGGACAGCGCGCAGCCGCTGAAGCTGCCTGCAAAGGTGCAGCTTCGGGAGGACGGCGAGCCGATGCTGAACGTCTACCTTACCGACGAAGAAAAAACGGAGACGCAGCCGCTGGAGGAATACCTGTGCGGCGTGCTCGCGGGCGAAATGCGCAGCGACTGGCCGATGGAGGCGCTGAAAGCGCAGGCGATTCTGGCGCGGACGTTCGTACTGAAATTCATGGAAGAAAAGGAAAGCCGCTACCCCGGCGCGGACATTTCGACTGACATCGAGGAGGCGCAGGCCTATGACGCGGCCGCAGTGAACGACCGCATCCGGCAGGCGGTGCGCGACACGCGTGGGCAGGTGCTCGTCTCCGACGGCGCGCTGATTTATGCGTGGTTTCACGCGCATTCGGGCGGCGTGACGGCGGGCGCGAAGGAGGGACTGAACTGGAAGGCGGCGGAGCCGCGCTATATCCGCACGGCGGAAGGCCGCGAAAGCGCGAGCGCGCCCGCGGAAGCGCAGACATGGCAGGCGGCGTTTTCGGCGGAGGAGATTATCAGGGCGGCTAACGCCGCGGGAGCGGCCGTGAAAACCGTCGAGGGCGCGCGAATCGGCGAGCGCGGCGCGTCCGGGCGCGCGGTGACGCTCGTGTTCGGCGGCGTGCCGGTGAACGCGGCGGATTTTCGCATTGCGCTCGGCTCGACCAAGATGCGCTCCACGCTCCTGATGAACCTTGCGGAGGAAAACGGGTACATCGAGATGGAGGGCAAGGGCTACGGCCACGGCGTGGGCATGAGCCAGTGGGGCGCATACGGACAGGCGGAGGCCGGCGCGACGGCGGAGGAAATCGTGCTGTCGTATTTTCAGAATGTGGAAGTGGTAAAAGCCTACTGAGGGAAGCGCGTGCGGCAAGGGAAAGCGGCGCGGGAAGCGTTCGCAGCGAATTGCCGAGACAACCTGCTTGGTTAGGAAAAGCCCGCCGGTAGCGGGCTTTTCA
>CAZKJW010000079.1:9878-10981 GCA_964553125.1 uncultured Oscillospiraceae bacterium
TCGGGCGAAAGCTGCTGCAAATACGGGCGCTCGGCGGCAAAGTCGGCCAGCGCGGCGCGCAGCGCTTCGTCTGTCGGCACGTCCGCCTCCTGACGGAGCGGAAGCAAAACGTTTTTCCAGAGCCGCCGCGCCAGCGCGAGCAGCGCTTCGGCGCAGTCCGCGTCGAGTGGGCGGGCCTGAACGAACATATCGTAAATGCGCGAGAAGCTGACGGGCAGCCCTTCCGCGAGATGGGCAGCGGCAACGGCCGTTTTCCCTTCGGCGCGAAGCGCGCAGCATTTCTCAAACGCCGTGACCATATTGGCGGCGCGGCCGATGAATTTATGCGCGTGAAACAGATTGGCGCCTGCGTGCGTGAGGCTGTTGGGGTTCTCGTGCCAGTCGTAGACGATCTCGGGCAGGAAGTACGTGTTCTCGTCGAAGCAGAGGAAGATGGGCGCGTTGAAGCCGTAATCCTCGTTGAAGCGGCCGGCATCGCCCTCCGTGTTGAAGCGGATGCCGTTTTCGTTCAGGAAAGAGCGGCGATACAGCTTGGCGAACACATGAACGCGGTCTTCGCGGTGGGCGATGAAACGCGTGTTGAACCATTCGCTCTGCACGCCCGCGAACGCGCCGCACGCCACGTGACAGGTTTCGCACGTGAGCAGAATGCTGAAAAGGCGCGCAAGCGCGAAGGAATCGGAGAGCGTGTCGTCCGAATCGATGAAGGTGACGAAATCGTTGCGCGTCTGATCCAGCGCCAGCTGGCGCGCATAGCCGGGGAAACGGTTTGGCGGGTCGATGCGCAGCAGCCGGACGTGAAGCAGCGGGGAAAATGCGGCGAGGATATCGTCGTAGCGCTCGTCGGACGCGTCGTCCACAATCGTCACGTCCACGTCGTCCGCGACGGTTTGCATGGCGATGCTCGCCAGCGCGCGCGGCAGCGTGGCGCGCGAATTGTGAACCGGGATGATGGCGTCGATGCGCGAATCGCCGCGCAGCGCCTCGTACATCATGCGGTCGGGCGTCATGGGAACGGGGACGAACATGGCGGATACCTCCCTGCGGAAAGTCTTGTTCCGGTAATTTCGCTTGTGCAATTCTGATTATATAGAAGGCGCAGG
>CAZKJW010000080.1:0-10869 GCA_964553125.1 uncultured Oscillospiraceae bacterium
CGCGGCCTTCGCATTCGGCGCTGTCCACGTCGGCATGATCCGCCATGGAACCGGCAAGCACAGCCGGGCGGAAAGGCACGGCGGCGCTCAGGTCATAAGGCTCCAGCGATTCGGTGATCTTGTTGTCCAGCTTGGCGCTGCCGTCCACAGGGATATTCTCAAACGCCATAGCGCCGCCGCGGCGCACGATGTAATGCTCGGTGCGGGTAATCTCCCATTCGCCTTGACGCTCGGTGTTCTTTTTTTCGGCATCGTAAACGATGTTGGCATAAGCGTCGCAGTCAAACAGCCAGTACGGCACATAGAGCTTGCGCATATCCGAAATGCGGTTGCGGCCGTTGAGGAACACGTTGGGCAACAAACGCTTGCCCTTGAAATAATCCTCAAATTGCTGCTGCGCCTGTTCCTTCGTCACCACAAAGGGGATGACCTTTTCCGGCTTCACGCCGCCCTCAATGCGATCCGGCAGAATGGTGGGGCTGCCGCAGTAGGGGCATTCCGTGGCAGTGGCGGTATCCTCGGTGATCAGCTCTGCGCCGCAGTTTTTGCAGATGTAGCCCTGCATCTGCGCCGCTTCCTCCGCGCTGAAGCCTTCATCGGGCACCGCAAACTCGATGCCGTCCTTTTCCGGCGCGGGGTTCATCGCCTCCAGCGCCTCGGAATCAAAGCTGCTTCCGCAGGAATCGCAGACCACCTTGCCGCTGGCGCCGTCGAAATTCAACGGCGCGCCGCAGCAGGGGCAATTGTAGTCATTGGTACGCATGTGCATCTTCCTCCCATGTGTTCATGTTCGTCCTGAAATCATTCCGCCGGCGCAAAGTGCATCAGCATGGAGCCAAAATAATCCAAGTCCAGACCGGTTTCCGTCAGAACCGCTTCCAGCGTGTTTCCATAATAATCAATAACGAAAGAGCCGTCGCCCTGCGTCCATTTCAGCCCCGGAATTGTATTGCCCACCATGACGAAATCCACCGTGCCGTTGGCATGGAAGGTCAGCGCGTATTCGCCGCCGAGCAGCGCTGCATCCAGCGTCACGCCGCCCGCCTCTGCACTCGTGCAGACGTAGCGCACTTCCATTCTGTCGCCGGATCCGGCGGCAGAAGCGGTTTCCGTCTCAGGCGCAGCCTGCGCCAGCATTTCCGGCGTCCAGACGGCGCTTGCATCGCGGCTGAAAATCAGATAGCCGCCAAATGCGTTGCCATCGCCGTCCATCTTGCCAAAGCAGATAAAGCCGTCATCCAGCATGGTCAGGGGCATTTCCGTGCCGTCGCTATCCTTCACCATCAGCAGGCTGCCGTCTGCATTTTCCGTCCAGTGCCACGGTTCATCCGTGGGATAGACAAGGTTTGCGGTGCCGTCCGCATACACCGTCAGCGTAAGATCGAACAGGAATCGCGGATCGCCGTTCATCGCGCCGGTGGCCATGTAGCAGCCGTACCACGTGCCGATGAAGCCGTCTTCCGTCCCCACTGCAACGTCAGGAGTCGCAGGCGCGGCTTCGCCTTCACCCTTGACAAAGAACAGCTTTGAATCCTCATCTTCCATGAGCAGTCGGCCGTCCCCGGTAATCTGAATCACAACGCCATCAACGACCGCCGCGCCGTTTTCAAATGTCCACGTGCTGGTCTCGGTCATTTCGCCGTCGTAGCTTTCCGCAGTGCCGTCGGCGTTCAGCGTGAAATACATCTCCATGCCCATCGCCGCAACGGGATACACTTCGCCTTCCATTTCGAGCGTGTCCGCGTGCCACGTGCCGATATAATCTTCCGCGTTGCCGGTAACAACCACAGTGGGTTCGGCAGGGGCGGCGGTTTCAGGGACAGCGGGGGCAGCAGGAGCAGTACCGTCAGCCTTGGCGAAGACCAGCTTCATGCCGTCCTCTTCCATGAACAGCGTGCTGTCGGGGGCGATGGACAGGGGCACCTCAGTAACCGTCAGCACACCGTCGCCCAGCGTCCACATGCCGATCTCAGATGTCTCACCATCGAAGAATTCCGCCGTACCGTCGGCGTTGAGGGTAAGATACATCTCCATGCCCATGTCCGCGACCGGGTAGGACTCGCCCTCCATCTCAAGGGTCACGGCCTGCCAAATGCCCACATACGCAGCATTGTCGCCGGTCGGCTGAGCCGCAGGAGCCTCGGGAGCAGCGGGGGCTTCTGTGGTAGGCACAGGCGCGGCTTCGCCGCCCTCTTTCGCGAAGACCAGCTTCATGCCGTCTGCTTCCATGACCAGCTGTCCAGCCTCATTGACGGTCATCGGCATCATGCCTTCAATCGCACCGCCGATCATGATCACGTCATTTTCGATTGTCCACGTGCCGGTCTCGCTGGTCTCGCCGTCGTAGCTTTCCGCAGTGCCATCGGCGTTGAGGGTAAGATACATCTCCGCACCCATCGCCGCGACGGGATACACTTCGCCTTCCATTTCGAGCGTGTCCGCGCGCCACAGGCCGACGTAGGGCGCGCCTGCTTCACCCACGGGAACTGCAGGCGCGGGAGTGGGCGCGGGCGTGGGCTCCGGCATCGGATCGCTCTTGACCTCCGCCAGCAGCGCGTCCACATCAGGCATCTGCGCGGGATCGGTGATGCACTTGCTCAGGTCAAAGCCCGGGCAGCCAATGAACGCCTCGCCGTCGACTTCCTCCACATACGGCCCGACATAGACCGTTTCCAGCTTATCGCAGCCGTAGAAGACGCCGCGGCCCAGGCTGCGCACGCCATTGACGAACACCACATGGCGCAGATTCGTGCAGCCCTCAAACATGCCGCTCGTCGTATCCAGCGGAGCATAGCAGATCACCGTTTCCAGCGTCTCGCAGTTTGCAAACGACGTGCTGAGAATGTTGGTGTAGTTTTCAGGAATGACCACGGAGCGCACGGGCAATTCCATTTCATAATTGTCGCCGCCGCGGGCGCGACCCATCATGTCGCCGCCGATCATGGTCAGCGTCATGCCCTCCGCTTCGCGCGGCAGGTACAGGTTCAGCTCATAACCGTGATAGCGGTCCAGGCGCGCATACTCCGTGTCATACCAGAAATCATCCATCGGAAGCATGGCATAGGGCATCTCGATTAGGTCGTTGGCCTGCTCGCCCACGCGGGAAACCTGCGCATACCACGGGCGATGCGCCTTTTCGCTGAGAATGCGCACCTGCTCGTCGGTGGCGTCGGGCGCGGCGTAAATTTCCGTATGTGCGAAGCACTCATCCAGCAGCCCGTCGGGCAGAATGGCCGGATCGCACAGCACGGTGAGCTTCTGCAGGTTCTCGCAGCCCGCCAGCGCGTCCTCGCCGATGCTAGTCAGCGACGCGGGCAGCGTCAGCTCCGTGAGGTTCAGGCAGTTGCGGAACGCGCCGCTGCCGATGGTGGTAATGCTGCCGAAAAGCTCGACGTATTCGACCGTGCTGTCGGCGAACGCTTCGTTGCCAATGGTGGTGAACCAGCCGCAGTGGTGCGGATAGAAGGAGCGGATGGTCTGATTGCCCTTGAACACGCCGTCGCCCAGCGCGGTCACCGGAATGTCGTCATACCCCGTCCAGAGAGTCAGGTCGGGCTGATCGCCCTTATACATCGTCAACACGCCGTTTTCAAACTTGGTGATGGATCCGTCGTTCACAGGATGCTCCGCCACACCGCTGGATTCGGGATTGTTGATCCACACCGTACAGTCGGGGCACTGCTCGCGCAGCATTTCGGCGTAAGCCGCCTGATTTTCAAACGAGCTGTCCCACGGCAGGTCGAGATCGGCGACGTTGGTTTCCGCAAAAGCGTCGCCTGCAATCTCGATCGGCTCATAGAAGTCAAACGCCATGTAGCTGATGGAACTGTCGGCAAATGCGCGGGAGCCGATGCTTTCCAGATCACCGCTCAGATGAAGCTCGCTGCACCGCGATCTTTCAAAGGCGCCCTCGCCAATGGTTTTCACGGTGGAAGGCAGCGTCAGCACGGATTCGTGATGATACTGGAACGCCATCGCGCCGATCGTCTCCAAGCCCTCGCTCCAAGCGACGCGCTCGGTCTGCGCATTGGAAAACGCTTCATCGCCAATTTCTTTGAGGCTGGCGGGGAAGCTGATATAGAGTGTATTGTAATCCCCGCTGAACGCCTTCGGCCCGATGCTCTCCAGCCCTTCCGGGAAAACAAGCGCGTAGATGGAGTAATCCCGCTGCGCGGCGCTTTCGCCGATGTGTTTCACCGGCACGCCGTCGATGCTCGCAGGGATTTCCACATAGGCGTGATATTCCTTATAGCCGGTGATGGTGCCGGTTTCGGCGTCAAAGTCGAACCAGTCTTCCGTGTTCTGCGCCTCGGGAATCACGGCGTTCTTTCCGCTGGGCTGCAAATGCTCCGCCACGCCGTAGGTATCCGCAAACACCTCGGCATACGCGTCCAGCTGGTCGTCCGGCACATAGATGACGTAATCGTCAGCCAGCCAGTCAAAGCAGTAGGACGGATCTACAAAAACCGGGCAAACGCCCTCAAAGCGGATTTCCCGCAGGTTTTCGCAATCAACGGCAATGTTGCTTTCAATCAGCTTCACACTGGCGGGAATGGTCAGGCTGGTCAGCGAAGGACAATAACAGAAATTGTTCAGGCCGATGACCTCCAGCCCTTCATTCAGCGTAACGCTCTGCAGGTTATCCATACGGGCGATTGCGCCGGATTGCAGCGCATACATCGTATCCGGCAGGGTCAAAGAGGTGACGCCGTGCTGTCCGCTCAGCGCGCTGGAATCCAGCGCTGTAACAGCATATCCGTCAATGTTGTCAGGGATGATAACATCGCCCTGCAATTCGCCTTCGATATAGGCAGTAACGCCGTACTCATTATAATACCAGACCGCCGCATCAGACTCCGCCGCAGCCGCGCCGCACAGCGACAGCAGCAGGCAGAGCGAAAGCAGAATCACCGCAAGTTTTTTCATTTTTCATTGCCTCCCTTTTTTGTTCAGAAATGCTTTGGCTTCGATTTTCATTCCGCAATGCGGGCAAAACTTCATGGAGTCCGACAGAACCGTATCGCATATCGGGCAAAGCCGGTGGCTCCTTTGATACACCTGAAACAGATTGCTCTGCGGAAGCCGCCCGCCGCATTCCGGGCATGTGTACAGTTCGGCAGGCGCCATTCTCCGGCACTGCGGACAGACCTTCATGCGTTTCATGCTCTCCGGACCGAAACAGGCCTGCGCCGTCCATTCATGCGCTTCCACAGGCTTCCTCCTCTCCGTATTGCAGCCGGCAGCCGCAGCGATGGCAGAAGACGCCGTCGTTCAGAACGTTTTCGCCGCATTGCGGGCAGAACGCCGGCTTCTCCTCCCAGGGCGAACACTCCACGCATTCCAGCGTGTTGGGATTGTACATCACGTCCGCCACCCATCTGCCGCATCTCTGGCAGCGGTTGAAATGTTCCCGCCCTTCTGCCTGCCACGCATTTTCCAGCGCGGCTTCAACGGGCTGCAGCGGCATCGGCCGGGTTGTGCAGACGGCTGCGCCGGACGCTTCGCAGAAGAAGCGCAAGCGCATTCCCCCGCTGTCCTTCAAGACCCGATACGTTGCCATGCGATGCATTTCGCGACACATACGCATCCCTCCCAACGAACAGTGTAATCACTGTTTTGACCGCGTTAAGCCTTGATAAAATCAGAGGCGTAATTTATAATGTGTATAGCAACAAAGCCGGAATACAGAACCAGATTGGCCCCTGAACCTGCATCCCGGCCGACGGCTCGCATCGATGAATCGTTCTCGCCGCAGGATGTATTATACAGGTTTTCCATGCGTTTGTCCCCACACCAAAGCCCAAAAAGGGTGGGAAATGGCAGAAATTTATCGCGTTGGGTGGGAAAATCATTGAAAATCGCGTTTTGAGGAGGTTCTTCCCCATGAAAAAAAGGCTTGCGCTGCTGATTGCCCTGCTGATGACGCTGACCCTGCTGACCGGCTGTTCCGGCAGCAAGGATGCGCTCAGCCCGTCCCATCCCGTAACGCTGACGATGTGGCATGTTTACGGCAGCCAGACCGAATCGCCGCTGAACGAACTGATCGACGAATTCAACCGCACCGAGGGCAAAGAAAAAGGTGTGGCTGTCTCCGTTGTCTCAGTGTCCAACTCCACGGATATCGACGCGGCGCTCATCGCCTCCGCCAACGGCGATCCCGGCTCTGTAGCGCTGCCGGATCTTTTCACCGCGTATCCGCGCATTGCAGAAAAAATCGGAACTGATCGTCTGCTCGACTGGAAGACGTATTTCAGCGAGAAGGAGCTTTCCCTTTATGTGCCGGATTTCCTGAACGAAGGGCTGTTCGGCGAGCAGCTGCTGATGCTGCCCATCGCCAAATCGACCGAGCTTTGCTTTGTCAACAAGACCCTGTTTGACCGTTTCGCCGCCGAAAACGGCGCGTCCATCGACGACATGCAGGACTTTGAGAAGCTCTTCGCGCTCTGCGACCTGTATTACGATTGGTCGCAGGGCCAGACGCTGTTCCAGATCAACGACTTCTATCACTATTTCCTTGTGAACGTCGCCTCACTGGGCGATACGTTCATCAAGGACGGCCGCATCGACTTCGACAGCGCCGCCTTCCGGCGCGTATGGCAGCCCATGGCGCGCGCCGGCATTTACGGCGGGCTTTGCGTGCAGGACGGCTATGCCTCCGACCGCTGGAAAACCGCCGAGGTGCTGAGCAACATCGGTTCCAGCGCGGGCATTCTCTATCTGCGCGACTATGTGACCTATTCCGACAACACCACTGAAGACATCGAAACGGCCATCCTGCCCTACCCCGGCTTTGCAGGCGCGTCGCCCGCCGTCGTGCAGCGCGGAACGGGGCTGTTTGCCATCCGCAGCGAGGACGAGCGCCGCAACAAGGCCGCCGCGCTGTTTGCCGCATGGATCACCCAAAGCAGCCACAACGCCGAATTTGCCACGCAGACCGGCTATCTGCCCGTGACCGGCGAGGGGCTGAACGCGCTGCTTTCCGACACCAGCGCCGTTGAGAACGAAAAGTATCGTATGCTCTATCATGCCGTGGACGGCATGAACGGCTCCTATACCTTCTGCGCGCTGCCGCGCTACGAGGGCGCCGCGGACGTGCAATCCTCCTTTGAAAAAAACATGAAGGCCGTGCTGGGCAGCGCGCACGAGGACTATGTGCACCGCATTGAGGCGGGCGAATCTGCCGATGCCGTCATGAGCGAGCTGGAAGCCCGCGCGCTTGCCGAACTTCGCAGCCTGATGCAGGAAGGCTGAAAAGGAAGGAAAGCACGATGCAGCTTCATCCTGAAAACATCCTGAAATTTCTCCGCATGGCAAGGCGGCAGAACCTTTCCATGCGGAGACGCTTGGCAGTCTATCTGCTTGCGCTTTGCTGCGCCGTAGCGCTGCTGAGCTTTCTTGTGCTGAATCTGCTCGGACTTGTCAATCCTCTTGACCGTGAAATTGAGGATTCCCTCGTTCAGCAGCTGGACACGACGGCCGCGCTCATCCGCCACGACGCAGACGACGCCGCCGCATGGGGGCTTTCGCTTTCCGAGGAGATTTCCTCCGTTGTGAGCGGCGTTTTGCAGGCGCATCGGGTTTCCTTCGAGGATTTGCGCAACAACGAAGCCCTGCTGACCGAGATCCAGCAAAAAGCGTATCGCGACGTTCACACGCACATGCAGCTGGCCACGTGCAGCGGCGCGTTTTATCTGCTGAACACCACGGTCAACGATTCGCTGCCCGAAGAAAGCTATAACGGGCTGTATCTCAAATACGCCAACCTTTACGCCGAAAACACCATTCACAACAAAGCCTGCATGTTCCGCGGCAGCTATTCCGTCGCGCGCGAAAACGGCATCAGCCTCTACAGCACATGGCGGCTGGAAACGCTTGCCGAAACCTTTCCGCAGGCAATTTCTCTCATGGACGGCCATGCGAAATACCTGCTGACGCAGGTCTGTTCGCTTCCGGACTCGTGGGAGCGCGTGCGGCTGCTTTGCGTGCCGGTCCGTCTCAATGGCAAAGTTATCGGCGTGTGCGGCTTTGAGCTGAGCGACCTCTATTTCCAGCTTGCCTATCCGGCGGATTCGCGCGAGGAGAACCGGATGCTCTGCGCGCTGCTGACGGAAAAAGACGGTCAATGGACGGGCCAGCTCTCTGGACACCGTTCTGCCGCCTCCGCGCCCATACAGGCTGCGTTTTCCATGAAAGCCCACGGTCGGTTTGAGCAGTTCACCTGCGAATCCGGCAGCTTCATCGGTCTGACGCGCGAAATCGCCATCGGCGAGAGTCGACACATCGTCGCCGCCATGCTGCCCATGCCCTACTACGAACGGATTGTGCGGCAGAGCCAGTTGAGCGCCGCGGGGCTGCTGCTTTTGCTGACGCTGCTGTTTTTCGCCGTGTGCGTCTATCTGAGCCATCGCTATGTCACGCCCATTCTTCAGGGGCTTTCCAGCCTCAAGGCGGACGAAGGCGAACGCCGCCCCTCCAACATTCCCGAAATTGACGACCTGTTCGCCTATCTCGCCGCGAAGGATCGCCTGCACGAGGCGGAGATCAGCCGCCTGCAATCGGAAAACGCCGACGCTCAGCGGGAGCGCGAACGCGCGGAGAGCGCCCTCTCCACGCTGCACGCCGCCGGTATGCAGGAGCTTAACCCGGACGCCTATGCGCTTTTCTGCGATCATCTCTCCAGCCTGACGCCCAAGGAGCATGAAATCTTTGAGCTGTATCTCAGCGGAAAAACCGGCAAGGAGATTCAGGAGCTTCTCAGCATCAACCAGAACACCATCAAGTATCACAACCGAAACATTTACGATAAGCTCGGCGTCCGCTCCCGCAAGGATCTGCTGAAATACGCCGCGCTGATGATGCAGAAAACAGACGAAAAAGGGAATCCGTGAGGCGGGACGAGGCCGCGCCCGCTTTCCCCTGCCGCCGATGCCGCAACGAGAAAATTCTCATCTGTATTGCCTCTGCAACATGCGCGTTCGGTTCCCTCTCATAACACGCATGAGGCCGCGATCACGTTTCCTTTTGATAAAGCAGCCGCTGTACGCGGCATTTTTTGATTACAGCTTCAAGAGCGTCTCCGCATTGCCATGCGCAATTCTCTCCTTGCTCGCATTGCAGATCGGCGCATTTTCGATAAATTCTTTCGCGCCATGATTGGGAATAAACGGAAAATCAACGGAATGAATAATTCGGTTTGCGCCAAGAACCTCCAGGCAGAATTTTATCTGCGGGTAATCGAAAATGCCGCTGGGCGTAACGGAAACATGCTGCCGGTACGTCTCGGTGATGGTGCGCTCAAGATGCGTCGCTTTCTGCGGCAGCGCCTGATCCAGCCGCGACAGGAAAAACGGCACCATCTCGCCCCAGTGCCCGGAAATCACTTGCAGCTTTGGAAAGCGGTCGAACACGCCCGCAAGAATCATGCGCAGCACCTGAATGCCCGCCTCGTGATGCCAGCCCCAGCCAAACAGCGACAGGCGCGCGCTGACCAGATCGTCGAGTCCGGCGTAATACGCCTGCTGCACCGCATCCATGGGCGCGCCGGGGTGGACGTATATCGGCATGTTCAGCGCTTCGGCAGCCTCCAGCACGGGCGTGAAGCGCGGATCGTCCAGAAATCCACCCTCGGCAATGGCACGGCCGCCGATGAGCACACCGCAATATCCCAGCTTCGCGGCGCGCTCCAGTTCCTTTGCTGCCGCCTCGGGATCGGGCCACGGCAATGCGCAGAACCCGGCGAAGCGGTCTGAATGCTTCGTGAACGCCGCAGCCAGTTCGTCGTTGGCGTCCCGCACGGCCGGAACGGCGATCTCCGGCGGCAGCTGCTGCGGCTGCACCGGACAGGAAAGCACCTGCATGTCGATGCCTGCGGCGTCCATATCGGCGATTCGCTTTTCGCCGATATCCGCAAAGAGCACCGGATCGGCTTCATAGGGATACCCCTTGGCGTGCGCCAGCGCCTGATAGTCCGCGCCGCCCCTGCCGTATTTTGCCAGCGCTTGATTCAGCGCAGGGCTGATCACATGCTCCTCAACCGTAATGAGCCTCATATGTTCCACCTCACTCCATGATCGGCTTGCCGTTGACCCAAAGCTGCACAATCTTCGCGCTATCGGCAATTTCTTTGTCGGGACGGCCTTCGACAAGGATCAGGTTTGCCTTCTGCCCCGGCGCAATCGAGCCGACGCCATTCAATTCAAACGCCTGCGCATTTTTTGAAGTCACGCCCTGCAGCACCTCCAGCGGAGACAAGCCCGCGCTGACCAGCAATTCCATTTCTCGATGCAGGGAGCTTCCATACGCAACGCCCGGCGCAAAGATGCCCGGATTTGCGTCCGTCGCCACAAGAATCTCCACGCCGCTCTCGTGCAGCAGCCGAACAGCCGCTTGCGCATTGGCGTAATGCTCCGGCAGATAGCCGTTCCGCCCAGAATGGGCGAACGTCTCCATCATCACGAGCGTCGGGGCGACGGCGATGCCCTTTTCCGCAATCGCCTGCGCCAGCTCCGCCGGGAACGGCTCCTTCATCGGCACATGGAGCAGAATGTCTGCGCCCGCCTCCACCGCCTGCTGCGCAGTCGCAACCTCCGTCGCATGGACGGCAACCTTCAGCCCCTTTTCATGCGCCGCGTCCACAATGCTGCACAGCGCCTTCTTGCCGATGGAATGGGCGTTGAACAGCAGCACCTTGATATACTTCGCGCCGCTTTTGGCAGCCTTGTCCACATAGCTTTTGCCGTTGAGCACAACGCCCATCGCCATGCCTGCGGAGGAATGGATCGTCAGCTGATCCGAGGCGGCAATCAGTTCTGCGCTGGCGCTGACGTCGCAGGTCGCGGTGACGCCATATTTCAGCATCGTTTCGACCTG
>CAZKJW010000081.1:0-2118 GCA_964553125.1 uncultured Oscillospiraceae bacterium
GCGCCCACGCGTTTTTTATGGCGGCACATGCCGCCCTGTCAACCGTCCAATGCGTTACGCGTCGCCGCACGGCGCAGCGCCCCGATGCACGGCCTCCGTGCCCGCCTCCAGGGCGGCGGCGTAATAGCGGCACTTATGGTCGATCACCTTCATGGTTTCTTCCAGCTGCGCAATTTGCTCCTGCACGGCTTTCTTCCGCTCCTGAAACATTTCGTATCGCTCCCGGAGCGACGCGTCTCCCTGCGCGAGCCAGACGGTGAACTGCCGGATATCCCGAATCGGCATCCCCGTGCGCTTGAGGCATTCGATCATCCGCAGCAGGCCGACGTCGTCGTCCGAAAAGCGGCGATAGCCGCCCTCTGTCCGTTCAAGGCCGGGGAGCAGCCCTTCGCGGTCGTAGTAGCGGATGGTGCTCGCCGGCAGGTTCAGCAGCGCGCAGACCTCTTTCAGCGTGTACGCCATTTTTTTGCGTCCTTTCCTCTTGACATGAAAGTTAACTTTCATGTTATGCTTACAGCAGCAAAAAGTCAATCCCTGTTGAAAGGTGGGCGTTCCCATGCAATATGCCGCGTTTTCCGATTTGAAGCTCTCCGCCCTCGGCTTCGGCCTGATGCGTCTGCCCGTCCTCGACGGCGACGATGCGCGCATCGACGAGCAGCCGGCCGCCGAAATGGTCGAATATGCGTTCAGCCACGGCGTGAACTATTTCGACACCGCGTGGGGCTACCACGGCGGCTGTTCCGAATCTGCCGTGCCGCGTCTGCTCGGCCGCTATCCGCGCGAGCGCTATTTTCTCGCCTCCAAGTTTCCCGGCTACGACCTGACCACGCTGAGCCGCAAGGAAGAAATCTTTGAAGCGCAGCTGCGCAAGTGCGGCGTGGAGTATTTCGACTTCTATCTTTTCCACAACGTATGCGAGCGGAATATCGACGCGTATCTGGATGAAAACATCGGCCTGTTCCGCTATCTCATGGAGCAGAAGAAAAACGGCCGTATCCGGCATCTGGGCTTCTCCACGCACGGCAGTCTGGACACCATGAAGCGCTTCCTCGACGCATACGGCAAGGACATGGAGTTCTGCCAGATCCAGCTGAACTGGCTGGACTGGGAATTCCAGAACGCGCGCGAAAAAACGGCGCTGCTGAACGAGCGGAACATCCCCATCTGGGTGATGGAGCCCGTGCGCGGCGGCAGCCTCGTCACGCTTCCCGAAAAATACGCCGCGCGCCTCAAAGCGCTTCAGCCCGACTGGCCGCTCGCCGAATGGGCGTTCCGCTTCCTGCAGAGCGTCGAAGGCGTGACCGTCACGCTGTCGGGCATGAGCACGCTCGAACAGGTGAAGCAGAACGCCGCATTCTTTGAAACGCGCCGGCCGCTGAACGCGGCGGAAATGAGCGCGCTCATGGAAATCTCCGCCGAAATGACTTCCCGCGATACGGTGCCTTGCACGGCGTGCCGCTACTGCGTTTCCCGCTGCCCGAAGGGGCTGAATATTCCGTGGCTGCTGGAAATGTACAACGAGCACAGCTATTCCGGCGGCGGATTCATCGCGCCGATGGCGCTTGAAGCCCTTCCGGATGAGAAAAAGCCGGATGCGTGCATCGGCTGCCGCAGCTGCGAAAAGGTGTGCCCGCAGCGCATCAGAATTTCCGAGGCGATGGCGGCTTTCAGCAAAATGCTGAAAGAATGACCTCGCACCGCAGATAACGATTGACGCGGCGGCCGCCGCTTGCTACAATATTCGCAGCGATGCGGCATTGCCGCGAAAGGAGCGTATCTCATGGGAAAATTCAAAATTAAAACCGTGCCCTCCGGCGTGAAGTTCGATCTCACCGCGAAAAACGGCGAAGTGATCGCCACCTCCGAGGTTTACACCACCCGCCAGAGCTGCCTCAAGGGCGCCGAATCCGTCCGCAAAAACGGCCCGATCGCGCCGGTGGAAGATCAGACCATCGAGGGCTTCAAGCAGGAGAAGCATCCCAAGTTTGAAGTCTATCAGGACAAGGCCGGCGAATACCGCTTCCGCCTCAAGGCGTCCAACGGCGAAAACATCGCCTTCTCCGAGGGCTACAAGGCCAAGGCCTCCTGCCTCAACGGCATCGAGTCCGTGCGGCAGAA
>CAZKJW010000081.1:2218-10720 GCA_964553125.1 uncultured Oscillospiraceae bacterium
AGGGCTACAAGGCCAAGGCCTCCTGCCTCAACGGCATCGAGTCCGTGCGGCAGAATTGCCCCGACGCAGAAATCGTGGACGTGGAATAAGCCCGCAAATCCAAACAAACACGCAAAAGCCCCCGTATGCACACAGGTACACGGAGGCTTTTTGTTTTTTGGTAAAGCGGCAGGGCCGCTCTTCCGGGGTTTTGCGCTTCGTTGCGGGCAGAAGCAAACCTTGCTAAAGGGCGTTTCTTCATAGGGGGTGGGGGAGCACCCAGCAAAGTATTAGCGCTGCAAAACGCAAAACCCGCCGACAAGGGGACACAATCCCTCCTGCGTTTCCCTTTTTCATCCCCGGTAAACGCTCCTTCGTGCAGGGGAATTAAATTATTTCGGTGCAGGTGCAAGCATCCGATTAAAAACTCCACCGATACAAAGTCGATCAGTGCGGCGCAACCCTTCTGTGCTTTCCAAAGTCTTGGCTGAAAAACGCGGCTCGTCCGCCCTTCCCCGCAACCCGGCACTTCATCCCGTTTACCTACCCCTTTACTCCTTTCCCGCCTGCCACCAGCGCAGCGCAACGCAAAGCCCGCCAGATGGAGATGCAGCCCCTCCTGCGTTTCCCTTTTTCCATCCCCGGCAGGCACTTCTTCGCACACGGGAATTATCTCGGTGCAGATGGAACTGTCTAACCAACCAGCAGTGCCGTTCACCACAAATCCAGTCAAAGGACTTGCACCCCCAAGCCTTTTCCCTCAGCCTTTCACCCCTGCCTCCCCGCCAATCCTTCACGCGCAACCATTCCCCCAAAAAGCCAACGCCCCCGTATGCCCGCAAGCACACGGAGGCTTTTTTGTGTTGTGTTTCGCTGCCCCGTTCTTTTGGCGCGCCCTGCGCGGCAAAAAATCAGTCCAGCTCCTGCTGCTTCATCCAGACGCGCATCACAAGCCCGTGCGGCAGCAGCTTCGTGAGAATCATCTGCCCGCGCGCAATGAAGCCGAACTTGCTCACGTCGCGCCCGCGCTTTGCATCGCGCCATGCCCGCGCGACGATCTGCTCCGGCTCATACATTACCACGTATTTTTTCACGATTTTCGGCTCTTCCTTCGCCACCGCGCGGTCGAAGAACTTCGTCCTCGTCCAGTACGGGCAGACGGCCGTGACGGTAACGCCGCGCTTTTTCATTTCAAGATTCAGCGCGCTGCTGTAGCGCAGAACGAACGCCTTCGTCGCCGCGTACACGTTGATGTACGGAATCGGCTGATACGCCGCAATCGACGCGATGTTGATGATGCGCGCGCCCGGCTTCATGTACGGCGCGCTTTGCTGGCACATCGCCATGACCGCGCCGCAGTTGAGATCCATCATGTTCAGGCTCGTTTCCAGCGGCATGTCCAGCGTCGCGGAGAACTTGCCGTAGCCCGCGCAGTTGACCAGCAGCGCGATTTCCGGCTTTTCTTCAGCAAGCAGCGCGGCATACGCCGCATAGCTTTCCCGCGCGGACAGATCGAGCGCGACGGTTTTCACCGGATACGGCAGGCTGAGCGCCTCCGGACGGCGCGCGACAAGCCACACCTCGTCCAGCTGCGCGCCGCACTGCGAGACGGTTTCGGCAAACTCGCGCCCGATTCCGCTGGACGCGCCGGTGATGACGGCGATTCTTTTCATTTATTTCTTCCCGCCTTTCGGAAACATCAGCGCGAAATCCTCGCGCGTAATGAGCACGTCGCGCGGCTTTGCGCCCTCGGCCTGCCCGATGATATTGCGCCGCGCCATTTCGTCAATGATGCGGCCTGCGCGTGCATAGCCGATGCGCAGCCGCCGCTGCAGCATACTGATGGACGCCTGCCCGGCTTCCACCGACAGCTCTACCGCCTGTTCAAAGAGCGAGTCGAACGGCGCGTCGTTCTTGTCCTCGTCGGGCGCGTCGGCGGATTCGCCGTTATCTTCCGCGCTGAGCGCGTCGATGACGGCCTGCGAATAATCGGCTGTGCGGCGATCCTTGACGTACTCCACAACGCGCTGCACTTCTTCGTCGGAAACGAAGCAGCCCTGCACGCGCTTGGGCTTTCCGCCGCCGGCGGGGGCGTAGAGCATGTCGCCGCGCCCGAGCAGCTTCTCCGCGCCCGCGCCATCGAGAATGGTGCGCGAGTCCACCTGCGAGGAAACCGCAAAGGCGATGCGGCTGGGAATGTTCGCCTTGATGACGCCGGTGATGACGTTGACCGACGGGCGCTGCGTCGCGATGACCAGATGAATGCCGCACGCGCGCGCCAGCTGCGCCAGCCGCTGGATGCTTTCTTCCACCTCGCCCGGCGCTACGAGCATCAAATCGGAAAGCTCGTCGATAATCACCACAATCGACGGCATGAGCGGCTTGTCGCCGCGCTGACGGTTGTAGCCCTTGATGTCTCGCACGCCGCAATCGGCGAAGAGCTTATAGCGCTCGTCCATTTCCTTCACCGCCCAGCTCAGCGCGCCGGAAGCCTTTTTCGGGTCGGTCACGACGGGCACGAGCAGATGCGGAATGCCGTTGTACATCGACAGCTCCACCTGCTTGGGGTCGATGAGGATCATGCGCACTTCCTCGGGCGAAGCCCGGTAAATGATCGACGCGATGATCGTGTTGATGCACACGGATTTTCCGGAGCCGGTCGCGCCCGCGATGAGCACATGCGGCATTTTCGCCAGATCAGCGATGATGCGCTTGCCGGCAATGTCCTTGCCCAGCGCCACGGCCAGCTTGGACGGGTGGCGGATGAATTCGTCGCTTTCGAGCACGTCGCGCAGATGCACCGTGGCGATGTGGTCGTTCGCCAGCTCAATGCCGACGGCGGCCTTGCCGGGGATGGGCGCTTCGATTCGCACGCTGTAAGCGGCCATGTTCAGCGCGATATCCTCCGTCAGGTTGACAATCTTGCTCACCTTCACGCCCGGCGCGGGCTGCAGTTCATAGCGCGTAATGGCCGGGCCGTGCACCACCTGAATGACCCGCGCGTTCACGCCGAAGCTCTTGAGCGTCTCCTCCAGCTTCTGCGCGCTGCGCGCGTCCGCGTCGCGCGTGTCGGGCCGCACGGACGCTTCGTCGCGCTCGAGAAGGGAGAACGGCGGCTGGGTGTATTCCTCGTCCGCAGGCACTTCCTGCACGGTCGCTTCAGGCTGCTCCGGCGGCTTCCAGTCGGGCCGGTCGAGCTGCTGCTCCTTCGGAATTTCCGGCAGCTTCTGCGTCACGTCGCCCTTGGGGAAGTATCCCTGCGGCTGCGGCGTGCGGCGGCGGCGCACCGGCGCGCCCGTTTCCTTCTTTGGGTCGTATTCCGGCGCGACAGGCTCCCACGGCGCGCCGAACGGATCGTCGTCGTCCTCATCGTCCGGTTCGGCAGGGGCGGCGGGTTTCTGCGCGGCAGGCTCCTGCGGCGGTTCCTCCGCGGCGTATTCGTCGTCGCCGGAGTAGGTTTCGTCGGCCAGTTCCTCGGGCAGGAATTCGTCGTAGGAAGGCGCTTCCTCCTCCGGCTGTGCGGCGGGGGCGGCGGGCTCCTGCGGCGGCTCCTCCTCAAGCGGCGCGCGACGCTCCGAGCGGCGCGAGCGGAACGCCTCGCGGTAGGGCGCGCCGGGATCCTCGCTGCGCTGCTGCGGGCGCGTCCACGAATCATCCCTCGCCGCGGGAATTTCAGTCTCATCCTGCACGGGCGCGGCGTTGAACGCAGTCTCGTCCGGCGTGCCGTATGTTTCGCTATATGCCCTGCGCCGTCTGGGAGCGAAGTCCGGCGCGTCGTCGCGAACGTCGTCGTCCGTGGTAAAATACGGCGCGTCGTTTTCCGGAAGAATTTCCTCGATGTACAGTTTCGCGTGCGGCCGCGCCGCCGGCTGCCGGTTCTGCGGGGCGGCTGCGGGGCGCTGGCGCGCCGGCTCCTGCTGCGGCGCAGGGTTCGGCGCAGCGGGCTGCGGCTTGGGCTGCTTCGGCTTCCTGCCGCGCGGCGGTTCCTCTGCGGGAGGCGCGGCCAGAAGCTCCTCGGGCAGCGGCACAAGCAGCGCTTCGTCCTGTTCGCGGCGCTCCATTTCGCGCTCGGCGCGGCGCTCCTCGCGCCGTTCGTCCATCCGGTCGCGCAGACCGCGAACCCAGTCGCCCAGCCGGTCAGGCGCGTCGGGCGCAAACATGCGCACAATCCACATGCCCAGAATGCCGATGACGAACACCAGCACCAGCGTGCTGCCCGCCACATCCAGCGTGCGGCACATGGGATACGCCAGCAGCGCGCCCAGCGCGCCGCCGCCCAGCGCGATATCCTGCGACGCGTTCCACGATTGCCAGATGGCGTCCTTGTAGTTCTGCACAAGCCCCTGCAGCGCCAAATCGCGCAGAACGCCCTCGATGCGGAACACCTGCAGGAGCGTTGCAAGCCCAATGATGACCAGCGCAGCGGCAAACGACACCGTGCCGCGCAGCGGCCATTTTGTTCCCATAATCAGCTGCACGCCCAGCGCGCACATATACAGCGCCGCCAGCCACGCGAGCTTTCCGAACAGCCCCTTGACCTCCCTGCGCAGAAGCACCATGAGCGTGCCGTTCGAAGTGGTGAACAGGCAGAAAAGGATGACGATCCCGATGAGCAGCAGGATCAGTCCGGGAATCTCTCCCCGCGCGGAGCGCTTTTTCTTGCTGGGCTTCTTGAATGCGGGCGGCCGCTTCGGCTTTTTCGCCGCGCCGCGCTTCGCGCCCGGCTTTTTATCTTGTGCAGGCTGCTCGGCCGTGGTATTCTTTTTTGATTTTGCCGTAGCCATTGCATCCTCCCGAAACAAATGAATAAGGCCGGGAAATCCGTCCCCGGCCTTTTAGTATAACACATGCAAAAGGATGGTTGCAAATTTTTATTGCCGCAAAATTGCAACACTATAAAGAATATTTTCCACAAAGTGCATTTCCAGCAGGGCGGCTTCGCCGCGCCAGAGGAGCGTCTCCCCGTCTGGAAGCCGGTCGTATGCGTCCGCGCCGGCGACGCGCGCCGTTTCGTCCGGTGCGCCCAGCGCCTGAATGCAGGCCTCCTTCGTGCTCTCGCCCGGAATCAGCCCCGAAAAATCAATGTGCAGCGCAAACGCGCCGGTGATCGCCGCGCTTTCCTTCGAAAGCGCATCCGGCGCGCTCAGCAGGCTCACGCCGCGCATGACGGGCGCCTCAAACGCCCACACCGCCGCGCCGCGCTTCACGTCCGGCACGTCGACAAGGCCGAGCGCGTCCGCCGCATCCGCCATGCCGCCGCCCAGCGCAGTCTGCTCCGGCAAGCCAGGCAGCAGCCCCGTTTCCAGCGCGGTGCGAAGCGCTTCGGCCGCGCCTCCCGCATCTGCGCGCGCGAGCGCGACGGTTTCACTGAGGAGCCCTTCCAGCTCGTATGCGTCGAACCGCACGCCGAACTGCGAACCGGACAGGTTCGTCAGCTGCGAGGCGGGGTAGTACACCGTCAGCCCGCGCTCGTCCAGCGCGAAATTGTCGCGCGGCATGGGCGAGAGGTTTTCAAACCCGCCATAGGCGTTTGCATACGTCCACGCGGCAGCGATTTCCTCCAGCCGCGTGGCGGCTGCGTCGCCGTCTGCGAACAGGTCGTCCCACGCCATGCGTTCGCCTGTCTTGTCGCTGAAAACAAAGCCGTAGGTTTCGCCGCCCTTGCGCGCCGTCGCGCAGAGCAGCCCGCCCACGACGGAAAACGCCGCGTCCTCGCCGCCGAGCGCGTCCAGCGCGTCAAAGAGCGCGTTCATCGCATCCGCCCCCGCGCACAGGGGCGCGCTGAGCAATGCAGCCAGCAGAATCACAGCAAGAAAACGGCGCATAAAAAAATCCCTCCTTTTTCTAAGTAAACGGATGAGCGGCGCGATTTGTTGCAGCGGCGCGGGGAGAGAGGTTCCTTTTCCGCTGGCTTTTTGCGCCGCAACCGGCTATAATAGCGCGAAGGGGGAGGCGAGCAAAAAAGTGTACGGATTTTTTTCGCTGCTGTCGGGCGTTTCCATTGCGGTGATGGTCGCCGTGAACGGGCGGCTTTCCGCAGGCGCGGGAACGCTTGCGGCAACGGTGATCATTCACGCCGCGGGCGTGCTGTTCGCGCTTTTGTGCTGTGCGCTGCAAAAGCACAAGCGTCCGCTCTGGGGGCATAAGCCCGGATGGATCTACACGGGCGGCGCGATCGGCGTTTTCACAACTATTTTCAACTGCTTCGCCGTGGGGCGCATCAGCATGACGAGCATCATGGCGCTGGGGCTTCTTGGAGAAACGGTCACGTCGCTTTTCGTCGATACGTTCGGCCTTCTGGGCATGGAAAAACAGCCGCTGCGCAAGCACGCGCTGATCGGGCTGTGCTTTGCGGCGGGCGGCGTGTGCGCCATGCTGGACAGCTCCGTTTCCGGCGCGCTCGTGCCCGTCGTGCTGGTGCTGCTGACGGGCGTGACCATGGTTCTCTCGCGCACGGTGAACGCGCGGCTGGCCGCCGAGGTGGGCGGTCTGCGCGGCTCGTTCATCAATCATCTGGTCGGGCTGCCCTGCGCGCTGGCGTTTCTTTTCCTGCTTGCGCCGCAGGAAGCGGGCGCGCTCGTGCGCCCCTGCGCGCCTGCGTGGGCGTATGTGGGCGGCGTGATGGGCGTATGCGTCGTAATGGCGCAGAATATTCTCGTGCCGAAAATTTCGGCGTTCCGCCTGACGCTGCTTTCCTTCCTCGGGCAGGTCTTCATGGGCGTGGCGCTGGACGTTCTTGCGGGCAACGGCTTTGCCGACGCGACGTTCACCGGCGGACTGCTCATCGCGGCGGGCGTTGCGGTCAACCTGATTCTCGATCGCGTTTTCGCGTCCAAAAACGCTTGACCTGCCCCTCGGGCGCAGGCGTATGCTTTCCGCAGCGACACATCAGGGGGAGCGGAACCATGAGAATGCAGGAAATCTGCCGCGCGTGCGGCGTGACGCGCAAGGCGCTGGATTATTATGAGGCAAAGGGGCTGATCGCTCCGGCGCGCACGGAGAACGGCTATCGCGACTTCACGGCGGAGGACGCCGCTCGCCTCGACGAAATCGGCCTGCTGCGCCGGCTCGGGCTGTCGGTGGATGAGGTTCGCGCCGTGCTCTTTGGCGGCGACCGGCGCGCCGCGCTGCGCGCGTGCATCGCCCGTCAGGACAGCGAAGCGCAGCGCCTTGCGCAGAACCGCCGCGCGCTTGCCCGCCTGTGCGGCGCATACGACGTCTCCCGCGAAAAAGCGCTGCTCGACGGCGTGCGCGAAACCGTGCAGGAAAAGCTGCTGCTGGCGTTTCCGGGGTTTTTCGGGCAATATCTGGCGCTGCACTTCGGCAGGTTTCTCGACGTGCCGCTCGACACGGACGAAAAGCGCGCCGCCTGCGCGGAGATGCTCGCATGGCTCGACGATGTGCGCGTTCCGGAGGCGCTCGAAGCGCTGATGCGCGAGCTTTACGGGACGGAGGATTTTTTCTCCAGCGCATTGGCGCTGGAAGAAAACACGCACGCCGCAATCGAAGCGATGCTTGCCGACCCGAAAACGTATTTTGCGCAGAACGCCGAATGCATCGGCGCGTATCTTGCCGTGCGGCAAAGCGAAGCGTACCGCAATTCGCCCGCCGCGCGCCTGACGGCGCTATGGACGGACTTTCAGCGCGAGGCAGGGTATCGCGAGGTTTTTCTGGAAAGCCTTTGCAGGATCAGCCCGGCCTATCGCGAATATCTGACGAATCTCCGGCGCGCAGACGAGGCGCTTGCCGGCGCACTTGAGAAAGGAAACGCGAATGAACTACAAATGCCTTGTTCTTGATCACGACGACACGGTGGTTGACAGCACCCGGACGATTCACTATCCCGCGTTCTCGCAGTTTATGAACCGCGCGCACCCGAACGAATGCCCGACGATTGAGAAATATTTGCTGGACAATTTTCAGGGGCTGGATTATTTCTTTGACGACGTGATGCACTTCACGCCGGAGGAGCGCGACGGGCAATACCGCGTCTGGCTGCGCTACACCGATACGCACGTGCCGCCCGTTTTCGCCGGAATGCGCAGCCTGATGGAGCGGTTTCTCGCGGCGGGCGGGCATATCTGCGTGGTGTCGCATTCCATGCGACGCTATATCGAGCGCGATTATCGCGAAAACAACCTGCCTGCGCCGGAGCTGATCTTCGGCTGGGACGAGCCGGAAGCCATGCGCAAGCCCGCGCCCGGCCCGCTTCTTACGATCATGGAGCGCCTGAACCTGCGCGCGTGCGACCTGCTGATGGTGGACGATCTCAAGCCCGGCAAGGACATGGCGGACGCGTGCGGCGTCGATTTTGCCGCCGTCGGCTGGGGTACATACGTGCCGGAAATTGAAGCGTTCATGCGCCGGGAAAGCCGCCTGTACTGCAAAACCGTCGCCGATCTGGAAGCGCTGGTTTTCGGAACAGAGGGGAAAGAGTGAAAGACAAGCGGGCGGGGGGAATGTGAGTTCCCGCGCCGCCCGGTTTCAAAAAAACAGCCTCCGCAGGATGCGTCCATGCGGGGG
>CAZKJW010000082.1:0-10674 GCA_964553125.1 uncultured Oscillospiraceae bacterium
GGGGTGCTTTTTACGCCTGACCCATGCTGCGGCGGAGCGCTTTCACGCCTTCTTCAACGCCGAGCCGCCTGTCAAAGACGCTGCTCGATCCGGCTACGATGATTTCCGCGCCGGCCGCCATCATCTTGGGCGTGTTTTCAAGGCTGCAGTTGCCGTCTACTTCGATGGGCGTGGCGGCGTATCCTGCATCGTCGAGCATTTTGCGCGCGCGCGTGATTTTGTCGAGGCACTGCGGGATCAGCTTCTGCCCGGAGTAGCCGGGGTTGACGGTCATCAGGAGCAGCATGTCAAAATCCGGAAGCAGATCCTCGATCATGCAAAGCGGCGTCGCCGGGTTCAGCGCCAGCGCGGGCTTCCAGCCGCGTGCGCGGATGGCCGCCAGCGCGCGCTGCAGATGAACGGTGCTTTCGGCGTGCAGACTGACATAGTCGCCCTCGCGCAGCTTGAGGGACGGCAGAATGCCGGCGGGATCGTCGATCATCAGGTGTACGTCCAGCGGCGTCTGCGTCGATTCGGCGATGCGGTTGATCATGTCCGGGAACATCATCAGGTTCGGTACGAAATGCCTGTCCATTACGTCGCAGTGCAGCAGCTCCACGTTGTGCTTTTCAAGCAGACGGATGTCGCGCTCCATGTTCAGCAGGTCGGCGCACATCATTGATGCAGAAATCTGTCCTTTCATGTTTGAGAAACCTCCTTCATTATTGTGGCTTGAGCATCGTCAGCGCGATGCGGTTCTTCTTTTTGTCCACCTCGACAACCCAGACCTTGACGATATCTCCGACCTTCACAACTTCGGAAGGGTGGCGGATGAAGCGGTTGCACATGCGCGAAATGTGCACCAGCCCATCCTGATGCACGCCGATATCGACGAACGCGCCGAAATCGATGACGTTGCGCACGGTGCCGGTCAATTCCATGCCGGGCAGCAGATCGTCCATGCTGAGAACGTCGCTGCGCAGCAGCACCGGCGGCAGATCGTCGCGCGGGTCGCGGCCGGGCTTGACCAGCTCCGAAACGATGTCGTTCAGCGTGGGAAGGCCGACGCCGAGTTTTTCGCAAAGGCGCTCCGCGCCGAATAATTTCACCTTCGCCGAAAAGTCTTCCGGCGCGCCGCCGCGCATGTCGGAAAGCTCGTAGCCGAGCGTCTCAATGAGCGCCTTTGCCGCCGCGTAGGATTCCGGATGCACGCCCGTCGCGTCGAGCGGGTTTTTGCTCTCGCGCACACGCAGGAAGCCGGCGCACTGCTCAAACGCGCGCGGCCCGAGCTTGGGGACTTTTTTCAGCGCCGCGCGGGTGGGGATGCCGTTTTCGTCGCGGTAGGCGACGATGTTCCGGGCGAGCGCGGGGCCGACGCCCGCAACGTGCGCCAGCAGGGAAGGCGACGCGGTGGAAACCTCCACGCCGACGGCGTTGACGCAGCTTTCCACCACGCCGTCAAGCGCCGTGGAAAGCTCGGATTCTTTGAGGTCGTGCTGATACTGACCCACGCCGATCGACTTGGGGTCGATCTTGACCAGTTCGGCCAGCGGGTCCTGCAGACGGCGCGCGATGGACACGGCGCTGCGCAGAGAAACGTCGAACTGCGGAAACTCCTCCGCGCCCAGCTTTGAAGCCGAATAGACCGACGCGCCGGCTTCGTTGACGATTGCGTATTTGATTTCGCTTCCGCGCGGAATCTCCTTGAGCAGCTGCGCCACGAACGCTTCCGATTCGCGCGAGGCCGTGCCGTTTCCGATGGCGATTGCCGTCACGCGGTGGCGTTCGATCATGCCGGCGACGGTCGCCTTTGCCTGCGCCTTTTGTTTTTCGTGGATGGGCAGGGTGAAGTAGCCCACGCCCGTTTCCAGCACGCGCCCGTTTTCGTCGATGACGGCCAGCTTGCAGCCCGTCCGGAAGCCGGGGTCGATGCCCAGCGTCACATGCCCCTTGACGGGCGGCTGCATGAGCAGCTGATGCAGGTTCTGGCTGAATACGTGAACCGCGCCTTCGCCCGCTTTCTCCGAAAGCTCATTGCGCAGCTCGCGCTCGACGGACGGCGCGATCAGGCGCGCCCATGCGTCCTCTGCGGCGAGCGCAAGCTGGGCGGCGCATTCGCCGTCGGAGCGGATGAGGTCTTTTTTGAGAATGCTCTCGGCTTCGGCGGTGTCCATGCGCAGCGCGACCTTCAGGAAGCCTTCGCGTTCGCCGCGATTGATAGCGAGCACGCGATGCGCCGGAATGCGCGCGATGGGCTCGGAGTATTCGTAGTATTGCCGGTAAACGCTGTCTTCCTCGGTGGCGGCGCGCGTTTCCAAAAACGCCTGTCGGCGGAAGGTTTCGCGAAGGCGCTTGCGCTTGTCTGCGTCGTCTGCGAGCGATTCGGCGATGAGATCGCGCGCGCCTGCAAGCGCAGCCTGCGCGTCTTCGACGCCTTTTTCTTCGCTGATAAACTTTGCGGCCTGCTCCTCCAGCGTGCCGCGGAAGGGCTGCTGCAAAAGCAGAAGCGTCGCCAGCGGTTCGAGACCGCGCTCGCGCGCGATGGTTGCGCGGGTGCGGCGCTTGGGCCGGAAGGGACGGTATATATCCTCCATTTCGGAGAGCGTCTTTGCAGCGGCGAGCTTCTGCGTTAGCTCGTCGGTCAGAACGCCCTGCTCGGCGAGCGATTTTTCGATTTCCGCGCGGCGCGCGTCCAGTTTGCGAAGCGCGGAAAGCCGCTCGCTCATCTCGCGCAGCGTCTGATCGTCCAGCGAGCCGGTTGCTTCCTTGCGGTAGCGCGCAATGAACGGAATCGTGTTGCCTTCGTCGATGAGCTTCACGACGCTTTCCACCTGCGCAGGACGCACGCGGAATTCCGCCGCCAATATTGCCTGAATGTTCATGAATGCTCCTTTGCTTTTACTTGATCTGAAGCGATCCAGAATGATTATACCATGAAACGCGCACGGTGAGAATTGTTTTTTTCTTGGCGTTTTATAGTGGGGGGACTTGCGAAAGCGCGCGGGTTGTGGTATCTTTTCGTCGTTTAAGAGAAGAAGGAGGATTGCGTTGTGCCGTTAGAAGATTATAACAAGGCAAGAAGGCTGGGCCAGCGCGAAGCAAGCCAGCGGGAGCAGAAGCGGATGTCGCCCTATCTGCCGGCGCTGGAGAATCGAGTGGAGCATTTGAACGCGCTTTCGCGCTCGCCTCTGGGCGTGAAAACGATTCCGATCAAAAACATTGTCGGCACTGTGATGAACGGGCGCGCCGCCGCTTTTGCGGCAAACTTCATGCCGATGCTGGGAAGCAACAGCGAGTTTGCGATGAAGTGGCAGATGCTCTATCAGGACGTTGTGGAAAACGGCGTCTGTCAGCCGGTTGTGGTGCTGGAATATCTGAACCAATACTATCTGCTGGAGGGCAACAAGCGCGTGTCGGTGTCCAAATATCTGGACGCGGCCGGCATTGAGGCCGAGGTGACGCGCGTGACGCCGCCCGCCGACGCGGACGATCTCGAGACGCGGCTGTACCGCGAGTTCCTGCCGTTCGTCAACGACAGCGGCATCAACAACCTCTGGTTTGGGCGCGAGGGCAGCGTGGCGCGCCTGTATGAATTGACCGGGAAAACGCCGGGCGTGAAGTGGACGGACGAGGAAATTGCGGATTTCCGCGCGGCGTTTTATTACTTCCGCCGGGCTTACAAGCATGTGATCACTGAAGATCTCACCCTCACGACGGGCGACGCTTTCCTGATATATCTGGAAGTGTTCGGCTACGACAAGTGCTGGGAGCGTTCTGCGGAAAAGCTCAACGAGCAGATCAGCCAGCTTTACTGCGAGTATCTGCGCTGCGATGAAGCGCGCGGCGTGGAGCTGATTATGGAACCGAACGCCGAAAGCCAGAGCGGCAGCCTGCTCAATTCGCTGTTCGGCCCTTCCAAGCTGAAGGTCGGCTTCCTCTATAACCGCTCGCCGGAGGTTTCCGGCTGGATGTACTGGCATGAGCTGGGGCGCGTGAACCTCGAAACCGAGATGAAGGGCCGTGTGGAAACGACGGCGCGGCTGTGTGAGAATCCGGAGAATTTCGAGCTGGAAATCGAGCGGCTGATCGCCGAGGGCAACAAGCTCATCTTTGCCACATCGCCCGCGATGATCAGCGCAAGCGTGCGCCCGTCGCTGCGGCATCCGGATGTGAAGATTCTCAACTGCTCGCTTCTGGCGTCCTACTACAACGTGCGCTCCTACTACGTCCGCACGTACGAAGCGAAGCTGCTGCTGGGAATGATTGCCGGCGCTGCGGCGGACAATAACAAGATCGGCTACATTGCCGACTATCCGATTTACGGCCTGCCCTCGAGCATCAACGCATTCGCGCTGGGCGCGCGCATGGTCAACCCGCGCGCGAAGGTATACCTGACGTGGTCGGCGCTTTCGGATTTTGACGAAGCGCATCCGTTCGACGATCCGGAAATTCGCGTGATTTCCAATCGCGACGTGAGCGCGCCGAGCCACACCGCGCTCAATCATGGCCTTTTCCGCATCAACGAGGACGGCGAGCCGGAAAACCTCGGGCTTCCGATTCTCGACTGGGGCAAAATGTATGTCACGCTTGCAAGGAGCATCCTCAACGGCAAGTGGAGCGCCGATATGAACGGCGCGCGCGCGCTGGACTACTGGTGGGGCATGTCGGCGGGGGCAATCGACGTCGCGCTGACGCAGCGGCTCGATCCCGCGCTTGCGCGGCTGATCAATCTGATGCGCGACGGACTGCGCGAAGGCGCGGTGCGTCCGTTTGAAGGGCTGCTGGTCGATCAGAAGGGCGTTGTGCGCTGCGCGGCAGACGAGGCGCTTTCGCCGGCGCAGATTCTGGCAATGGACTATCTGCTGGATAACGTAGTGGGCCGCGTGCCGCATACGGACAGACTGCGCCCGGAGGCGCGCACGCTGGTGGAGCTTCAGGGGCTGCGCGAGCGCAGAAGCCCGGACGTGGAAGAATTCAGCTGGAGCGCGGGGAGCGGAGAAGCATAAGATGAAGATTATGGCGCTTGCGGATAAACCGGACAAAATGCTGTGGGATCATCTGGACAAGCGGCTGCTGGAGGGAGTGGATCTGATTCTCTCCTGCGGCGACTTGCCCGCGGATTATCTTTCGTTTCTGACGTGCTTTACGCATGCGCCGATTCTTTATGTGCACGGCAACCATGACGTGCGTTACAGCGAAAAGCCGCCGGAGGGCTGCATCTGCATTGAGGATCAGGTCTATAAATTCGGCGGCGTGCGCATTCTCGGCCTCGGCGGGTCGATGCGCTACAAGACCGGGCCGTGCATGTACACCGAAAAGGAGATGTGCGCGCGCATTGCGAAGCTGCGCATGAAGCTGTGGCGCTCGAAGGGCTTCGACATCATGCTGACGCATTCGCCCGCGTACCGGCTGGGCGATACGGCGCATATTTCGCATCAGGGATTTGCCTGCTTCCGCGACCTGATGGACAAGTACGAGCCGCAATACATGATTCACGGCCATGTACACAGGGAGTATTCATCCGAGTTTGTGCGCGAGCGCGTGTATGGCAAGACAAAAGTTGTCAATGCGGATACGCGCTACGTGTTTGAAATCTGAAACGGACGGTGTGTTTTTTCAGGCGCTTTGCGCCGGAAAAAAACGAACGCCGCAAAGCAAAAGCGCGACGCATCTGCCGCGCTTTTTTTGCGTAAAAAAGCATAAAATTTTTCAAATCCGCTTGTGTTTCGCCGCGCAGTATACTATCATGAAAGCAGCATTTCGGACAGGAGCGTATGGCATTTATGAAGCGCCTGAAACTGCCGTCGGTCGAACTGTACAACACGCACGGGCTTTCCGCAGATACGAAGCACGCGCTTCGCATGGTGATTGTTGCGGCGATGTTTGGAAACGCTTTTTCCATCATCTCCTCAAGCGCCGCGTGGACGGGCTTCCAGCGCGCGCTGGGCGCAAACTCCATGCAGATGGGTTTGCTTTCCGCGATTCCCGTGGCGGCTTCGGTCATCCAGATTTTCGCGAGCTTCGTGCTGGAAAAGCATATGAACCGGCGCACGCTTTTGCTGGTGTTCGGGCTGATTCACCGCGCGTCGTGGATTCTCATCGGGCTGACGCCGCTGATCTTCCCTGAAAGCATAATGGAAGCGCGGCTGTATGCCGTCATGGTGCTGCTGGCGGCAGCGTCGTGCGGCGCGGCGTTTCTGAATGTGAGCTTTTATTCGCTGGTGGGCGATGTGGTGCCCATGCGCATTCGCGGCTCGTATTTCTCGGTGCGGCAGATTTTTCTGACGGCGACGGGCATTGTTGCCGGGCTGGGCGTCGGCGTGCTTGTGGATGCCGTTGAGGGAATGAACGGCTATGTCCTCTCGCTGGTGCTGGGCGGAATCTGCGGCTGCATGGACGTGTGCTGCTATTTCTTCATCAAGTGGCCGCCGATGCAGCAGCGCGAAAGCACAGGGGAAAGCTTCTTCCGGATGCTGCGCGAGGTGCTGCAGAACCGCGCGTACATGCGCGTGGTCGGGTATTTTACGCTGTGGTTTTTTGCCGTTAACGTTATGTCGCCCTTCCTGAACGTGTTCCTGCTGGAAGAAGTCCGCATGAGCTACGTGGAGATTGCGATTTACAACCAGATCGTGCCGAACCTCGCAACCATTCTGGTCATCGGCTGGTGGGGGCGGCAGATGGATCGCTTCGGCAATCGTCCTGTTGTGCAGACGGTGGGAATCTACTGCATGATTCTGCCGCTGACGTTCTTGTTCCTCGGGCCGCGCTCGTTCCTGCTGCTGCCGTTTGCAAACATTCTCAACGGCATGTGCTTCCCGGCGAGCGATCTGGGGCAGCAGAATATGTATCTCGCGGCGGCTCCCGCGCGCAACAGGAGCATGTACGTGGCTGTGTTTTTTGCCTGCACGCAGCTGATGGGACAAGCGCTTTCCAACTTTGTGGGCGGCGCGCTGATGGATGGGGCGCTGGCGCGCTTGGAAACGGTGACGCCGGTCATTGCGGGAATGCGTTTCGACCGGTACGACTATATTTTCATACTCTCGGCTGTGCTGCGCTGCATTTGCGTGCTGGGGCTTTTGCCGCGGCTGCGTACGGAACAGGAAACGCCCGCGTGGCGGATGATACGCACGCTTGCGCTTGAAAAGCGCGAAGCGCTCAGCAGGCGGCGGCTTGCTGCAAAGGCGCGGAGACTACGCAGAAAATTCAACCGCTGAAAAAAGTTTTGCGTTATGGAAAGATAGATGAATTCACTCTGGCGCAAAGCGACAGACTATGATATAATAACTCTCTAAGGAACGAATAGCGGCGCTTGCGCAAGGCGGGCGTTCGATATAGAAAAATGCAGAAGCCGTGTCGGCGGCGGCAGATTTGCCGGCGCCTGAGGCGTTATGTTCCGAGGGAAGGAGAATTTGCATGCTGGAAGAGAAAAAACTCAAGATTATTCCGCTGGGCGGCGTGGATGAAATCGGCAAGAATATGACCGTGTTTGAATATGGCGAGGATATCGTGGTGGTGGACTGCGGGCTGATTTTCCCGCAGGAGGACATGCTGGGCATCGACCTTGTCATCCCGGATATCAGCTATCTGGAAAAGAACTATGACCGCGTGCGCGCGTTTCTCATCACGCACGGCCACGAGGATCATATCGGCGCGACGCCGTATGTGCTTGAACGCATTCCCGTGCCGGTTTACGGCACGAAGCTTACGCTCGGCCTTGTGGAGCATAAGCTCAAGGAGCACAAGGTGGGCGGCATTGAGCTGAACGTCGTCGAGCCGGGCGACGTGGTTCATCTCGGCGCTTTCACGGTGCAGTTCATCAAGGTGAGCCACTCCATTTCGGGCGCTGTGGCCATGGCGATCACCACGCCTGTGGGCACCGTGCTGCATACCGGCGACTTCAAAATTGACTACACGCCCGTCGACGGCGAGGGCACCGACCTTTCCACCATCGCGGCGCTAGGCAGCAAGGGGCTGCTCGCGCTGATGGCCGACTCCACCAACGTGGAGCGTCCGGGCTTTACGATGACCGAAAAAAACATCGGCAAGACGTTCCGTGAACTGTTCCGCGACGCGCAGGGCCGCATTATCATCGCGACCTTCGCCTCCAACGTCAGCCGCATTCAGCTGATTGTCAACGAAGCCATGCGCTACGGGCGCAAGTTCTGCTTTATCGGGCGCAGCATGGTCAATATCGTCAAGCTGGCGGGGCAGATGGGCGAGTTGACAATCCCTGAGGACGCGCTGATCGACATCGACGATCTCGACCGCTATCGCGACGATCAGGTCGTTATCGTCACGACGGGCAGCCAGGGCGAGTCCATGAGCGGCTTGATGCGCATGGCCTACGGCGAGCACCGCAAGGTGACGATCCGCTCGACCGACCTCGTCATTCTCTCCTCGTCCGTCATTCCGGGCAATGAAAAGCTCGTTTCGCGCGTGATCAACCAGCTCTACCGCTGCGGCGCGACGGTCATTTATGAGGCGCAGCAGATGGCCGACGTACACGTTTCCGGCCACGCGCGGCAGGAAGAACTCAAGCTGATTCACCGGCTTGCGCATCCGCGCTATTTTATCCCCGTTCACGGCGAGTACAGGCACCTGTGCCAGCACGCAAAGCTGGCGGTGACAATGGGCGTCGCGCCCGATCACGTCGTCGTGCCGGAGCTCGGCTCAATCATTGAGCTGGATGAGAAGGAAATCAAGGTGACCGGCACCGCGCCGAGCGGCAGCGTGCTGATCGACGGCCTTGGCGTGGGCGATGTGGGCAACGTCGTCCTTCGCGACAGGCGGCATCTTTCGCAGGACGGCCTGATCATCGTCGTCATGGCTGTGGACAGCGAGCAGGGGATGCTGGTCGCCGGGCCGGAAATCATCTCGCGCGGGTTTGTTTATGTGCGCGAGGCAGAGGAGCTGATGGACAGCGTGCGCAACGTGGTGCTGCATATCCTCGCCGATTACGACAGCATCGAGCCGTGCGACTGGAACCCGATCAAGGCGCGCGTGCGCGAAGAACTGCGCAAGCACCTGATTGAGAAAATCAAGAGAAACCCGATGATCCTGCCGATCATCGTTGAGATTTAAGGAGAGCGGCATGAACGTATATGACAGCGCGAACGCGCTGGCGAACGACCTGCGGCAGTGCGACGAAGTACGCGAATACGCGCGCCTGAAGGAAATCGCCGAGGCCGACGAAACAAACCGCCGCCTGCTGGCGGAGTTCCGCAGGCTTCAGATGCGGATTCAGCTGCAGACCGCAAGCGGCTCGGCGGCGGATTCGGAGGAGATGCAGCGCTTCCAGCAGATTGCCTCGCTTCTGTATATGAACAACGACGTGCAGGCGTATCTGCTTGCGGAAATGCGGCTGCAAAAGCTGATGGCGGATATCTTCAAAGCCGTTACTGACGCGTGCGGAATGGACATGGGGGTTCCCGGAGAATAATAGACTTCGCAGACCAAATCAGGAAAGGAAAGCATTTTGAAAAAGCTGCGCAAGCGCTATGACCGTCAGATGCTGCAGGAGGAGCGGCAGTATGGCTTTTTCTGGTACGATTGGCTTTGGAAGCTGGTGCGGCCGGTTCTGGTCGGGCTGGCGGCCTGCGTGCTGGTGGCCGGGATTCTGCTCTCCGGCTGGCAGCTGCTGGGCGAGAAGTTCTTCTTCCCGGTTGACGAAAACGATCAGACGCCCGTTGCGTTTGTGGTCGAAAGCGGAAGCTCGCTTTCGCGCGTGACGGCTGATCTTCAGGAGAGCGGACTGATCCGCAATGCGGCCGTGCTTCGCTATTACATGGATTTTCAGGGCATGAGCCAGAAGGTACAGACGGGCGAATACACGCTTACGCGTTCAATGAGCCTGAAAGCGATTTCCGAGCAGCTGACCGCCGGCGACGGAAACCCGATCACGATGAAAATCACGATCATTCCCGGCTGGAACGTGGAGGATATTGCGGCGTATCTGGCGAAGCTCGGCGTGGCCGAAAGCGAGCAGGCGGTGCTGGATCTGTGCAACGATGCGGAGACGTTCGGCGCGTACTACTATATCGCCGATGTGCTTGCCGCCGGAACCGCCGCGCAGCGGCTGTATCTGCTGGAAGGCTATCTTGCGCCGGACACCTATGAAATCTACACCAGCGCGACGCTGGAGAGCGTGATCAAAAAGCTGCTGGCGCAGGTGGAAACGGTGTACGATTCGACCTGCCACGACCGTGCGGAAGAGCTTGGCATGACGATGGACGAGGTGATTACGCTCGCCTCGATGATCGAAAAAGAGGCCAAGGCGGAGGATTTTGCAAAGGTTTCCGCCGTGTTTCATAACCGGTTGGACGCCGGCATGACGCTCGGCTCCGACGTAACCGTGCAATACGCCACGCATTCCGAAAAGATGGCGCTGACCGGCGCGGAAACAAACGTCGACTCGCCGTATAACACGTACCGGAATCAGGGGCTGCCCGTCGGCCCGATCTGCAGCCCGTCCAAGGCGGCGATTACCGCTGCGCTTTACCCGGACGAAACCTATGTGGCGGAAAAGTATCTGTATTTCTGTTCGACCAGCCCGGAGGAAGGAACGCTCTATTTCTCCAAGACGCTTGAGGAGCACAACGCGGCCGTGGCGATTTATCGTCCGCTGTGGGAAGCGTACGATCAGGAGCGCGGCGTATAATTGGAAAAGCCCGGCTTGCCGGAATAGGCGCACCGGAA